>NZ_WPOO01000004.1:0-175537 GCF_009755265.1 Adlercreutzia rubneri | reverse complement strand
CCCCCGCCCGCCCTTGCAAGGTCAAGAGCGCGCCACGCCATGAGGGGCCTCGTGGGCGAGCGGGAGCCGCGGAAGCGGCGTTTCAGGCGGCCGCGGGTCGGACGACCCCGACTCTCGGCCGCAGTTACATATCGAAACGAAGGAGGTGCCTCATGGACGACCATCCGCGCAGGGGCGATGTGTTTTTCGCTTTCCTCGACCCCGTTCTGGGATGCGAGCAGGGAGGCACGCGTCCCGTCCTCGTCGTGCAAAACGATGCGGGCAACAGGCGCAGCAAAACTATCATCGTCGCCGCCATAACCGGCAAGCCCAAGGCGAACCTCCCCGTGCACGTACCCGTGCCCGCGTCGGCCGGGCTCAGGGAGGGCTCGGTCGCCCTCCTGGAGCAGCTGCGCACCATCGACAAGCTGCGCCTGCGCGGGAGGGCGGGGCACATCGGCGCCGAGCAGATGAGGCTTGTGGACGCTGCACTCGCCGTGAGCCTGGGGCTCAAAGGGCCGGGAGACGACTTCATGCTGCTCACGCTGTGCAGGAAGTGCCATCAGACGTTCTGCGACTCGGACGACTACCTGGTGTGGCGCGCGGACTTCGAGCAGGAGCAACGCGAGCCCTGCACCATCTGCAATACCCGCACAGGCTACGACTACAAGGTCGTGAGGAGATGACCGCGCGGCCTTTCGTCCCTTGTCAAGCATGCGATGCGGAAAATCGCATCGTTTCGCGCTCTGCCGAAATGGCTCATTATGAGCGTCGCGCGGAGGCGGCGTTTGACGACGAGGCGCTTTGCGGGGCCGACCCTGGCGGGCTGTTCCTGCCCGCGCTCGAACCGTACCCCTACATGATGACCCCCTGCCAGATAGCCGAGTTCACGGGCCTCACGTCGCAGGGCGTGAGGAAGCTGTTGGCGGCGGGCGAGATGCGCGGGGTCAAGTTCGGGTCGAAGTGGCTGGTTCCCAAGCTCTGCCTCCTGCGCTATCTGAACAGGCGCGAAGATGGAGGAGAGAATGACGAAGACGCTCAAATGCGACAAGCCCGTGGATCTCGATGAGGCGAGGAAGGCGAAGGGGCTTCCCCGCAGGAAGCGCGACGACCCGAAAGCGACCGCCTACGAACTGCGCATCAGAGTGCCCACCGAGTTCCAGGGGGTCATGGGGCGCAAGAAGCTGTCGCGGACGGTGTTCGCCCGCAACAAGCGCGAAGAACTCAGGGCGCGCATCGCCGAGTTCGAGGAAGATGCCAACAGAATGCTTGAAGATAGGACGACGGGGGTGGGCATTGGGGCGCAAGACGTTTCACCGCTGAGTCCCGCAACGCCTTTCGGAGAGTACGTTGAGCGTTACATTGCGCTCCGCAGCAATGGGGCCATAGGAAGGCAAACCCTAGCCAACGAGCGGCGATACGCCGAGTACCTGCGTGAGGTAATAGGGCTTATCCCCCTTCGCGATTTGACGGCGATGGACGTGGAGCGATGCCTGCTTCAGGTGCCCGAGATTTCGCGGCGGTGGGCAAACGAGCGCGTGGAGGAATGGAAAAGGAAACGCGAGCAGGCGGTGCGCGAGGGGAATCGGCGGAAGAAGAAGCCGCTCGGCTCCCCGCGCGTTGCCGGGCCCGATATGCAGCACAAAATCCTCAAATTCTGCCGCGAGATCCTCAACGACGCGCTGGATAGGGAGCTCGTGCAGAAGAACGTGGCGAAGGCGCGCTTCCTCTCCAAGAACTTCAAGAAGAGCCGCCCGCTCATCGACCCTCTCATGGAGGAGGATGCGGCGCGGTTCCTCCATGAAGTGAAGGCGCTTCCCCTGTCGCCTTTCAAGGTGGCGTGCCTCGCCCTTTTCTCCAGCGGGATGCGCCCCGAGGAAGCACTCGCTTTGAAGATGGGCGGCGTCAACGTCGGCGGCGTCCCTTCGGCGAGAATCACCGGGTCGCTCGAACACGGGACGGCGGAAATCGTTGAGTATACGAAGTCCGATTCGTCGTACCGCACGGTTCCTATCGACGATTACACCTCCCGCGAGATAGGCAGATGGATAGAGGAGAAGAGCAGACGCCTGCGCGCCATGGGCATCAGGCCCGGCCCAAGCACGCCTCTCGTGGGAGAACTTGACAAGCCCCTCACCTACAACGTGTTCAAGAAGCAGTGGCAAAGGTTCGTGGAGAAGGTGGGGTTCGAGGGCGTGCGCCCCTACGCGCTGCGGCATACGTTCGCCACCATCAACCTCGCTCGCGGCGAGAACATCAAGACCATCTCCGTCATCCTCGGACACGCGTCGCCGTCCTATACGCTCGACCTCTATGTGGGCTACATCCCCTCGACAAGCAGGGAGCTATCCAACAGGTACGTCTCACGGCTCGAATCGCTGCCGCAGGCCGCATAGTTTTGGAACTTTTGTATTCCGCTGCGTTTTGCTTGGGATGCGTTATAATTCAAGCGCTGCGTTTAGTCAGCGAATGAATTGCGGGCGTCGCCAAGTGGTAAGGCCCAGGCTTCCCAAGCCTGTACCGCGGGTTCGAGTCCCGTCGCCCGCTCCAGCAATCAACGAAGGGCATCGGCGTTTGTCGGTGCCCTTCGATTTTTCTCTTGCAGATGTCCAGTTTTGAAAACAGTTGAAATTTGACGAACTTTTTGACGAACTTCTCGCCATGCGCTAAACTCTAAAAGCGATTTTGCAGGTGACGAGCGGTTTTCTCGGAAATGGAGCTCGGGATGGAAATAGCTTCCCAAGCTTGTATTCGCGGGTTCGAGTCCCGTCGCCCGCTCCATGAACTTCCCGACCCTGCCTTCCGGCGGGGTCTTTTTTTTTGACGCGGATACGGTTTGGGGCGCGGATGGCCGCTCTTTGGAGATAATCTCGCATAGTGCAACGTCCTTGCGCGAAACGAGACCCCAATGGATGCAGCCTTCCGATACCTCAAATGGAACGACGATGTCGTCGGCCTCGTCGTGCCCGACTTATCGGTGCGCTTCGCGGAGCCGCGCTTCAACACGACGGTCGGCCTGTACACCCACGGCCAAACGTCCTGGACGCCCGACCAGTTCCTGCAGTTCCTCTCCGAGCGCATCATGAGTCCGGCCCGCCGCGACATCGAGCGTCTTCTGTTCCGTTGCGGCCTGTCGGAGTACGACGTGTTCAAGATCGCCGATGCCACTCGCGCCATCAACCCCCGCGACGAGCTGTGGCTGGCCTCGACCCCCGATGCTTCCATGGCCGAGGCGGCCACGGAGGTCTTCGACGCCATCTTCCTGCAGCGCACCGATGCGGCGGGAGACAGCGTCGATACGCCGGAGGGTGCGAACGTGAAGCGCTACGGGGCGAGCCAGGGCGCCTACGGCATCGTGAAGCAGCGCATCAGCCCTCTTTCCACCGACGTCGAGTCGGAGGTGGCTGCGTCCCTGTTGGCCGAGATGCTGGGCATGCCCTGCTGCCGCGCGTGGCGCTTCGGCGACGACGCGGTGTTCAGCGCATTCGAGTACGACTTCACCTGCGAGTACCTGGTGCACATGCGCCGTTTGTTCGATGGCCCGCGCGGCGAGAACGAGCTGGAGAACCTGCTGGCCGTGCGCCCCCAGTACGCCGACGACCTCTACCGCATGATCGCCTTCGACTTCATCACGCGCCAGGACGACCGACACCTGTCGAATATCGCCGTGCTGGTGACTGAGGGCGGCGAGGTGTTCTACCCGCTCTACGACAATGGACGTAGCCTCTTCTACGAGGACACCGAGTCCTTCGCGCGGAAGGCCGCCGCCGACCCGCGCGCCTTCGCCACCACCTTCGGCTACGTCGGCACCTACTGGGACCACGCTCGCGACATTGCCGCTAAGGGCGTGCGCTTCGGCGACCTGCTGAACCTCGACGTGGACGAGCGCACCGTCCGCCAGCTTCTCGTTGAGGCCGGCTTCACCGACTACCGCCTGGAAGCCGCCACGGAATGGATCGCGAATGCGGTGGAATGCCTGAAGTCGCTGGGATGATGAAGGGCGAGCCAAGGGAACCGTTCCTCTGACCTACTCGTGACTTAAAGGTCGAAACTCTCGGGGGCTAGGGCAATCGCTTCTCGGGCGAGTTTCCTCTCGCCCATAGCCGGAGGTAAGCGAAGCCGATGAGGGCGGGCGGAGCCGGCGCCGCTGCCTGCGCCGCATAGATTCCGATGAATCCGCAGCCCAAGGGGGCCGCCAGGAGCCAGGTTAGCCCCATCCTCATGATGAAGGCGTCGATGAGAGAGTTCGCAAGGGCCAGCTTCGGCGTGCCCAGCAGGGCGACCCCGAGGGATGCGACGAAAGCGCGGCGCTGCCTTCCAGAAGGGACGGCGCATGATCTGCGGATACTGACATGGAAAGCCTTTCGATGGGGGTGAATACAAAAAGAGAACGGACGCTTGCCCGTTCTCGTGCCCATCGTTCATGTGCGCAAGCCGAAACAACCTGAGGCGGGTTTTCACGGCCGACGATTGCTCGGGCTCTGCTCCGGTCAGCGTCTCGTCCGTATGCTCCCGAAGCCATCCCAATGCAGAGTTTCATGGCTGTTCCTGTCGATATTTGCAAACGCGAGGATTATCCCACCGGGCAAACGTGCTGGCAAGTAGCTGTTGTGCTGCAGTCGCTTTCATGTGCTCAGGAATAACAACGAATGCCGACTGTTGCCTCAGAGCGCTACTTAGCCTTAAATAGCGCAGAATACGGTTGTATAATCCATTGAAATCAGAAGAAAGATCAATCGTGGTGGTCGGCATGTCTTCCTCTTTTGGTGAAACCTGAAGTATTTTCTTGAGGACGATCGAAAAGCACCGATGGTGAACCAGCAATCGGAAGCTTACGTTAAACATCTATGACCGCGCAGAGGCGGACGAACTCATCGACGTGCATGGAGTGCTGCCCGTTGAGGACGTACCAGAGGCGCTTCCTGCCCACGTCGATCCGGCGGGCGAGCTCGGCCACGCTGATGCTGCGGTCCTGTCGGGCGCGCTCTATCCTCGTGACTATGAGATCGGCCTGGTTCATCCGTCTCCTTGCTCTGAGCTCGCTCCCGGCATCTGGCGCAGGGGCGCGAACCCTTGGAGGTTCTCGAATCGTCGCAAACCGTACCAATTCTCCTGCTACGTATGGGGAAAAGGGCCTACTATAGGGCGGGTTGTTCCCATTTTGGGAACACATGAGGGCAACGAAAGGATGTAGCGATGCGGGAGTCACCTGGCTACGTTTGTTCAGGGGTCATCTGAAAAATGCAACCAATTTTGCTCGAACGCCCGTTCCATCACATTTATTGACGTCAGAGACGCGGAGGAAGATGGGCTATGCGAAAAGCATTCGTATTATGATGCAAACATATGCTTGTTGAGAGAAGGATTGCGGCATGGTGGTATCGAAAAGGAAGTCTCTCGCTGGCATAAATGGCATCCCTTTGGAGCAGGACCAATATGCCGACCCCGTCGTGTTTGGGGTCTCCTCGCGCGCATCCATCGCAAGAGGGACAGTAGGCAAGGTGCTGCTCCCTGGCGGGAGAGTCTGGAACGTCGGAAACATCCTGCGCAAACGCGAGTACGGCGGGGAGTTGTTCGGAAGTTTTGTCGTCCACTACTCGCTCAAGGTCGGAGGATCAGAGAAGGACGTCTGGTGGGAAGACGGCAGATGGTTCTCTCGCGAAGGGGCATAAGGTATAAGGCAGAAGACCGAGGTTAACCTTCCCAGATCGGACTGAATTCCCCGCATGGCTTCACAAGATCGTCGGCTATTGTGGCGCGCCCCTTTCGAGGACGCGCCACGAAACACTTTTGCTCGACCCCCGTACGGCAGACGAGCTCGGTCATACCAGCGCTTCGGGTCATAGCCTGAAGGTCGTTGGCTCGAATGCAGCCCTCGCGACCAATAAAACACCAGGTCGGAACGTAATCTCTGACCATATTTATTCTCTTGAGCAGCTCTATGTGGGCGAATATGGGCTAATTATTTGGCTAAAATACCGTGGAACAACCTGCAACCTGGGAAACCCCGTGAAACGCCAGGGTCACTAACCCAAAACCCTGCCAATCGGCGATCCTGCGATTCCATATTGCGAACGCAAAGCTTCGCGTCCTCCTCCCTTCGTAGAAAAATCCTCTCGCGCCCCTCCGATGGGGCGAATAGAACCGAATAGAACCGAAAAACACCCCTCTCGTTTGCTGCTTACCCGTCCATTCCCAATAATCTATCCAAATATCAAAGAAGAGATGTTTCTTTTCGGAAAGCCGAAGACGGAGAAACGAGCGGGGGGATCTCAGCAGCTTTTTCAAATACCAAAGCGATGGGGGCCGCTAATGGGTCCGGCGATCGCAGCCCTGCTGGTTTGATTTGATAGGCAGGCCGTAGCGTTGCTCAATCTTGA
Source organism: Adlercreutzia rubneri (assembly GCF_009755265.1). Taxonomy (NCBI): domain Bacteria; kingdom Bacillati; phylum Actinomycetota; class Coriobacteriia; order Eggerthellales; family Eggerthellaceae; genus Adlercreutzia; species Adlercreutzia rubneri. The sequence continues at coordinate 169,178 of NZ_WPOO01000004.1, read as the reverse complement.
ATCGCGTTTGCTTCAGCCGCCCGGCGATGTGCAGATGAGCTGAATGACAGAGCAGATCCGGTGTTTTCCGGATCTGCTCGGTATCGTCAGGTCAAGTGGAAGAGCCGGTCTTCATAAGAACTCATGCTTCATCTGCAACTGCCCAGAAGAAAGGCGGCAGCCGCAATTGCTAGTTCAACGTTACGTCGTAAGATGCCAGCGTCTCGTAAGTGTCATTATCCCAGACCTCAATAACCATCTCGACGTTCGTCATTTCGCTAACGCTTGCGATATCATCGGAATCGGCATAGAAGAACGCGCCCTCTGCCAGCTTGCCAGGCAATACGACTTCGCCGCCCCAGAAATCGACCATCTTGCCATTGACGGAGCACGCATCAGAGGGAACCGTTACGTAGATGGACTTGTCGGATTTATTGTTCACGTCAACAACGTAGCCCGGGCCTTCCCATTCGTCGCTCTTCTTCGCCACGACGTCAATCGTCCACATGTCGTCGTCAACAACGGTGACGGGAGTGAAGGAGGCATCGTAGGTCACTCCGCTGTCGGCAGAAGTAGCGTCATCTCCCTCGTCACTAAGGATGCCCTCCATGCTCGCGGCATCTTCTTTGATCTTCGCTGCCTCTTCTGCGATGACCTTCTGGAAGGTCATCTCCTCGCCATCAACAGCAATCGTAAGCTCTTCGCCATTCAGTTTGCCCGTTACGGAACTGCCTTCGATGGTCAGCGTGAGCTCGGTACTGCTCTTTGCTTCCCAAGTGCCCGATATTTCCTCGCCCATCACATCAAGAACAGCAGTTTTGTCTTCGTTGAGGTCGAGTACGACGTTCATGCCGAACGCCTCCATGGCCGCAATGTCGTCTTCGGTTGCGCCTGCTACGTTCGTCATCTTCCAGCTTCCCTGGAAGTACGCCGAAGCGTCTTTCTGCGCGCCGCTGCAGCCGGTAAACGCAAGGCTCAAAGCGATTACGAGCGCCAGCGCGGTGATTGATAACAGTCTCTTCATGATTTCCGTCCTCCTCAGTTCGAACGTTTTGTTCGTGAGACGGTTGCCTCACACCGCTATTGATACACTTCGAAAGTCTGCTAATCCATTACCTCGTTGTGTATTTTCTCGGGGCAAAAGAAAAATACTTAAATTGAGTAGTGTCGCTGTCTTATTGTACAACCGCAGTTCAATCGCATGATTTCTGAATCAAAGGGCCTAAATCGAATACTTCGGTTCTGCAAGTCGATGCGCGGACAATGTTTTGCTGGCATAATAAGCCGTGAGACTCGATCTTTTTCCTATCTGCTGCATGCAACGATATGAATGGGGGTTGTGCGTATGAGAAGGATGGTCGGCATCATTCTTTCGTTGGCGCTCGCCTGCGGGCTGTTGCTCGATGCCGGCTGCGTCCGCTCGCCGAGCAACCAGCCGACTACCATCACCATCTGGCACGTCTACGGTGGCCAGACAGATTCTCCGCTCAACGATCTCATCGATGTTTTCAACAACACGGTTGGCGTCGAAGAGGGCATCCGGGTTGAGGTCGCCATGGTGTCGGACAACAAGAACATCCACAACGGCATCATTGCCGCAGCGGCGGGAGAGCCAGGGTCGCCGAAGCTGCCCGATATGTTCGTTTCCTATCCGAAGACCGTTCTTGCTCTGCCTGATCAGAGCATCCTTGTCGATTATCGCGATTACTTCACCGAAGACGAGCTTGCAGCCTTCGTGCCAGCTTTTCTGGAAGATGGCGAAGTCGACGGCCATCTTGTGTGTTTGCCCGTTGCCAAGTCAACAGAGTTGCTCTTCGTCAACAAAACCGATTTCGACCGCTTTTCCGCTGCAACAGGCGTAACCCTTGACAGTTTGAGAACGTGGGAGGGTCTCTTTGACGCTTGTTGCGTCTACGAGGAATGGACCGACAGCCTTACGCCGGATATCGAAAGCGACGGGAAGGCGTTTCTCGCCCATGATTACCACTTCGATTACTTCCAAGTGGGCATTGAGTCTCTCGGAACGTCGTTTTTCGACGGTGACGACATCTCGTTCAGCTCGACGTTCGCCCGCGTGTGGCAGCCTTATGCGCGCGCGGCAATCAGCGGAGGCCTGTGGCTGGGAGGCGGCTATGCGACCGATCCCCTTCGGACGGGGGAGGCGGTTGCCAGCGTTGGCTCTTCGGCGAGCGTTCTGTATTACACCAACGAAGTAATTCGCGCCGACAACACCTCCGAAATCGTCGAGTTCGACATCATGCCCGTCCCGACATTCGCCGGCGGGGAGAAGATGGTGATGCAGCGAGGGGCAGGGATATGCACGGTAAAGTCGACGCCCGAAAAGGAGCAAGCCGCCATCCGGTTCCTGAAGTGGCTTACCGACCCCGAGCGCAATAGCCAATTTGCCGTAAGCACCGGCTATATGCCCGTTGTTCAGGAGGCGTACGATTCCTATTTGCCACAATGCATTGAAAAGCTAACCGACCAAAGATACGTTGAGCTTTATCGCGCCTACATAGAAACCCAGCGGGACTACCTGTTTTACAAAGCCCCTCAAACCGATTCGTATCTGCAGCTTGAAGATGCTTTCGAGTCGAACGTGCGAAAGCATCTCTCGGCGGCGCGCAACAGCTTCATCGAATCCGGAGACGAAAGCGGCGCGGCTCTCGACAGGCTCATCGCCGATAGCTACGAGCAGTTCAAGAAGGGATTCTGATAATCCGGCAGCATGGACCCCGGTTACGAGCCATGCGATCGCGGAATGATGGCCTAGCATCTGCTTGTCGGGAGGTCAGATTCCCATAGATTGAAACCGGATTCTCGGTTGGCGAAAGGAGGGAGTCGCGCATGAACCGCATACGGCAGATGACCGAGCTTATGCATGCGACGCGCAAGGAAGTCTCCATGCGGCGCAAGCTTGTCGCATATTGGGCTTCGATGATCTTCGTCCTGCTTGCTGCGATGCTCGTCCTCGCCAGCTTGTTCGGCGTGTTCTCCATCAGGGAGAGCAACCTCCGTCACGCACTCGATGCCCATCATACCAGCACAGTGGCAAGCGTCAAAAAGCAAACGAGCGTGCTTGCCGCCCATGCCATCGCGTTGTCTCAGGAATCTTCGAACGCCCTTGATCACCAGCTGCTCACCCATCCCACATCCAAGCTCAACGACGACCCGGAGGGCATTGCCTGCGCCGAACGCGCGTTGTTCTCCGTGTTGCGCACCGCGCTTGAGACGAGTCCGTGCAGCGGCGCTTTCGTCATCATCGACGCCACTGTCAACACACAGATCGACAACGCCGAAAACTCTCGCGCCGGTGTGTACATCAGGTTTGCGAATCTCAGTGTAAGCGAGGTTGTCGGTCAAGATATCGTTCTATTTCGCGGGACGCCCCAAATCGCTCGGGAAAACAGCCTCGAGCTCCATAATCGGTGGAGGCTGGAGTTCGACAGCTCTCTTATGCCCGGATACGAAACGATGCTCCGCGGTTCGACCGGGAGGGTTTCGGAAAGCTGCCGATGGACAAGCCGTTCGCAGCTTCCCGGCACCTGGGAGGGCGTGGTCATGGTCGTCGCTCCTGTCTGCTCTTCGAACGGAACGGTTCGCGGGGTGTGCGGTCTGGAATTGAACGATTTGCTTTTCAGCCTGTCCCATCCCGCGCAAGATAGCGAGTACAGCTCTGTGATGACGGCCGTAGCCCCTGTAAGCAACGGCGTTGCGGACTTGTCCAAGGGCATGACCGGAGAGCTCAAATCAACGTATCTGTCCGACGCCGAAAAACTCTACGTTCGCGAGGGCTCCGGCTTCAACGTGTATGAGGCGTCAAATGGCACGTTCGTCGGCCTTCACACGCCGCTTGGCCTGCAGACAACAGACGGCGAGGACGTGTGCGCCATCACCCTCGTTCCCCAAGAGTATTACAGCGCGATGGCCTTCGCCGACCGCATGAAGATCATCGTCGCCTCTTCGCTCCTGTTTGTCGTCGCGCTTATGCTGTCCCGGTATTTGTCGCGTCGATTCGTAAGGCCGATATCCGATGCGGTTGACGCCCTCAAGGCGGACGGATCCATCGGGGACGGCCTGACGGGTTTTTCCGAAATAGACGCGCTCGTTTCAGTATTGGATTCGAAAGCGGCGAGCATCAAGCCGAGCTTGCTTCCTCCCGATGTCGCCTCTTTGCTCGATGAGTTTTCGGCTCGTTTCGCCACGCTTACCGCCACGGAGCGCAAGATAGTAAAGCTTTATGCCGACAACTTGGAAACGAGCGAGGTCGCCGAGCGTCTGTTCATCAGCATCCATACCGCACGCAAGCACAATGCGAACATATATCGCAAGCTGAACGTCGGCTCGCGTGAAGAGTTGGTGCTCTATCTGGAGCTGTTCCGCCGATGCAAGAAGCTCGATGCCCTCTTCGGCGAAGGGGGCGTTTCGCAGAATCCGGAGGCTTAGCTGCCGGTCAGGCTCCTGATCAAATTAAGTACTTTCCCGCGTTCGCGTTGAAATACCCAATAAGGTAATGGAACTTCGCGGACCTCCCCCCGCATAATGCAGTCAACGGAAGGGCTCTCGCCCTGACCTCGCCCCGCAATTCAAACCCCGTCTCGGCGCTCGCCAAGAACTGCGCGGCAGCTATCAAGCGGGCTAGGAATGCAGGCGGCCCTTCCTCTGTGGCGTCGCAGTGGCTGAATGCTGCATTCGGTAAGGGAGGATGAACCATGGGACTGTTCGGGAAGCTTTTCGAGAAGAAAGAGTGCGCTATCTGCGGCGGAGAAATCGGTCTTTTGGGCAACCGCAAGCTTGAGGACGGCAACATGTGCAAGGCGTGCGCAGCCAAGCTGTCGCCATGGTTCGATGAGCGCCGGCACTCGACCGTCGCGCAAATCGAGGAGCAGCTTGAATACCGCGAATCTAACAAGGAAAACGTCGCCGCGTTTCGCACGACGCTATCGCTCGGTGAAACCGCCAAGGTTCTTCTCGACGAATACGTAGGCCGCTTCATGGTTACCTCGGCGCGCAATTACTCGGAAGCGAACCCCGATGTGCTCGAGCTTTCCGATATCACGGGATGCACTTACGATATCGACGAGGGCATCGACGAGGTGACGCGTTTCGACGAGAACAACGAGGCCGTAAGCTACGATCCTCCGAGATTCACCCACTCCTACAATTTCTATGTAACCGTTTACGTCAACAACCCGTATTTCGACGATATGCGCTTCAAGGTGAACAGCCGAACCGTCGAAGTCGAAGAGAGGCGCGGGCCTGCGGTTTCTGCGAACCCGGGCAGCATCAACCTCGTTATCGGCTCGCTTTCGGGAGCAGAGACGTTCAATCCCGAAGCCAGCGTCGAGTACTGTACGTACCGCGACCTGTGCGAAAGGATAGTAGCAACCCTTCTTGAGAACCGCCAAAGCGCACGTGAGGAAATCGCAGCGGCGGCGGCGCCCAAAGCAGCGGTTGCGTGCCCGTATTGCGGTGCGACAACAACGCCCACAACGACGAACTGTTGCGAGTTCTGCGGCGGAGCCCTTGGCGATTAGGCTTCGCGCTGAATCGGACACCGGGCAACTGATCAACGGAGGCGGCCATGGCTTCGAGCGTGAAAAACTACCAGTGCCCTTCCTGCACGGGTCCTCTCGGATTCGATGCGGAAACAGGGTTGCTCGTATGCCCCCGACGCCATAGAGGCCCTCTATGGCGTGCGCACCGAACCCGAGGCATCGGCTGAAAAGGCCGACATGGGTTCCAAAGAGGGCGGTTCGCCTTGGAGCCTGGCGGGAACAGGGGGTTCGACGATGCGGAAGAGCAGGAGATGCGATCATGCTGCTGCCCCTCGTGCGGGGCCGAGCTCGTTTGCGATCATGCGACCATAGCCGCGTCGTGTCCCTGCTGCGACAATCCGACCGTGATCCGATCCAGGGTTGCAGGCGCGCTCAGGCCCGATCTCGTTATCCCGTTCAAGTTGGAGAAAGATGCGGCCGTTGCTGCGCTGAAGAAGCATTACGTGAAAAGGCCGTTTCTGCCGAGGTGCTTCAAGGATGAGAATCGAATTCAATCGATCAAAGGGATCTACGTCCCGTTCTTCTTGTTCGACTACACTGCTTCCGGGATCTCTGATTTATATAGTAAATAGTGCATATTTAGACAAAAGGAGAGGCCTCAGCCTCTGTATTTTTTGAGCTCATCTTTCTTGTGCTATGCTGGGCGCGGCAACTTCGCTGAAAGGACTTCCATGGCCGCTCTGCAACCTGATCCCTGTGCGCTCCTTCCCTTTTCCGCCGGACAGCTCACGCCGATGCAGGCGATTGAGGCGCGCCATGCCGTGCGCAGCTACACCGACGAGCCTCTCGCGCCCGAGGCGGTGGAGGCGCTGCGGGAGGCCATCGCCCGGGTGAACGAGGAAGCGAACCTGAACATTCAGCTTGTGCTTGATGAGCCGCGGGCTTTTACCGGCTTTAAGGCGCGGCTTGTGAACTTCACAAATGTGCGCAACTACCTGGCGCTTGTGGGGCCTGAGTGCAAGGAGCTCGACGGCATTCTGGGTTACTACGGCGAGCAGCTGGTGCTGCTGGCCCAGTCGCTCGGACTGAACAGCTGCTGGGTCGGGGGCACCTTCAAGGTGGTGAACCGCGCTTACAATGTGGATCTGGGCCAGAAGCTGGCCGCCGTGGTAGCGCTCGGATATGGGGCCACGCAGGGGGTGCCGCATCGGTCGAAAGCGCCCCAGGAGGTGGCCCCGGGCTACGACGGGGCGCCGGAATGGTTCAAACGCGGGGTGGACGCGGCCCTGCTCGCTCCCACGGCCTTAAACCAGCAAAAGTTCTCCTTCTCGCTTGACGGCGAAGAGAACGACGTGCCGGTGGTGCGCGCATCCACCAAGCGCGGCGCGTTCACCCAGATGGATCTCGGCATCGCCCAGTGTCACTTCGAGATAGGCGCCGGGAACGCCCTCTATCGCTGGGCCGAGTAGTAGGCGTTAGGAGTCAGGAGAACCGGCCCCCCTGACTCACGGCCAGAGAAGAAATTCGCTATCGTTTCCTTGTCTCGCCTCAGGGCGCGGTGCTGTGAGCGGGAATGTGGAAGCCGCTGCAATCGACGCCCTCGTGCTCGAGCAGCCACAATTTGCGATTGATGCCCCCGGCATACCCTGTCAGGCTTTCATGGGCCCCTACTACGCGGTGGCAGGGAACGATGATGCTTATCGGGTTGCGCCCCACTGCGCCCCCGACGGCTTGCGCGCTCATGGACTCTTTGCCCAAATGCGTCGCCACATCCTTTGCCAGGTCACCGTAAGTGCGTACCTCGCCGGACGGTATTTCGCAGAGCAGCTTCCATACGGCCTGTTGAAAGCCGCTCCCGTTCGGCGCCAGGGAAAGCGCGGCGATAGCAGGAGACTCGCCGGCGAAATAGGCGTCCAACCAGTGGGACGCCTGATCGAGATGATCGTTCGCGCCTTCTGTCATCGGCCTGTCCAGGGTACCGGCGAAATACTTCTGACCGTTCAGCCAAAGCCCTTTCAGCCCTTCCTCGCTGGCCGCTAGCGTCAGCATCCCCACCGGGGAATCATACGTGCAAGAAGCATAGTAAGCATCCGTCTTGATGGCCATTTCTTTCCTCCCGGTTCTTCGATGAAAACCACTCTCCGGCGATTTTACCTGTTATCGAGTCAGCCTATGAGCGGTTCGCGTGAAGAAGCCCAAGGAGGGGGAAGATGAAAGACAGCTGCTGGCTCTGGAGAGAGGCAGAATCGGTACCTGTATAGAGGGAGGGTCTCGATGAGGGCTTACTTCAGCCTGCGACCCTATGGGGGTCGGCGCGAGGAACAAAGTGCGACATTCTTGCGTCATAGATGCGGTCGTGATCTGGCATGCTTGCCTCCCGCAAAGCGATATACGGAGGAAGCAATGGCAGCACAGGAAGCAACAGAATTCGTAGCATTTAGTAATGCCCGAATGTTCAATTACGTCGTTTCGAAAGAAGACGTGTGTCAAAAGCTCGTGGAGAGAATTCTTGGCATCGAAGTAGATCGTATCGAGTTCGAAGCAGAGGAACACTCAATTCAGCCGGGCCTGCAGGGCCATGGCGTAAGGCTTGATGTGTACGCGAGAGGAGGCGGGAAATCCTTCGATGTGGAGATGCAGGCCCAAACAGAATTCTATATAGGCTGCCGATTGCGCTACTATCAGTCGGTCATCGACTACGATCTCCTGCGCAAAGGGATGGAATACGGCGATCTGCCGTTCAGCTATATAATTTTTCTTTGTGTGAATGATCCTTTGGGGTCAGGGCTGCCCGTTTATACGGTTGCGCCCCAGTGTGAAGAAATGCCAGAGTGCCATTTGGAAATGCGGTGTAAATGGCTTGTGTTGAATGGAAGCGCATGGGCCCAAGAAGAAGACGAGGGCTTGCGAGCGCTTTTAAAATACATCGAAAGCGGTATAGTTACGGAAGGCGACGAGCTGGTCAAGCAAATCGATCGCTTGGTTTTGGAAGCAAACAACGACGAGAGGGTGAAGGGCGAGATGATATCCGTAAGTACCGTCGAGGAAAATGCTGAGCGTCGCGTCCGTATGGCGAAGAAGTTCTACCGTGAAGAAGGCTTGGAGGAAGGGCGAGCGGAAGGGCGAGCCCAGGAAACGGCTCGCATCACGGCCCTTGTTTCCCGTCTTGTGGCCGATGGGCGCGAAGGGGATCTCGTTCTCCTGGAAGATCCTGAAAAGCTCAGGCTTCTCTTGTCGGAATACTCCCTCTAGCTTGCTGAGTTAAGGGGGGATGTCGGTTCGTTTGGCTCCCCGCGGTTGCTCCGCTTGCGAGGGCTGACCAAGGTCAGCCCCTACGGCGGGGTGGAGTGGAACGGGATGGTCTATTTCCCCGGCATGACCAGCTTCAGCAGGCGCAGCTTCTGCTCGTTGAAGGGCGGGTTGCGGATGCCGGTCTCGATGAGGGTCGATTTCTTCATGGTTGACTTGTAGTGGGTGAACGCGTCAAAGCCCACCTTGCCGTGGTAGGCGCCGATGCCGGAGTTCTGCACGCCGCCGAAGTCCATCCGATTGCTGCTTGCGTGAATGACCACGTCGTTGATGGCGGCCCCGCCGCAGCGCACGGCATCCAGGATGTGCCGCTGGAATGTGCGGCTCTCCGAGAAGATGTAGCAGGCCAGTGGATGCTTGATCGACCGCACAATGTCCAGCGCCTCGTCCACATCGCGCCAGGTGATGACGGGCAGCGCCGGGCCGAAGATCTCCTGGCTCATGAGCGGGTCGTCGATGCGCACGCCCGTCACTACGGTTGGTTCAATCTGCAGTGTCGTGGGGTTGCGCCGGCCGCCGAAGGCGATACGGGTGCCTTGGGGGCGATCGTCGATGAGCTGGCACACCATGTCGAAGTGCTTCTGGTTGATCATGTGCGGGTAGTCGGGGCTGGCCAGCACGTCCTCGCCGTAGTACTCGTGAATCCACCGCTGCAATTCTTCCACGAACTCGTCGGCCACGTCCTCGTGCACAAGCGCGTAGTCGGGCCCCACGCAGGTCTGGCCCGAGTTCAGGCACTTGCCCCAGGCGATGCGCTGGGCGGCGCGACGGATGTCGGCATCGGCGGCGATGAACACAGGGCTCTTGCCGCCAAGCTCCAGGGTGACGCTTGTCAGGTTCTGGGCCGCGGCCGTCATGATCTCACGCCCCACACGCGGGCTGCCGGTGAACATGATCTTGTCGAATTCCACCTGCAACAGCCAGTCGTTCATGTCGTTTGATCCGTGCCAGCAGTACACGTAGCGCGGGTCGAACAGCTCGCGGCACATATCGCGCAGAAACTGCGACGTGTGCGGCGAGGTCTTCGACGGCTTCAGGGCCACGCAGTTGCCCGCGCCGATGGCGTCCACTAGCGGAATGAGCGTCAGCTGCAGCGGGTAGTTCCACGGCGAGAGCACGGCGGCCACGCCGAAGGGGTAGGGGTACACCGTGGACGAGGAGGGGAAATGCGCAAGTGGCGTAGGCACGCGCCGCGGGCGCGCCCATTGGCGCAGCTTTCTCAGGTAAAGGCGAATCTCGTCGTAAACGAGCCCCAGCTCAGTGGCGTACGACTCGAAGGCGGATTTTCCCAGGTCGGCATGGAGGGCATCCAAGGCCTCCTGCTCGTGGGCAAGCAAGTAGGCTTGCAGCCGGCGCAGCTGGCGCAGGCGGAAATCCACGGGTAAGGTGGCGCCGGTTTCGAAGAAGGCCTCCATCTCGTTGATCTGGTTCTGCACGTCAGCCATGGAGGTGGCAACGCCGTAGTTGTTGGGGATGGGGGTCGCGGAAGGCGTGGAAGAGGTATCGTTCATGAGGGGGTTCCTTTCGAGGGAAAGTTACAACCGACGCAGCACGTTCCAGCCGGCCATGGTGATGCAGGAGGGAACGACCTTGCCGATGAGGCGCAGCGCCGCCGACTGAGGGCTCGCGCAGGCCACGGCGAAATGGGCCTTGTTCGCGCAAAGCGCTCGGCGCACCACGTCCTGCGGCGTCTGCTCGCCGAGGAGGTGCCCCACGTCGTGGCCGCCGCCGGAGGTGCGTGCCACCTTCTCGAAGCCGGTCTTCACCCAGGTGGGGCACAGCGCCGTGGCGGTGATACCCGTGCCGTGCAGCTCCCAGCGAAGGGCGCGCGTGTAATGCAGCACGAATGACTTAGTGGCGGCGTACACATTCATATGGGGCAAGGGCGTGAAAGCAGCGGCGGAGGCCACCTGGATGATGCGGCTGCCCCGTTCCATATAGGGCAGCGTCGCACGAGTCATATCCACCAGCCCGCGGCAGTTCAGGTCGATCATGGAATCCACCGCGGCATCGGAGATGGTCTGCCAATCGCCGAACTTGCCGAAGCCGGCCGCGTTCACCAAGAACGTGACGCGGGGGTCTTCCGCGGAAAGCGTTGCGCGAATGTTCGCGATGTCGGCCTCGCTGGTGAGGTCGGCGGCTACCGCGCGGGAGGGCGTGTCCAGCTCGCCGGCCACGTCTGTCAGGGCCTTCTCGTTGCGCGCGACCAGCCACAGCTCGTCGGCCACCTGCCGCGCATCTAGCTGCCGCGCGAACTCGCGCCCCAGCCCGGAGGACGCGCCCGTGATGATGGCTACTCGTTTCGAAGGATTCATGGAAAGCCTCTTTTCTGAACAACCGTGGGTTTAACCTAACAGTCAGAAGGCTGTTTCCGCATTGGAAGCGGGCAACCGTTACAATGATGTGGCTCTATAAAAGCTCGAAAGGACCAAAGCCTCATGGCTGCTGAAAAACCAACGCCGCCCTTCGACACGTTCGTGTTCGACGTGGACGGCACGCTGCTCGATACGCTTGACGACCTCGTCGTGCTCACTAACGACGCGCTTGCCGAATTCAACCTGCCTCCGCGCACCCGCGAGGAGATCAACTCCTATGTGGGCAACGGCGTGAAGGCGCTCATGTACCAGGCGGTTCCTGAAGGGACGCCCCAGGACGTGGCCGACGCCTGCCTCGCCCGCTGGAAGGAGAACTACGGCACCTATCCCAACGACCTGACGAAGCCCTACCCGGGCATCCCCGCCCTGCTAGCCGAGCTGCGTCGGCGCGGCTGCAAGCTGGGCGTGCTGTCGAACAAGTTCGATGGAGGCGTGCAGTTCATCATGAACAAGTGTCTCCCCGACGCTGTGGATGTGCAGCATGGGGAAGGCGGCCCGCAGAACTTCCCACGCAAGCCCGACCCCACAGGGCTGCTCACCACCATTGAAGAGCTGGGAAGCGCGCCGGCGCGCACGGTGTACATCGGCGACTCCCCGGGCGACATCCACGTGGCCCGCAATGCCGGCTGCTATGCGGTCGGTGTGGACTGGGGCTACCATGACCCGGCCGATTTCGCCGCCGAAGGCTGGGAACCCGACCTGCTCGTGAGCGATCCGAAGCAGATTCTCGTTCTTGCTCCGGAAGTCTAGCGCCTGTGTCGCAGCGAGCCCACCTCATACTCTCCTGGGTTATCGTCGCCCTGTGGACGGGCGTGATCTTCTTCATGTCCGCCCACACCGGCAGCGATTTCGACGGCACCGGCCCGCTGGCCGCGATCAAGCGTTGGCTCGTGGGCCTTGCTGCCCCCGTTTTCGGCCCCGATACCGACATCGTGAATGTGGCAGCTCATTTTACCGAGTACCTGATATTCGGTGTGCTGCTCGTTGTGGCCGCGCGGCGCACCTGGCCCGCGCTGGGATGGGGAAAGCTCGCGCTCGTCGCCGTCGCCCTCGCCAGTCTTTACGCCGTGACCGATGAGTTCCACCAGTCCTTCGTCCCCGGCCGCATGTGCGACCCCGCCGACTGGCTCACCGATACGCTGGGGGCTGCATTAGGAGCTGGCACTGCTGTTCTTGCGCTTGAAAAGATGTTGGCAAAGAGGCAAATGGGTTGATCGGGCGAGGCAAGCGGCGGGATCAGAGAGCGAAAGTCTCCGGCAGATCTGGAGGGCGATTTCGGGCGGAAATTTCGACTTGTTAGGCATGTGCATAGGTTCAAGTACGCACCGAATTGCTATGTATAATGTAATTCATGTATTAATATGCGAATCGAATACGATCATCTAATTCGCACTATTATTGAGCGCCTGGCAAACTCTAACAAGTCGAAATTATTGTCCTCGCAAAGCGCTAGTTCTGCGAGAAATGGGCACGAGAAGCTCCTGCGCCTATTCCGCGTCCCCGTAGCCGTCGGGGTTCTGGGACTGCCAGCGCCAGCCGTCTTCGCACATGCGGGCCATGTCGTATTCGGCCGTCCAGCCCAGCTCGTCGCGGGCCTTCGTGGCGTCGGCGTAGCACTCCGCGATGTCGCCGGGGCGCCGGGCCATGATGCGGTAGGGAATCTCGTGACCGCACGCAGCCTCGAAGGCGTGAATCACGTCGAGTACCGACGAGCCCTTCCCCGTGCCCAGGTTGAAGATGCCCACGCCACGGCGCGTTCCGTCTTCCGCCGGCTCGCCGGCCACCGAGCCCACGCCGATCGGCGCGCCGGTACCCACGCGCCCGGCCATCCAATCGAGCGCCGCCACATGGCCGCGGGCCAAGTCCACCACGTGAATGTAGTCGCGCACGCCGGTGCCGTCAGGGGTGGGGTAGTCGTCGCCGAACACACCGACCTGCTCCAGCTTGCCTACGGCCACCTGAGCCACATAGGGCAGCAGGTTGTTCGGAATGCCCTTGGGATCCTCGCCGATGCGACCGGATTCGTGGGCGCCGATGGGATTGAAATAGCGCAGCAGCACGACGTTCCACTCGTTATCGCCCGTGTACAGGTCGGAAAGGATCTGCTCGAGCATCGATTTGGTCCAGCCATAGGGGTTGGTGGCGTCGTGCTTCGGGCAACTCTCAGTGATGGGCACGAACTCCGGCTCGCCGTACACGGTGGCGCTCGACGAGAACACGATGTTCTTGCAGCCGTGCTCGCGAGCAACTTCGCACAGAACCAGGGTGCCGGCGATGTTGTTCCAGTAGTACTCAAGCGGCTTGGCCACCGACTCGCCTACGGCTTTGAAGCCGGCGAAGTGGATAATGACGTCCACGGCGTGCATGGTGAAAATGGTCTCCAGGGCCGCGCGGTCCAGAATGTTCGCCTCGTAGAAGGTGAGAGAGGGCCCCGGCGCAACCTTGCGTACCGCAGCGCCGGCCACAGCCGCGACGGCCTCGGCCTCTTCCTCGTTGGGCAGATCGGCAAACACGGGCGCCACGCCGGTGATTTCGCCCACGCGCCGCACGGCCTCGCGACTGGAATTGCTCAGGTCGTCCACGATGACGACCTGGTAGTTACGCTCGAGCAGTTCCACCACGGTGTGGCTACCGATGAACCCGGCACCCCCCGTCACCAGTACGCAGGTTTCGGCGGGATCTTTCGCAAGCAGGGCGTTCGCCATGGGAGCCTTCTTTCTTGGAAACGACGACGCAGGTTTTGCGCTCTTGAATCGCATGACGCTATGGTATCAGGTTGGGATGGCTTGCCGCTATATTTGATGGAAAGCGCATGGTCAGGGCGGCCAGCGAGTTAGGGGGTTCTCCTGACTCGCTTAGGGCAAGTCAGGAGTCGAGAGAACCGTCCTCCGACTCGCGCCCCCGCCTCACCCGCGCCCAAAGAAAGCCGCCTTCAACGAAAAGGCGACTTCTATGGCTCGCATCCTCTATAATCGTTCTCGCAACAAAACTCGCAGAAAAGGCCCAGGAGGCATTGCTCATGGCTGACATTCATTTTGGAACCGACGGCTGGCGCGCCATCATCGGCGAAGATTTCACGCCCGACAATCTGAACCGCGTCGTCGCGGCGGCGGCCCGCATCTTCAAGGAGGAGGCCGTGGCCGCTGGCCGCGATCCGCAAGCCCCGGGTACGCTCATCGTCGGCCATGATTGCCGCCAGGACGCCCACGCCTATGCCGAGCTGGCCGCGCAGGTGGCCGCAGGCGAGGGCTTCAACGTGCTGCTCACCGAGGACTATTGCCCCACGCCCACGCTGTGCTGGTCGGTGGCCCATAACGACGACGCGGTGGGCGGCATCATGCTCACGAGCTCCCATAACCCCGCCGAGTATCTGGGCGTGAAGCTGCGCATGGCCGACGGCGGCGCGAGCCCCGCCGAGTTCACCGACCGCGTCGAAGCCGTGCTGCCGCCCGAGCCGACGGACATTCTCGGCCCCTTCCAAACGGCCGACCTCATGACCGACTACCTGGCCGCCCTGCGCGAGCTGGTCGACGTCGAGGCCATCCGCGGCGCCAACCTGCGCGTGGTGTGCGATCCGCTTTACGGCGCCGGCCGCCACTATCTGGCTGGCCTTCTGCGCGACATGGGCGTGGAGGTCGTGGAAATCCACAACACGGAGGACCCCACCTTTGCCGGGCTGCATCCCGAGCCCATTCAGCCTTGGGTCGATGAAGGCCTCGCGAAAGTGGGCGAGCTGGGCTACGATGCCCTGTTCATCAACGATGGCGACGCCGACCGCATTGCCGCTGGCGACTCGCGCGGCAACTACGTGAACGCTCACCGCATCATCACGCTGCTCACGAAGCACATGGTCGACCGCGGCGAGACGGGCCGCGTGGTGTCCACGGTGACGGCGTCGGCCATGCTCGACCGCATGTGCCGCAAGCTGGGGCTGGAGCTCGTCAGTACGCCCGTCGGCTTCAAGTGGATCTACGGCGAGATGGAAAAGGGCGGCGTCATGATCGGCGGCGAGGAGTCCGGCGGCATCGGGCTTCCCGATCACGTGAAGGAACGCGACGGCCTGCTCATGGCGCTTTTGCTCACGGAATGCATGGCCCAGTCGGGGAAGGACTTGGGCACGATCATCGACGAGATGCTCGCCGATATCGGCCGCTTGGAGTTCGCTCGCCGCGGCCTTTCTGTCACCGACGATCAGATGGCCCGCTTCCGCGCCGAAACCGTGCCCACGTACACGGCCGACGAGATTGCCGGCAAGCGCGTGCTGGACGTGGATCGTCGCGATGGCGTGAAGCTGCTTTTGGAAGGCGACGCCTGGGTGATGATGCGCCCCTCCGGCACCGAGCCGCTCGTGCGGATCTACGCCGAGGCGGCCACCACCGACGAGGTAAACGAGCTTCTGGACGCTGCCGAAACGGTGGTCACGAGCCTGTAGGCCGTCTCGGCACAACGCGCCCGAAAGGCCGCCAGAGCCACTGTGCCCTGGCGGCCGCCCGACTTTTGAAGCACTGTTTGTAAAACAACCAAAATAGCGAAAAAATAGTGAAATTGGAGTTTCGCTATTCAGAAGGTCTCTCTACCGCAGCTTCTTCAGGAGCGCCCAGGCGCGTTGTTTGTCGGCGGGGGTGTTCATCATGCCTTCGAAGTCTTGGAAGATGGCGGCGGTGCGGCCCATCAGGCGATTGTCGGCATCCAGGGTCACCGGTGTGCGGTAGGCGGCCGAAAGCGCCTCGGCGGCGAAGGCGTCGCAGGCCACAAGCGCCACGGGGTCGAGGCCTTCCACGATGGTTCGCACGTCTTCCGCGCCCAGCTTGCCCTCGGCGGTTTCCACGACCACCTGCGCCAGAGGGGCAGTGCCGAACTCCAAGCTCACCGCCGATTTCTCTAGGGCCTCCAAGGCTGCGTCGCCCAAAGGGGTCTCGCTCAGCACGAGCAGCGTGGAGGTTGGCGCGCCGGTCAGGTGGCTGCCGTACAGCATGAGCACCGATTCGCCCGTTACCTCAAAAATGTTACTTTTCACGGAAGAAATCACACTCCCTCTTGCGCTGCGCTCGCACTCGCGATAAAACATTCCTGTATATAGTAGCAAATTCCAAGGAGGCGCCCATGTGCACCAATGGAGTCAACACCGGCCAGCTGGAAATGATGATCGACCAGATCGACGACCACATTAAGCTCGAGCGCCGCCATGCGCACGATCTGGGGCATTTGGCCTCCGACGCCGGGTTTGCCACGGTGGGGGAAAAGCTGCATGACGTGATGCGCCTGCTCGACGAGGTGCGCGCCGCACTTGACGAGGCCAAAGAGGCCATGGAAGATGACGCGAAGGATGCCGCCGGCTTCACCGTCGCCCGCGTCTAGGCGGCGCGACCGATGAGCAACGACCTTGTTCGTTTCTCCGTGGCCATGCCCGAGGGGCTGCTCATGGAGTTCGACCAGCTGGTGGCTCGCCGCGGCCTGGCGAAGAACCGCAGCGAAGTGGTGCGCGATTTGGTGCGCGACGCCCTCGTGGAAGAAGAGTGCGCAACGCCTGGGGGCCTTGTCATGGGCACGCTCACCATTATTTACGACCACCACTCCAACGATCTGCAGGAGAAGCTGCACACCATTCAGCACGACTACTTCGACACCATCATCTCCACGATGCACGTACATGTGGACGAGCATATGTGCTTGGAGGTTATCGTCATGCGCGGTGAAACGGGCCTCGTGCAAAGCGTGGCCAACCTCATTTTGGGCACCAAGGGCGTGAAGAACGGCAAGCTGGTGCTTACCACCACGGGAAGGTTTATGTAATGGCAGACGAGAAGGTAATGCTGGGGCATGGTTCCGGCGGTTCCATGATGAAGCGCATCATCGACGAGGTGTTCTTCGAGGCCTACGGCACCGACGAGCTTCTGCGCGGCGATGACGCGGCGGTGCTGCCGGCCCTCGCGCCGGGTGAGCGCATCGCCTACTCCACGGACAGCTTCGTGGTGACGCCGCATTTCTTTCCCGGCGGCGACATCGGCCGTTTGGCGGTGTGCGGCACCGTGAACGACGTGGCCACCTCCGGCGCCCGCCCGCTGTATCTCTCCTGCGCCTTCATTCTGGAAGAGGGCTTTCCCATGGATGACCTGCGCCGCATCTGCGCTTCCATGGCCGAGGCGGCGCGCGAGGCCGGCGTACGGTTCGTCACCGGCGACACCAAGGTGGTGAACCGGGGCCATGGCGACGGCATCTATATTAATACGAGTGGCGTGGGCGCTCTCGCCGAGGGCGTGAACTTGGGCGGCGCGCAAATTCGTCCCGGTGATGCAGTGCTGGTGAGCGGCACCCTGGGCGACCATGGCATCACCATCATGAGCTGCCGGGAGGGCTTGAATTTCTCCGCGAACATCGAAAGCGATGCGGCACCGCTGAACCACCTCATCGCCGATGTGCTGGCCGCGGCGCCGCACACCCGTTGCTTCCGCGATCCCACGCGCGGCGGCATTGCCTCGACGCTGAACGAGCTGGCCGAGCAGTCCGGCACCGACATCACCGTGGACGAGGATGCCATTCCCGTGAAGGACGCCGTGCTGGGCGCCTGCGAGATGCTCGGCTACGACGTGATGCAGGTGGCCAACGAGGGCAAGATGGTCTGTGTGGTGGCCGCCGATGAGGCTGAGGCGGCGTTGGCCGCCATGCGGAAGAGTCCCTATGGTGACGACGCCGCCATTATCGGGCGCGTGACCGAGGCCGACCCGGCCCGCGGCCCCAAGGTGTTCCTGCGCACCGCTTTCGGTAGCACCCGCATCTTGGACATGCTCGTCGGCGAGCAGCTTCCCCGTATTTGCTAGTTCGTTACGCACTCCTTAGCCGCCCCCTGAAAAGTTTTCTATTTCTACTTGCGCTTTGGCTCTTTCATGGTATCTTGCGCAGTGAAGTAACGGGGGGCGGAAAGCCCCTGCTTCATAGACGAGGATTATCACCCGAGAACGAAGGAGCTTCCCATGTCTCATCCCGTAATTGAAGCTGACGAGTGCATCGGCTGCGGCATCTGCGTTGACGCGTGCCCCCAGGAAGTGCTCGAGGTCGTCAATGGCGTTGCCGACGCCGTGAACGAGGAAGCTTGCATCGCTTGTGGCGACTGCGTCGAGGAGTGCCCCATGGGTGCTATCCCGGAGATCGTCGAGGACTAACTCTCAATTTTCGGTAAGTGCGATTGAACGCGGAGTCTTCCGGAGTCTCTTTTATCGAAATCCATTGAAAGCCCGTTGCTGCTGCAGCGGGCTTTCTTGCGAATTGAGTAAATGAACACGCAAAATGAGGTAGCCTGTCGTACCTTAAAGGGGTAAAATTGGCGAAATGAAAATGAGTTGCCCCACGAGAAGCAACATTCAGGAGTCACGTCGTATGCGAAAGAGCAACTGGATCATAGCCGCTGTGCTTCTGCTGGCTTCCGTTGCCTTCCTCTGGATTTGGCATGCGTTGCAGTTCGATCTCGTGGACAACCCTCTCGATATCGTGGTGACGGTTGTCTGGTGGGTCGTTATTGTCGCTGCCTGCGTTGCCATTCACTGGGCCGAAAAGAAGCGTCAGGAACGGATCCGCACAATCTTCGTTGCGCCGGGGCTGCTCTACAACAGCGAGATGGGAGTGGTGCGTCTGAGCCCCGATGATGAGGTGGTCGACGCGTTGCAGGCGATTCTCTCGAACCTTACCTATGGGTTCGAATTAGCCGAGCTGCCTGCCAACTCACGAGTGCGCTTCCAGCGCATCGTGCATTCCTCGAAGTTCGGCGATGCGGGAGCCACCTGGGAGGGCGATGTCGTGGAGGTTTCACGCCCCGATCGCCCCAGGGAGTTCCATGATCGCAATGAATTGGCCTCTCTGGTTCGCGGCGCCGTTTAGCAAATTTCTCTGAAGGACTTTCCTTATGGCGGCTTCGGCCGCTTTTTCTTGCCTGTCATTTCCATTTCAGAACAGAAGAATGACAAATTCATATCAAATGCAATGTCATTACCCTATCAATATCCTATCAACTTACCGCAAAAGCGACTTCCTCTTTAAAGCTGCGTAGAATTCTCATCGATATTGAAATCACTCTGCATTATGCGTATCGCCGGTGTTTTCGGTATCGCACTCACAGCCTGAAATGTGAGGATGCAAGGCGGCGAAAAAGCCGCCGGGGTTAAGGAGAAGTTGGTGGAAATGAACACAATACAGCGATTCGCCGACGCGCGTAACTGCCTCGAGGGAAAGATCGTGGCGGTCGCGCTCTCTCTGCTTATGGCGCTCTCGTTTCTGAACGTCTCGGTGTTTGCCGATGCGGCGCTGGCCGTCGAAGGCTTCGATGGTGAAGTGGGCGAGAAGACGACGGAGCCAACGCCGCCTGAAAATGCTCCGGAGAAGGCGTCCGAGAGCGTTTCGACGCCGACGAATGATGGCGCCAGCGAGACGCCCGCCCAGAAAGACGACGGCCCCCTCGATTCTCCGACGTCCGATGGCCTGCAAAACAATGCGGCCGTCCTGACCGTCGACACCGATGATGTGACGGTGGAGCTGACCGCTGCGGGTGCGCTTCCCGAAGGAGCGCGGCTGACGGTTGATGTGGCGGTAAACGACGAAGGCAAGACCGCCATGGAGAAGGCTCTGGAAGAGGGATACGGGCTGTACCGCATCTACCGCCTCGGCCTTGTTGACGAGGCAGGCGACCCGCTCACGCTTTCTGACATGGGCTACCGCGTTACCGTGACGTGGAATGGCATGTTTGCGGGCGAAATGAAGGCGTATCGCATTGATGGTCCCGACACGGTCACTGAAATAACGTTGGAAAAGCCCCTTACGACTCAGGGCGATATCAATCCCAACGCTCTCACGTTCTCCACTGATGTGCTCAATGCTCCCTTTGCGTTCGCCATGCCGACGCCCAGTGACGATGGGGGCGACAAGCCGAGCGGGCCTGCCGACCCGACCAATCCTGAGCAGTCCGTAATTTCGGATGAGAACACCGGTGAAGGCGACGGCGACAACGCCGAAAACGGCAACGGTTTCGGCAAAGAAGGCGACGTGCCCGGCACCGATAACGGCGATACCGGTACAGGCGCTGACGCTGACGTGGACGCTCCCGAGCAGCCTGCGCTGTCCGAGCCCGCCGCGAACAAGCCCGTCGATGACTCGGATAACGAGCATCAGCTCACCCTGTATGTGGGCGAGGTTCGCGATCTGCACCGTTTTGCCGCTTCTGGCGGCACGTGGACTTCCGAAAACTCGGCTGTGGCCGAGGTTGCCACCACAGGCAAGGTGACAGCGATCGCTCCGGGAGACGCGGTGGTGCGCTGCGGCGAGGTTACGATCAACGTTACGGTGCGTCCGGCTCTGACCGAAGACGCCGAAGGCCCTCAGCTTGCCTACTTCTACTTCCTGCCGCCCTCCGAAAATGGTTTGAACGGCGGTGCCGCGGTGGCGGCTGGCAGCGACATGAGCGGCGCTACGTTCCTCGGGTCGGGCGCCGTGTCGTTGCCCTCGGGCTATGATGGGCACAGCGCCCTGCTCAATGGCACGGTGCTGCCCCTCAGCAAGGATGCCAATGGCAACGAGATCCGCAACAATTATGACGTGCAGGTTGTTCCCGGTACCTTCACCATCGGCCCGGCCGGCTCTACGGTGGTGCCGCCGCGCAACCCGCTTCTGCCGCCGCGTTCGAGCCTGGGCGCGGGCATGCCGGCGGGGGCCACGACTCCGGCTGATGCCATTGCCGGCGTGGTGACGACGATGGTCGGAAGCCAGCGCGCTGCTGCCGTGGCCGAGCAGTTCGGGGCTGTGGCGGGCATCATTCTCGACGAGGACGTCCCCATGGCCGCAAGCGTCTCCTTCGATAACGAGGAGCCCGCGGTGACGCGTGTCGGCGGCGAGGTCATCGAGGACGACGCCACGGCTCTGGGCGCCTTCGACGAGCCCCACTGCTGGGTGCACTGGGTGATGCTCATTGGCGTTCTGCTCACGGTGGGCTACGCTGCCGTGGTAGTGGCGAACCGCCTCGGTTACGCCCGCAGGATTGACGACTTCAACAACTCGCTTACCAGCACGGTTACGACGGGAGCCGAAGATACTCGCGCGGCCCGAGTCGCCCATAAGGCCTAAGGGCGCAAGCGGCCGCAGAGGCCGACGAGTCGCACGGATCAGGACGCGCGACCGGCGGCCAACTCCATGGACTGCCCGCACGGATCAGGACGTGCGGGCAGTCTTGTTTTCAGATCTGGTTGAGCAAGTTCGAAGAAGGGTGCGACGGGCTATTGAACCTGCCAGAACCCCGACTTGTCGGAGCCGACGCGGGCGATGAGCCCCAAATCGCGCAGTCGGCGGAAGCTGCGGCGCACGGTGCTCTCGCTGATGTTGAGGTTCTTGGCGATGCGCGGTGCGGTAAGGCGTCCGTCGATATCGAGCATGGCGAGCACTTTCTCGTCATTCAGCGTGAGGCTCGTGTCCTGCTGGGTCGCCCGGGCTCGCGCCGTTTGCTGCACCTCGGGCAGGTCGGGTCGGGCCACGGGCGCGGCGTTGATGGCGTTCGCGTGCGTTATCGAGGCGGTCAAAAGGCTGTCTGAATCCATGGGGAAGCACACCATAGTCTCGTCGTCGCGTAGTTCGAAGATGGGCTCGGGCGTGCCGGCTTCCATGCAGCTCATGCGGATGCGCGAGACCCCGTTGCCCCAGCCGTCGATGATGCCGAGCGAGCGCAGGGCCGCCACGAGATTGGGGTTGTTGGGCCGCGATGTGTGGCGTCCGAGGAGCGCGCCCACGGTCCAGGTGCGGGGCGGTCGGCCCACGTTGTCGATGCAGAGGCGGTCGGTGAACACGCTCACCTGCACGGGGGCGCCGCTGTCGTAGTTCTTGTGGGCGAGCGCGTTCAGCACGGCTTCGTGCACCGCATCCCGAGGCGGTCGACCATGGCCACCGGCGGTGCCGAGACGGTAGGTGCCGTGCGGGGCCGGCTCCTCTTCCGGTAGGTACTTCTCAAAGAGCAGCTCGACGGTTGAGTGCACTTGCTCGATGAGGGAACCGAAGACCTCGTCCTCGTAGATGGGCGTGCCGCCGTGACTTCCAAAAAACCCGATGCGCACCGTGGCGCCGGGGATGTACTGGTGCGGCCGGTTATGCAGCAAAAGGATGCCGGCATTGGTGGGGGTGCCGACGCCGGTCATGAGGCCCGCATGGCGCAGCGTCTGCTCGATGGCCGAGGCCTCGTCAAGGTCGACCGTGAGGTCGGTATCGCGGGCCGCGCCGGTGAAGCGCGTGACGAGGCCCATGTTCAAATCGTCCAAGCTGGCCTGCACCACGGGACGCTGCTCCCACTTGACGTCGGCCTCCATATCGCGCTGCATGAGCCGATCGAGCGCCTCGTCGTCAAGGATGTGGTTCTCGCCATCTTTATAGAAGAAGAAAATACCGCGGAAGCTGATAGGGTCGTTGGCCGGCGGAATAACCACCTCCAAACAGAAACGACCGCTGTCGAGCACCAATTCCACCGCGCAGGTGAGGTTGAGCGATTGCGCGATAAGCCCGGGAATGGTTTTCATGAGGCGGCTTGTGCGTCGCTTCACGGCGCCGCGGCTGTCTACGTCGGCATCCAGAATGAGGCGACCTCCACCGGCGTTGGCGATGCCGCAGACCAGCTCGAGGCATTCCGTGTCACGCCAAGTGGCCCGGCGCGCGATAGGAAGCGAAGATTCGGATGGGAGCATAATGGCCTCTCTTACCCTGGCAGTACCGTCGCATTACATTATATATAAACAGCTGCTCTCTGTTCGACAGCGAGAAGAAGGGAATGCCGGGCTCGTTTTGCAATGAGCGATCGACTCATAGACATAAATCGTTCATATATCGCTTCACGAGAGGCGCTTAGGAAAGTGAAGAGGCACGCGCTCAATTTCTTTGAATTCCCCCTGATAACAGCATTGTTTTAGTTTGGCAACAGAAGCTTCGTGTCGTGTCTGCACCATATTTCGGCGCGTATTGTGCTGGGAAGTGAGCTTGTCTCACTGAATGTTGTTGAGAAAACTTGACAGCACCAGACTAAGGTTTTATAGTGCATCTCAACATCATTCATCTATACGTGAAACTGTGAAAGCGAGGCAGTACACAATGGCTAAGATTCTTGGCATCGACTTGGGCACGACGAACTCCGCCATGGCCGTCATGGAGGGCTCCGAGCCCGAAATTCTGGTGAACGCCGAGGGCGATCGCACCACCCCGTCTGTGGAGGGCTTCCGCAAGGACGGCGAGCGCGTCGTCGGCAAGGCCGCGAAGAACCAGGCGGTCACCAATCCTGAGAACACCGTCTCTTCCGTGAAGCGCTTCATCGGCCGCTCCTACGACGAGACTCCCGAAGAGCAGAAGACCGTCAGCTACAAGGTCCAGAAGGGCAAGGACGGCCGCGCGGTCATCGATATCGACGGCAAGGACTACACTCCCGAGGAGATTTCCGCCATGGTGCTTCAGAAGCTGAAGACCGATGCGGAGAAGCAGGTGGGCCAGCCCATCACCCAGGCTGTCATCACCGTGCCGGCTTACTTTAACGACGCTCAGCGTCAGGCCACCAAGGACGCCGGTAAGATCGCCGGTCTGGAGGTCCTGCGCATCATCAACGAGCCGACCGCTGCGGCGCTCGCTTACGGCCTCGACAAGGTCGACCATGACGAGAAGATCCTCGTCTTCGACCTGGGCGGCGGCACCTTCGACGTGTCCGTGCTGGAGCTCGGCGACGGCGTGTTCGAGGTGGCCTCCACCGCTGGCGACAACCACCTGGGCGGCGACGACTGGGATCAGCGCATCATCGACTGGATGGCCGACAAGTTCCAGGCCGAGAACGGCATCGATTTGCGTAAGGACCCCATGGCCCTGCAGCGTCTGAAGGAAGCGGCCGAGAAGGCGAAGATGGAGCTGTCCTCCACCACGCAGACCAACATCAATCTGCCCTTCATCACCGCCGACGCCTCCGGCCCGAAGCATCTTGACTACACGCTGACCCGCGCCGAGTTCGAGCGCATCACCAAGGATCTGCTCGACCGCTGCAAGAAGCCGGTGGAGCAGGCGCTGAAGGACGCTGGCCTGAAGATGGGCGAAGTTGACGAGGTCATTCTCGTCGGCGGCTCCACCCGTATGCCGGCCGTGCAGGAGCTCGTGAAGCAGCTGACCGGCAAGGCCCCGAACATGTCCGTGAACCCGGACGAGGTCGTGGCCATGGGCGCCGCTGTTCAGGGCGGCGTGCTCGCCGGCGACGTGCAGGGCATCCTGCTGCTCGACGTCACCCCGCTGTCCCTCGGCGTTGAGACCATGGGCGGCGTGATGACCAAGATGATCGAGCGCAACACCACCATCCCGACCCGCAAGACCGAAATCTACTCCACAGCGGCCGACAACCAGACCTCCGTCGAGGTGCACGTCCTGCAGGGCGAGCGCGAGATGGCCGCGGGCAACAAGACGCTGGGCCGCTTCCAGCTGACCGGCATTCCGGCTGCCCGTCGTGGCGTGCCGCAGATCGAGGTTACCTTCGACATCGACGCCAACGGCATCGTGAACGTGTCCGCTAAGGACCTCGGCACCGGCAAGCAGCAGCAGATCACCATCTCCGGCTCCACCGCCCTGTCCGACGACGAAGTGGATCGCATGGTGAAGGACGCCGAGCAGCACGCCGAAGAGGACGCCGCTCGCAAGGAAGAGGCCGAGGTGCGCAACAACGCCGACGCTCTGGTGAACGCCACCCAGCAGACGCTGGACGAGCTGGGCGACAAGGTGCCGGCCGACGCCAAGGCCCAGGCCGAGGAGGCCATCGCCGAAACCAAGAGCGCTCTTGAGGGCACCGACGTCGACGCTATCAAGGCGGCCACCGAGAAGATCCAGCAGGCCGGCTACAAGCTCGCCGAGGTCGTGTACTCCACCGAGGGTGCGGCCGCCGGCGCCCAGGCCGCCGCTGCCGAGACGGCTCCGGCCGATGACACCATCGAGGCCGACTACGAGGTCGTCGATGACGAGAACGAAGGGAAGTAAGAACGATGACTGAGCCCGAGAAGGACCAGGTCACCTCTTCTACTCCTCAGGACATGGCCGCCGATGTGGCGGCCACCGCCTCCGCCGATGACGCCCGCGCGGCCGAGGTGGTTGCCGACGCCGAGGTGATCGAGGCCAACGAGGCCGGTGAGCTGGATGCCGAGCTCGAGCAGGCCGCCGCTGAAGCGGTGGCGAGCGCGATCGAGGAATCCGAGGAGCTGGCCGCCGCCAAGGCCGAGGCCGCCGATTGGCAGGACAAGTACGTGCGCCTGCACGCCGAGTGGGATACCTACCGCCGGCGCATGACCGAGCAGCGCGAGGCCGAGAAGGTCCGCGCCACGGAGAAGCTCATGGAGAGCCTTATCCCGGTGCTCGACGACTTCGCCCGCACGGTGGACTACGCCGAGACCAACGGCGAGACCGGCTTGCTCGGCGGCGTAAAGGCCGTGCAGACCAAGCTGTCCGATACGCTGGCCAAGGGAGGCCTGGTCGTGATCAGCCCCGCCGGTGAGGCATTCGACGCCCTTGAGTGCCAGGCCGTGGGTACGGTGGACGATCCGAGCGTTCCCGATGAAACAGTGGCCCAGGTTTACCAGCCCGGATACAAAATGGGCACTAAGGTCATCAGGCCTGCCATGGTGACGATCACCACGGGCGGCCCCAAGAGGGAAAAGCCCGAAGAAGAGTAAGACGAACGAGGGCGGCCGCAGCTTGGCCGCCCTCGTGCTTGAAAGAGCAATTCTAAGTAACTAACTAAGGTAATGGAGGTGGAACGAATGGCGTCTACGCCCGATTATTACAAAACGCTAGGCGTTCCGCGCACCGCCACGGCCGATGAGATAAAGAAGGCGTTTCGCAAGCTCGCTCGCAAGCATCATCCCGATGCCGGCGGCGACGAGGCCAAGTTCAAAGAGCTGAACGAGGCCTACGAAGTCTTAAGCGACGAGAAGAAGCGCGCGCTTTACGACCAGTACGGCACGGCGAACGAGAACCAGATCCCCCAGGGATGGGGCGGTGGCCAAGGCTTTAACGTCGAGGATATCTTCGGTGGCGGTGGGGCCGGCGGCTTCGGCGGCAGTTGGGCCGACATTCTGGAGAGCATTCGCCACGGTGAAGGTGCGTTTGGGGGCAACTGGGACTTCGGCGGCGGTTTTGGCGGCCAGCCTCAGCCCCGTCGCGGCCAGGATATGAACGTGACGTTGAACGTGACGTTCGACGAAGCGTTCAACGGCACGGAGAAGCGCATCACCGTGCGCATTCCCGGCAAGAGCGAGTCCGACACCCACACGGTGAAGGTGCCCGCCGGTGCTGTCGATGGCGGCCGCGTGCGCCTGAAGGGCCAGGGAGCTCCTGGCGAAAACGGTGGTGCGGCGGGCGACTTGCTCATCACCACTAAGATTGACGCGCATCCCTACTTCGGTCGCGATAAGGCCGACGTGACGGTTGATTTGCCGATCAATGTGGCGGAGGCAGCGCTCGGTGCTTCCATCGTGGTGCCCACGCCCGACGGCAAAAAGATCAAGGTGAAGGTGCCCGCTGGCACGCAAGACGGCAAGGTGCTCACCATTAAAGGCAAAGGAGCGCCCGATCTGAAGAACAAGGGGCAGTTCGGCAACTTGAAGATTCAGATTCACGTTGAAGTGCCCACGGACATGAACGACGAGCAGAAAAAGGCCATGGAGGACTTCCTCGCCGCGACGGGAGAGGAGAAGCGCCCATGGGCCTAGATGACAAGAACCGGCCGCTGTACATGATCAGCATTGCCGCGGAACTGGCGGGCGTGCACCCGCAGACCCTGCGCTCCTACGAGCAGAAAGGTCTGGTCACGCCGCGGCGAACCAGTGGCAACACGCGCATGTACTCCCAGGCCGATATCGATCGGCTCAACCTGATCAACGAGCTGACGAGCGAGGGCATCAACCTCGCCGGTGTCACGCGCATCCTTGATCTGCAGAGCCGGCTGGATGAGCGCGAGGAAGAAGTGGAAGACCTGCACGCGCGGGTGCGCCGCCTCGCCGATCGCGTTCGCGAATTGGAAACCCGCACCCCCGTCGGCGCCATCGTCCGCGTAACGCCGACGAGGCGTTTACCATAAAGGAGAACGTATATGAGACTAGATAAATTGGCGGTGACGGCGCAAGAGGCTTTCCAGAACGCGATGGGCGTTGCTGGCGAAGCCGATGCCGCCGTTATCGAGCCCATTCACTTGCTGAAGGCGCTGCTCGATTCCGACGAGAACAACCTCGCCGCCATCGTGAAGCGCATCGGCGCCGACCCGGTCTGGCTGTCCCAGAACGTGTCCGACGAAATCGCCAAGATGCCCAAGCAGACTGGCGCCACTCCTATGGCCATTCCCGGACAGGACCTTATCAAGGTCATCGATAACTCGGTGAAGATCGCCGAGAAGCTCGGTGACAGCTACGCGACGAGCGAGCACCTGCTCATTGCCCTGTCCGAGGACAAGGGTGCCGCGGGTCGCATCCTCACCACGGCGGGCGTCACCCGCAAGAACATCGAGGCGGCCTACGAGAGCTTGCGCGGCGACACCCGCGTGACCTCGCAGACCGACAAGACCCAGTTCGAAGCGCTGGAACAATACGGCCAGAACCTCACCCAGCAGGCCCGCGAGGGCAAGCTCGATCCGGTTATCGGCCGTAACGAGGAGATCCGCCGCACCATTCAGGTGCTGTCGCGTCGTACGAAGAACAACCCGGTGCTCATTGGCGAGCCCGGCACCGGCAAAACCGCTATCGTCGAGGGTCTGGCCCAGCGCATCGTAGCTGGTGATGTTCCCTCGTCGCTGAAGGATCGCGAGATCGTCTCGCTCGATCTGGGTGCGATGATGGCCGGCGCGAAGTATCGCGGCGAGTTCGAGGATCGTTTGAAGAACGTGCTGCGTGAGGTGAAGGAAGCCGACGGCAACATCATCCTGTTCATCGACGAGCTGCACACCATCGTGGGTGCCGGCGCTGGCGGCGACTCTTCCCTGGACGCGGGCAACATGCTGAAGCCGGCTCTGGCTCGCGGCGAGCTGCGCGCCATCGGTGCCACCACGCTCGATGAGTACCGCAAGTACATCGAGAAGGACGCCGCCTTGGAGCGCCGCTTCCAAACGGTGCTTGTGAGCGAGCCGACGGTGGAGGACACCATCGCCATTCTGCGCGGCCTGAAGGAGAAGTACGAGATCCACCACGGCGTGCGCATCACCGACGGCGCCATCGTGAGCGCGGCCGAGCTTTCCGACCGCTACATCACCGACCGCTTCCTGCCCGATAAGGCTATCGACCTCATGGACGAGGCGGCCAGCCGCCTGCGCATTGAGATCGACTCCATGCCCGAGGAAGTGGATGCCGCCGAGCGCAAGCTCATCCAGATGCAGATCGAGGAACAGGCCCTCATGAAGGAGACCGACATGGCCTCCCAGGAACGCCTGGAGAAGCTGCGCCACGACATCGCGGCCGCCCAGGAATCCCTCGATTCCCAGAAGGCTGAGTGGCAGAACGAGAAGGACGCCATCGTCGACGTGCAGAACCTCAAGGCCGAGTTGGAAAGCGCTCAGCTTGATGAGGAGCGCGCCACCCGCGAGGGCAACCTGCAGCTCGCTTCCGAGATCCGCTACTCGCGCATTCCCCAGCTGCAGCAGCAGCTGCACGTGGCCGAGGAAGCCGTGAAGATGAAGCAGCAGGACGGCGCTATCCTGAAGGAAGAGGTTTCCGAAGAGGAGATCGCGTCGGTCGTGGCTGCCTGGACGGGCATCCCCGTGGCCAAGATGATGCAGGGCGAGATGGAAAAGCTCGTCGATTTGGAAGAGGTTCTGAAGGGCCGCGTCATCGGCCAGGACGAGGCCGTGGGTGTCGTGGCCGGTGCCATCCGCCGCAACCGTGCGGGACTTTCCGACCCGAACCGTCCCATTGGCTCTTTCCTGTTCCTCGGCCCCACCGGCGTGGGCAAGACCGAGCTGGCCAAGACGCTGGCCGAGTACCTGTTCGATTCCGAGAAGGCCATGGTACGCATCGACATGTCCGAGTACATGGAGAAGTTCTCCGTGCAGCGCCTGATCGGAGCGCCTCCGGGATACGTGGGCTACGACGAGGGCGGCCAGCTCACCGAAGCCGTGCGCCGCAATCCCTACTGCGTGGTGCTGCTCGACGAGATGGAGAAGGCCCATCCCGACGTGTTCAACATCCTGTTGCAGGTGCTCGATGACGGACGGCTCACCGATGGCCAGGGCCGCGTGGTGAACTTCAAGAACTGCATCATCATCATGACCTCCAACGTGGGAAGCCAGATCATCCGCGAGCATGCAGCCGAGGGTCGCGCCTACGACGAGGCCCAGGCCACCGGTGGCGAGACCATGGGCGAGATGGCCGAGAAGATGATGTCCATGACGCCCGAGCAGGCCGCCAAGCGCATGCAGGAGTTCACGAACAAGATTCAGGATGCCCTTTCCACGACGTTCCGCCCCGAGTTCCTGAATCGTATCGACGACGTGATCACCTTCAACGAGCTGTCCATCTCGGCTATCGAGCCTATCGTGGATCTGCAGCTCGAGCAGGTGCGCGACCGCCTGCAGGCTCGTCATATCACCTTGGACGTGACGCCGGCGGCCATGGAGCACTTGGCCATCGACGGCTACGATCCGGTGTACGGCGCCCGTCCGCTGAAGCGCCTCATCCAGCGCGAGGTGGTCGACCGCATCGCCGAGCGCGTCATCACTGGCGAGCTGCGCGACCGCAGCCACGTGCTCATCGACATCGATGCCGAGGGCAACTACGCCTGCCGCATCGAGGGCCCCATGGACCTGGATGGCCTGAACCTGGACGATCCCAGCTTCCTGACCGCCGGTGCCGACCCTAAGGAAACGTTGCAGGATCTGGATACTCTGAGCAACGGCGACCTCGGCGAGGATCCCATCGCCTAGTAAAAGGAGGGGCGACCTCGCCCCTCCGCGCACCGGTTTCCGGCATTATCGCCCGAACCCCCGCTCCGCTGTTCTCCTTCGGCTCAGGCGCCGCTCCTTCATGCTTTCATGGAGCGACTTGGGGTCGCGGATGGACAGCGTTCAGAGGTCTCGGTCAGCGACACCGGAAGCTGGCGCGCTACTCAACCGCATACCTCTTTCACAGCAAGCGCCCCGGGCAGCCAAGACCCGGGGCGCTTTTTGGTCACGAAGGTCCTTCCGTCCGTGTGGATAGCGACATCGTGACCGCGGTGACGATGAAAGCCTCCGTGCTGCGAAGCTGGGGGTTGGCGCTTACGACAGCGATTCGAGCATATCCAGGAGCTCCTCGCGCGAATGAATGTCCAGTTTCAGATAAATACTGCGTACCTGGGAGCGCACGGTGTGGAAGGAGACGGTGAATTGTTCTGCGATGGACTTCATCGTGTGTCCCTTGGCCAAAGGGACGAGAACGGCCGCTTCCCGCTCGGTGAGGTCGTGTTCCTTTGCGAGGTGAGCGCATTTGTCCTCGAGCGGCGAGGCGCTGGCGGCCGGCGATCGATGGGGGAGGCCAGTGTAGAAGAACCCGAATATCAGCACGAGCAGGGAGATCACGAGAAAGATCAGGGCGAGCACCAAAGCCGAGGGAGGGTCGAGGGCAAAGACCGTAACCAGAATCTCGCTTGCGAGGCGCGATGCGAAGAACAGGAATGCCGCCAGGCGAAAGCCGAGACAGGCAGGCTTTCCGACAGCGCTCGCCAACGTGCCCGGCAGGAAGAACATGAGTCCTCCCAGGAGGAACGCCGCCGTGTTGAGGAGGAAGGCGATGAGGTGTAAGCCGCTTTCGGGAAAAAGGATGACAAGCAGAGCGCTCAAGCAAATAAGGAGCACAAAGCCCGAGGCAAGCCAGAGGCCCGTGCGTAGCACAAAGGGCCTTCTCTGGAAGTAGAGCGCGAAAGCCCCCGTGACTACGACGCCCGCAAACGATGTAGTGGCAATCGAAATACCCGCCGAAGGTGTGAACACGGTGCGGAAGGCGAAGCTGAGCAAGCTGTAGGCGCAGATAGCTAGAGGCACGAGCGCCGAGAATTCGGATCGATCTTCCGGCGACGCCGGAGCCTCCTCTTCTGGAGGCAATGGAGCAAGGAGAACGTCAAGGGCGACGGCGACGAGCATCAGCACGAGAAGCCCGAAGCGCGCGGGGACGGTCAGCGCCATGTAGAAGGTGAGCGCAAGCACGGCCACTATTCCCGCGCAAAGCATTTGGAAGGATCCGCGCCGGGCCGAAAGGGGTCGGGCCATGCGCGACCAGAGGCAGAGGAGTGAGGCGCAGGTCGCACCCATGAGCACTTGGCGAAGAACAAGGTATTGGAGGAGCTCGCCGGAAGGAACGAGGGGCTGGGCAACCAAGAGCGTCGCAGTTGCAAGGCCGAACGCGAGAGAGGCGAACAGCGAGGGAGCGGGGCGGCCTTTTTTGGCGAGAGGGAGAGAGATGGCGAGCAGGGCGATAAAAGCTATCTGCCACGAGAAGGAGAGCATTGCCGGCGAAGCGTCCGATCCGGCTCCTGCGATTGCCGTCTGCCCCATGGCTATGAGCAGCCAACCCCAAATGAGGCCGGACAACAAGGCGAGCCGAACCGTAGCGGGCAAGGTTGACCCCTTCGGATCGTCCTGTTCGCACACGTAGCCTTTTTCGCGTCGCGCCATCAAATAACCTGTCCCCACCTGCCATTTAACACAAAATGAACGAGTGAATCGCGGGCATTTAGCTCATCGGGGGCGATGAACTGCCACCCCTTTTCCCCGATTCTCTTCGCGGCGGAATTATACCGCTGCGTAAAGGAAAAGGAAACATGGAACAAGGAGGGTAAGAATGAAGGAAAATGTCACTGCCGAGGTTTTCCCCACGCTGCGCAACATCTCGCTTTCGCGCAGGACGTTTGTCGCCTGTGCGGCCATTGCGGCCGCCCAGGCTGCTCTCGTGTCTGCGGGGTGCGCTCCCGAGGTGCAACCATCGGGGGAGGGACTTGCCTCGACCGCGGCGTTTGCCCCGGGGACGTATACGGCGTCCGCGCCCGGCAAGAAGGGCCCGGTGACTGTCGAGGTGCGCATGTCCGAAAATGCCATCGAGAGCGTCGAGATC
The DNA here is from genome assembly GCF_009755265.1 of Adlercreutzia rubneri. NCBI lineage: Bacteria > Bacillati > Actinomycetota > Coriobacteriia > Eggerthellales > Eggerthellaceae > Adlercreutzia > Adlercreutzia rubneri. The sequence goes on along the minus strand of NZ_WPOO01000004.1, from coordinate 136,928 downwards.
GTGGAGTTCGAAGACACCGAGCGCATCAGTGCCCCGGCTCGCGAGCGGGTGCCGCAGCAGATCGTGGAGCTGCAGAGCTTGAACGTAGACACCGTGGCGGGCGCCACGCTGACGAGTATGGCCATCATCGAGGGCGTGGCTGATTGCGTCAACCAGGCGAACGGAGACGCTTCGGCGCTGAAGAAGGCCGCATCGCCGGAGAAGTCGGATGAGACCAAGGAGATCCAGGCAGATCTCGTGGTGTGCGGCGCTGGTGGTGCCGGCATGGCCGCCGCCGTCGCCGCGGCCCAGCAGGGCTTGGATGTGGTGGTGTTCGAGAAAACCGCCTATGCTGGCGGCAACGCGCTGGTCAGCGGTGGCTGGCTCGAGGTGTTCGAAGGCGTCGACGACATGAAGCCTGACATGACGGACGGCAACCGCGACATGTTCCATGCGACGCTCCAGAAGAGTCTGGACAATGGCGTTCCCAAGGACTTCGTCGATGCCGTGCAGGCCGACTTCGATGCGTATTTCGCCGCGGGCAACACGAAGGTGTACGACTCCATGGAGTACTACGCCCTGGACTACGCCTCGCGCAATGGCGGCCCGGCGAAGGAGTACTGGCTCCCCTATGCCCACAAAGTGAACGATCTGAACAACTGGCTTTTCGATCAGGGCTACACCGTGAGTGGCACGCTGGTCGGCATCGTCGGGTTCCCGTGGCCGCGCAAGGCCCATGCGGTGGACAAGGAGAACGGCGAGGGCTTCTTCAGCGTGTTCGACAACACGGTGGAGACCCAGAACCTCCCGATCACCTTCCTCTTCGAGACGCCCGTTTCCGAGCTGATCGTGGACGGCAAGGCTGTGGTGGGAGCCTCTGGCCAGTGCGCTGACGGCACCACTTATCGTGTTATGGCGGATCGCGGCGTCATTCTGGCTACTGGCGGTTATTCCGGCAATCCCGATCTGCTGAAGAAGTACAACGAGATGTGGCCCTGGGATGAGTCCACGGTTATTCCGACGACCAACAGCTACGGCCACACGGGCGATGGTCACGTGCTTGCCGAGGGCCTGGGAGCCGAGCTGAAGAACATGGGGCGTCAGATGGTGTTCCCCATTGCTGACTCCATCGACTATTCGACGGAGACTATCGTCGGCAATGCCGGTCTGGGGCTCTTCGTCAACGTGAACGGCGAGCGCTTCATCAACGAGTCGCTCGATCGCTTCGCCCTGTCCGCCGCCGTAATGAAGCAGCCCGAGGAGAAGCTGTTCATCATCAGCGATGCGCTCAACTCCGGTCTTGTGAACGGCTACAACGAGCAGGGCTACAGTGCGGACAAGCTCATCGAGGAGAGCAAGCTCTTCCGGGCGGACAGCATTGAGGAGCTGGCCCAGATGATCGGCGCCGATCCCTCGGTGCTTGCGAAGGCGGTTGACGATTACAACGCCATCGCACGTGGAGACGTGGCGGACACGGTGTTCGGCCGCGAGAACATGAGCGAGAAAGACGCTATCGTCGAGGCTCCCTTCTACGCCTCCCCGCGTACCTGGGCCGCCCATGTGACCATCGGCGGCGTTGCCGTCGGTCCCGATTACCAGGCCCTCACGGCCGACGGTGCGGGTATTGAGGGCCTCTATGTCGTGGGCGAATGCTCCGACGGCAACAGCGGTGTCTCCAGCATGAGCACAGGCCTTTCCTGCGTCAACCAGATGCTCGCCTAATCAGCCCCTCCCCATGGACGAGGCCCTCGCCGAACGGTCGGGGGCCTCGTTTGTGCTTGGTGGCCCTATGCCGGTTACGCAGCCACCTTCTCGGCGTTGCGACCTTGATCCAGTCCGCCGAAACGACTTTGGAGCTGTGCCGGCTATGCCGCGGCCTTCTCGGCTTTGCGAGCCTTGCGGGCGGCGGCGCGCTTCTGCATGGCGTCCACGCAGGTGGCCACGGCGGCATCACCCGTGACGTTCACCGTGGTGCGCATCATGTCCAGGATGCGGTCGACGCCGGCCACGAGTGCCACGCCCTCCACAGGTAGGCCCACCGACTGCAGCACCATGGCCAGCATGATCATGCCGCTGCCCGGCACGCCGGCGGTGCCGATGGAGGCCAGCACGGCGGTCATCACGATGGTCAGCTGCTGGCCGATAGAAAGGTCGATGCCGAACACCTGGGCGATGAAGATGGCGCACACGCCCTGGTAGATGGCGGTGCCGTCCATGTTGATGGTGGCGCCGAGCGGCAGCACGAACGAGGTGACCTCCTTCGACACACCCATCTTCTCGGTGCACTCCATATTAATGGGTAGCGTGCCCATAGATGATGCCGAGGCGAAGGCGAAGCCCATGACCGGCATTTCGCCGCGTAAGAACTTCAGCGGGTTCATGCGCGCGAACACCTTGATGATGCCCGAGTACACCAGCACGATCTGGCAGATCATGGCCAGGTACGCCACCACGATGAGCCACAGCAGCGGTCGCAGCACGTCGATGCCGTTGTTGGCGATGACGGGGCAGATGAGCCCGAACACGCCGAAGGGCGCCACCAGAATGATGCCGCGCATGATGGCGATGCACACGTCCGACATGGCGTTGCAGATTTTGATGACCGGCTCGGCCTTCTTCCCCGCGGCGATCATGCCGAAGCCGAACACCACGGCGATGACGATGACCTGCAACATGGTGGCGTCGGCCATGGGCTGGAAGAAGTTCGACGGGAACATGTTCACGATGGTGTCGATGAGTGACGGCGGCTCAGTGGCCTCATAAGAAAGCTCGCCCGAGGGCATGGTGTAGCCCGCGCCCACGTTCATCACGTTCGCGAAGATAAGGCCCAGCGTGACGGCACAGGCCGTGGTGGCCAGGTAGAACAGCACCGTTTTGCCGCCGATGGCGCCGACTTTCTTCACGTCGTCCAGCGACACGACGCCGGCGATGATGGAGAACAGCACCAATGGCACGACGATCATCTTGATGAGGTTCAAGAAGATGGTGCCGAAGGGCTTGATGTAGGTGTCAGCAATCTCCGGCGCTCCTTGCAACGCCATGCCGGCCAGCACGCCCAAAATGAGCGCGATGAAAATCCAGGTCGTCAGCGACAGGCGCTTGAACCACGGTTTCGGCTTGTCGTGGCCGTCCCCCTTGCTGCCGCCGTCAGGCGTCGATGGGGTTGCCTCGGCGGCGTCGGCAGGTGCCGAAATGATGGAGTCGTCGGCCATGGCAGTGCGTCCTTTCCCTTCGTGCATAAACCGCCCCTATTATAAGCATATCTGCAGGGAAATTAGGGCACGCGGCAAAGCGCTGCCAAGCGCAGCCAAGCGATCTAACGGCCCTGCAACAAATGGGGGAACGAGCCGCGCTGCTGTAGGGGAAGGGCCATAATGGCAACGAGGGGCGCTGGGGACGCTCCGGCGCGAGATGTGTGGAACGACATTTCTGCCCGAAGAAGATGGAGGCGACATGTTATGGTGTGCCGCACTTCAGGGGACGACATGCATGAAAGGAACGATGCTATGGATCGCAAGGAAATAGTTGCCGCCGCCGATGCTTACTGGGACGCTCATCGCGATGCCATCGTGGCCGATATCGCCAAGCTCGTGGAAATTCCCTCCACGGAGGATTTGGCCGCGGCCGCTCCCAGGGCTCCCTACGGGCCGGGCCCCGCTGCCGCGCTGGCGGCGGCGCTCGAGATTGCCGAGGGCATGGGCATGAGCGCCACCAACTGCGAGGGTCATATCGGGTTCGCCGATCTGCCCGGCGAGACCGACACCCAGCTGGGCATCATCGGGCACATGGACGTGGTGCCCGCTGGCCCGGGTTGGACGTTCGAGCCCTTCAAAGTGACGGAAAAGGACGGCTTCCTCATGGGCCGCGGCTGCTTGGACGACAAGGGCCCCTCGGTGGTGGCCCTGCACGCGGTGAAGTGCCTGGCGGGGCTCGATGTGGCGCGCCCCTACACCATCCGCTTTTTGTTCGGTGCCAACGAGGAAACCTCCATGGCTGACGTGGCGTGGTACCTCGAGAACTACGAGAGCCCGGCGTTCCTCTTCACGCCCGATGCCGACTTCCCCGTGTGCTACGGCGAGAAGGGCGGCTACGACGGGTGCATCACGAGCGCGCCCATCGCCGACCCGGTGATTCTGGACATCTCTGGCGGCGTGGTGACCAACGCGGTGCCCGGCGAGGCCTGGGCCGTCGTGCGCGCCGATGCCGCCGCGCTGCCCGCGGCCGAGCGCATTACCGTGGAAGACGCCGGCGACGGCACGGCGCGCATCGATGCTACGGGTGTGAATGCCCATGCCGCCTGGCCCGAGCGTGGCATCTCCGCCATCATGCTGTTGGCGAACTACCTGCTGGAGAACGGCCTGTGCAACCAGCAAGAACGCGAGTTCTTGGAACTCGTGCAAAGCCTCGTGTCCGACACCACCGGCGCCGGCGTGGGCATCGCCACGGCCGACGAGTACTTCGGACCGCTCACGGTAGTGGGCGGCACCATCCGCAAAGAGGGCGACCGCCTCGTGCAGACCATGGATAGCCGCTGGCCCACGTCCATCACGGCCGAGGAAATCACGGCCGCACTGACGAAGCTCACGGACAATATCGGTGCCACCTTCGAGAATACCCTGCTCATGGTGCCCTTCCTCGTGAAGCCCGACGATCCGGAGATTCAGGTGCTGCAGGACGCCTTCCAGTTCGTGACCGGCGACACCGAGCACAAGCCCTTCACCATCGGCGGCGGCACCTACGCCCGCGAGTTCAAGAAGGGCGCGTCTTTCGGCGTGAACATGCCCTGGATCGAGAACCCCGATTGGGTCGGTGGCGAGCACGGCCCCGACGAGGGCGTCTCCGAAGAGCTGCTGAAGACCTCCTTCAAGATCTACGTGCTGGCTCTCGCCGAGCTGCAGGGGTTGAAGATCGTGTAGAGGCGCTTCTCCCTCGACCTTGTTTCCCGGGCCCTGCATTCGCTGCAGGGCCTTTTTTGCGATTGGGCGTCGGCGGAGGCGCGGGCATAGGCATTTTCGATACTCTCATCTGGAATTAACCCGTGATTTCCTGATGATCGGACATGACGGCCCGTCAGCTGTGCTATAGAATAGATTAAATGCAATCAGAGGTTTACTTTTTGGAGGACGACGTGCTTAACGCAATTATCGTTGACGACGAGGCGCCTGCCCGTTCTGAACTGCGCTTTCTTCTCGATGAGGTCGGCGGAGTTGAAGTGACAGCCGAAGCTGCCAACGTGCGCGAGGCTATCGAGAAGCTGAAAGAGTATCCCTGCGACGTCATGTTCATGGATGTGAACATGCCCGAGGCCACTGGCCTTCAACTGGCCGAGGCTCTGCAGCATCTGAAGTTCCCTCCGGCGGTGGTGTTCGTGACGGCTTATTCCGAGCACGCGCTGGACGCCTTCAAGGTCAGCGCCATCGACTACTTGGTCAAGCCGGTGGAGACCGAGCGCTTGGCCCAGGCCATCGCCCGCGTGCGCGAGCAGGTGGCCCTGCACCTGCAGGCTCACAAGTCCGAGCGCATCCCCGTGGAAAAGGGCGGCAAGAAGATCCTCATCGGCATCGACAAGATCCGCTTCGTCATGGCCCGCGACGACTACGCCTACCTGCAGACCGATACCGACCGCTACTTCTCCACGGTGAGCCTGGCCCAGTTGGAGAAGCGCCTCGACGGCCACGGATTCTTCCGCGTGCACCGCGGCTATCTGGTGAACCTGTCTATGGTGGAGGAGATTGAGTCCGTCTCCGGCGGCACGCTGCTGCTTACGCTGAACGGCGTGGAGGAGAAGATCCCCGTGTCCCGCCGCCGTGTGAGCTCGCTCAAGAAGGCGCTGAACCTGTAGGACGCCTCGCTCTGAATGATGCGCTGACGAGCCCCGCCCAGGGGCTCGTTTCGTTCACAGAACCGCCATAGGGTTGTGGGGATGCGGGCGCGCTTCGGCGGCGTTTGCTAGAATATTTCCACTAGATTAACGAGGAGGGGCCCCGGTGCCAGGCGCAAGGGGCCCGTTTGCAATTCTGCTGGCTGGCGGAAATTGCCCAGAGAGAAGAGGAGCGCCATGCTCTCCGTTGACGTTGAGAAGCTGTATCCGGCGGCAAAGACCCTGGTGAAAGCTCGTGCGGCAAGCCGCATTCATGCCAAGGACGCCACGCTGTACGATTTCTCCCCCGAGGCGCAAGCGTGCGCGAGCGACTACATGGGATGGGTCGATCTGGCCACCAGCCCCTTGTGCGACATGGACGCTATCCAGGCTTTCGCCGACGAGGTGGTGGAAGCGGGTCTCGACACCATTCTGCTCATCGGCCAGGGCGGTTCCACTCAGGCGCCCATGACCATCACGAAATACAACAAACACGATTCCACTCGGGTGAAGTTCCGCACGCTGGATTCCGACTCGCCCGTGCGCGTGCGCGAGATGCTCACCATCTGCGATCCTCATCGCACGCTGGTCATCATCTCCTCGAAGAGCGGCGGTACCATCGAGCCGCGCATGCTGCTGGAGGCCGTGCGCGCCTCCTTCGAGAAGGAGCTCGGCGAGCACGTGGTGAAGCACCTGGTCGCCATCACCGACCCGGGTAGCGACCTCGATCGCCAAGCCCGCAAGGAGGGCTGGCGCGCCGTGTTCTCCGGTGAGCCCACGGTGGGAGGCCGTTTCTCGGCTCTCTCTGTATTCGGGTTGGTGCCGGCGGCGCTCACGGGTATCGATATGGAGGCCTTCATGGCCCACGCCCGCGAGGCCGAGGAGGCCTGTTCGGAAGACGCCATCGACAACCCGGCCATCAACCTGGCGGCGTTCCTCTACGACAATTACCTGAAGGGCCGCAACAAGTTCTCGTTCCTCACCCCCAAGCGCGGGCGCGTGCTGGGCCTGTGGATCGAGCAGCTGGTGGCCGAGTCGCTGGGCAAGAACGGTGAGGGCATTCTGCCGAACATCGAGATCGACTCGCTGCTGCTCACGGAAGACCCGGGCGATCGGTCCATCATCATGTACCAGACCCAGACCGACCTGTGGGACGAGCGCCGCAACTTCGAGATGAGCCTCGCTTACATCGACCCGGCTATCCCGCGGCTGAACTACCGCATCGATACCGTGGAAGAGTTGGCCGAGCACTTCGTCATGTGGGAGTACGCCATCGCCATGTGCGGCTATCTCATGCAGGTGTGTCCTTTCGACCAGCCCGACGTGGCCTCCGCGAAGGCCGAGGTGCTCGACATCCTGAAGAATGGCCAGCCCGAGCCCGATTTCACTGAGGTGTTCACCGACGAGGTAGACATGGGTCGTGTGGAAGTCTCCTTCGCCCCCATGTTCGAGGGCTGTGAGGACTTGCACGAGACGCTGTATGCGCTGCTGTCCTCCATTCAGCCCGGCGATTTCTTCGCGTTGAACGCCTTCCTGCCGTTCACGGGCGAGGGCCGGCGCGAGGCTATCGAGCAGATTCGCCACGGGGTGGCCGAGTCCTTCGGCTGCGTGTCCTGCCTGGAAGTGGGGCCGCGCTACCTGCATTCCACAGGTCAGCTGCAGAAGGGTGGCCCGAACATGGGCGTCTTCCTCATTCTGTCGGCCGACGAGTTGAAGGATATTCCGCTTCCGGAAGGGGCATCTGCGTCCAGTCTCGGCGAGCTGGCGAAAGCCCAGGCCGCAGGCGACTTGGTGACGCTGGTCAAGCGCGGGCGTCGCTGCGTGCATCTGCATCTGCCGGACAACTCCGGCGTGACGCTGCGCCAGCTGGCTCAGGTGGTTGACGATGTGATTGCCGACATTCTGACCGATCGCGCCTTGGCCGAGGCCGCTGCCATGGCCGAGGACGAAGAGCTGGCCGAGGCTACCGTGGTCGTGGAGGCCGCCGAAGCGAGTGAAACTGCCGTGGAAGCCGAGTTCGCCGAAGCGTCCCAGGACGCCGATGCTGAGGCCGTGGCCGCAGAAGTTGCCGCCGCCGAGGGCGAGGCCAGCGAAGCGTAGGCGTTCCCCGCATCCTCTCAAATGGGCAATTCATCCTGATGAAGTGAGGTTGATTCCCGTTGAAAGTCGCGTTGTATTACACTACACTTGCGCGCACGGACGAGCGGACTGCTTCTTTCGTCGAAGGGAGCAGCTATGTACGTAAGCTGGATGGAACTCCTCACGTTTTGTTTGGTGATCGTAGCGGTGATTGATTTGACCGCGCGCTTGCGGCAGTAGCCGCGCGGGCGACAATGAAAAAGCCGCCCCTCGCATAGGAAGAACGGCTCTTCATCACATTAGAACAGGTAATGTGAAGCAGTCGTGCCCGAATGCAGCGGGCCTCCGCTTGTCCGTAGTATATCGCGCTAAAGGGCCCAAGGCAAGGGAGCGGTTTATGATTGATGCGGTCGATATTCATGTGAAGGGCATTGTGCAAGGAGTGGGGTTTCGCCCCTTCGTTTACCGGATGGCGAAGAAGTACCTCATCAACGGCTGGGTGCTGAACGCTGCCGACGGCGTGTACATTCATGCCGAGGGCGAGAGCAAGCTGGTGGACGAGTTCATCATGGAGCTCTCGGACAATCCTCCGGCCGCGTCCCGCGTAGAGGAGATCGACATCAAGGAAGTGCCCCTGGAGGACTTCGACAGCTTCGAGATCCGCTTTTCCGACGATGATGCCGTAGAAGAGACGACGCTCGTCTCGCCCGAGCTTGCCACGTGCGAGGACTGCGTGCGCGAGCTGTTCAACCCCAACGATCGCCGCTACCGGTATCCGTTCATCAACTGCACGAACTGCGGGCCGCGCTTCACCATCATCGACCACTTGCCCTATGACCGGGTGGCCACGTCCATGGCGGCCTTCCCCATGTGCGAGAAGTGCGCCGCCGAGTACGCCGATCCGCTCGACCGCCGCTTCCACGCCCAGCCCGATGCCTGCTTTGAATGTGGCCCTTCGGTGACGTGGAGCGTTGGGACTGACGATGATAAGCTCGTCGGTAAGACGCGCGAGGAGTCGGATGCCATTTTCGCGGCGGCGGTGGAGATGCTCATGGAAGGGAAGATTTTGTCCGTGAAGGGGCTGGGGGGCTTTCATCTTGTGTGCGACGCGAACAATGCCGAGGCGGTGGCCGAGCTGCGCCGGCGCAAGCGGCGCGACGGGAAGGCCTTCGCCGTCATGGCGCCGGCGGTGGCTGCAGTCCGGGCGCTGTGCTTCGTGAGCGAGGAGGAGGAAGCGGTGCTCACCGGGGCGTCGCGGCCCATCGTGCTCTTGCGCAAGCGCCCCGACGGGGCCATCGGGGCCGGCGTGGCCGACAGGCTTTCCGAGCTGGGTGTCATGGTTCCCTACACGCCGGTGCAGCATCTGCTTATGCACGATTTCGCGGAGGCTTGGGAGGCGGCGCATCCTGAAGAGGCGGCCGCGGCCTGCGCCCCCGGCACGCCTGTGCCGCTTTTGGTAATGACCTCGGGTAACGTGCATGACGAGCCCATCTGCATCGCCGACGAGGAGGCCCGCGAGAAGCTGGCCGGCATCGCCGATGCCTTTTTAGGGAACAATCGCCCCATCCTTACGCGCTTCGACGATTCGGTCGTGCGGCTGATCCAGGTGGATGAGGTCGACGGGAAGCCCGGGCACGCCATCCAGTTCCTGCGCCGGGCGCGGGGCTATGCGCCTGTGCCCGTGTCGGTGGCGGCCGAGGGCGCTGCGCCTGCCGAGGGCGTCATTTTCGCCGCCGGCCCTGAACAGAAGAACACCTTCACGCTGCTGCGCGGCACCGACGGCTTCGTATCCCAGCACATCGGAGACGTGGAAAACGCCGAGACCTACGACGCGTGGCTGGCCACGAAGGATCGCTTCGAGAGCCTCTTCGAAATGGAGCCTGCGGCGGTGGCATGCGACTTGCACCCCGAGTACCTGACGAGCAAATGGGCCCATCACCAGGGACTTCCTGTGACCGAAGTGCAGCATCACCATGCCCACATTGTGTCGGTCATGGCCGAGCACGGGCTGACCGACGCAGTCTGCGGCATCGCCTTCGACGGCACGGGCTATGGCGTGGATGGGGCCATCTGGGGAGGCGAGGTGCTGCTGGCCAACCGCTCCAATTTCGAGCGCTTCGCCAACTTCGCCTACGTGCCCATGCCTGGAGGAGCTGCGGCCATCAAGCATCCGCTGCGCATGGCCTATGGCGTGCTGTGGGCCTACGACCTGCTGGAACATCCAGCTGCCGCGGTGGCTTTGGCGCCTCTGGGCGATGAGGCCGAGGTGTGCGACACCATGATCGAGCGCGGGCTGAACACGCCCATGACGTCCTCGGTCGGGCGCCTGTTCGACGCGGCCAGCGCTCTGCTGGGCATTTGCACGGAGCCCAGCTACGAGGGCGAGGGGGCCATCCTTCTGGAGGCGGCTATGGAAGCCGCCGGGGCCGACGTGGCCGGCGCTGCGGCTGTCGAAGAGACCGCGGGCGTGGCAGGTGAGGACGAGCTGGCGGCGAGGGAGCGCTACGCCGTCATCGTCGAGAAGAACACCGCCACCGAGACAAGTACCGCGCAGGACACCTCGGTGCTGCTCCTGGATGCCGAGCCCACCTTCCACGCGTTGCTGGACGACCTGTCGGCGGGAGTGCCGGCGTCCGTCATCAGCCGTCGCTTCCACGATGCCATGGTTGGCGCCATCGTCATGAACGCCGAGTTGGTGCGAGCCATGTACGACATTTCCACGGTGGCGCTGTCGGGTGGCGTGTTCATGAACCGCTACCTTGTGGAGCACGTGCTGGCTGACTTGGCCGCTGCTGGTTTCACCGTCGCCATCAACCGCGATCTGCCCCCCAACGACGGTTGCATCAGCCTGGGTGAAGCCGTGGTGGCTTCCGCTCGTTCGGGCGAGTAGGGCGCCTCTCGAAACCTCGCCGACTTCCTTGGGCGAACCTGCGACAATGGGGCATTGAGAAACGAATCGAAGGAGTAGCGTATGTGCTTGGCAATTCCTGCTAAGGTGGCGGCCCTGGAAGAGGGGAACTTGGCCACTGTCGATATTCTGGGTGTGACCCGCGAGATTTCCGTCGACCTGACGCCCCAGGTGCAGGTGGGCGACTACGTGCTCGTGCACGCCGGCTTCGCCATCGAGGTGGTGGACGAGCAGTTCGCCCTGGAGACCATCGAGCTGGTAAAGCAGTTCCCCGAACTGGCCGATTTGAACGAGGCTCCCATGCCGGCCTAAGGAGGGGCGGCAATGAAAAAGCCGCCCCTCGCATAGGAAGAACGGCTCTTCATCACATTAATAGGAGTAATGTGAAGCAGTCGTGCCCGGTGCCACGGGCATTCCGCTTGTCCGCATTCTACACCCTTGAAGGAGTGGTTGCAAGAATGGACGCCATGCAGCAAGAACTGAAGGCATTCAAAGATCCGGCGTTGGCGCGGGGGCTCATCGAGTCCATTCAAGCGCTGGCCCCGGAGTCTGCTACGCTGATGGAAGTGTGCGGCACCCACACCGTGGCCATTGCGCGCAACGGCATTCGCGGCCTTATGCCCGAGGGGGTTCATCTGGCGTCGGGCCCTGGATGTCCGGTGTGCGTGACGAGCAACCACGACATCGACAAGGTAATCGCGCTGGCCCGTGTGCCGGAAGTGGCCATCGCCACCTTCGGCGATATGACCCGCGTGCCCGGCTCCACGTCCAGCTTGCTGGCCGAGCAGGCGGCGGGGCGCTCGGTGGAGATCGTTTACTCGCCGCTGGACGCCCTGCGTCTGGCGCAGGAGAACCCGGATCGGCAAATCGTCTTCGTCGGCGTGGGCTTCGAAACCACCACGCCGCTCGTAGCTATGGCCATCAAACGAGCGCGCGCCATGGACCTTGCGAACTTCACCGTATACGGCGCCCACAAGAACATGCCCGGGGCGCTGGAGGTCATCATCAACGACCCCTCGCTGAAGCTGGATGCGCTCATTTTGCCGGGGCATGTGTCCACCATCATCGGGGCGGAGCCTTACCGCTTCCTGGCCGAGAAGTACGGCATTCCCGGCGTCATCACCGGCTTCGAGCCAGTGGACGTGCTCCAGGGCATCGCCATGATCATGCGCCAGCTGCACGAGGGACGCGCCGACATCGAGATCGCCTATGCCCGCGGCGTGATGCCCGAGGGCAACCCGGTGGCGCTCGCCGCCATCGACGAGGTGTTCGAGACCTGCGCGGCCACCTGGCGCGGCTTGGGCGAGATTCCTGGCAGCGGCTACCGCATTCGCGACGAGTTCGCCGAGTTCGACGCCATGCGCCGTTTTCAGCCCGACGTGGAAGAGGTGCGCGAGCACAAAGGCTGCCGCTGCGGGGACGTGCTCCGCGGCATCATGGCCCCGAGCGAGTGCCCGCTGTTCCGGAAGGTTTGCACGCCGGAGAACCCCGTGGGCCCCTGTATGGTCTCCAGTGAGGGCAGCTGCGCGGCATATTATCGGTACTACTAGATAGAGGTTCCGTTCGCCCTGGCGGGACGAACGGACGAGCCGATGCTGCAGGTGCGATTGCGATTGCACAGTCGCAACCTCGCTGATTTTCTTGGGCGAATCCGGGATGAGATGAAGATGGAACAGAAAAGTCACTACATGTACGTGTTGGAATGCGCCGACGGCTCGCTGTACACGGGCTATGCCGTGGATGTGCAGGCACGGCTGGCGGCGCACAACGCTGGCAAGGGAGCGAAGTACACCCGCGCCCGGCTGCCGGTGAGCTTGCTTGCCTATGCCGAGTTTGCCAGCAAACATGATGCCATGCATGCGGAATACATCTTCAAGCAGCTTTCCCGCAACGAGAAGGATGTCCTGCTCTCATCTGCCTCCCATTCAAATTTCGAAGAGGCCTTGACAAGCATACTCACCTGACATCGCTCAACGGGCGCGACCTAGAAGAAGCAGCAAGTCACATCGCCTTCGTGAATCTGGTGGCAAATGCCAGTTCGACCCCGAAATGGTAAGAGGGGGGAGGCCATTTCGGCTATGAAGTGGCACTTTCTGGCCATTTCGGCCTTCAACTGGCAGTGCGGTACGCCATTTCGGGGTCGAACTGGCATCTGCCCCTTGAATTTTGAAGATACCTAAGCTGACGGGTGGCGTTGATCGGTTGGGCCGGAGATTTGCTTGGGGCCCAGGTTCAATTCCTGCAGGTAGCTGCTGGGCTCGATGTCGCAGGTGCGGACGCCGTTGCGCAAGCGGATGCGGGGGATATGAAGACGCAGGCGCTCGGCGGTTTCCAAATCGCAGCTTTCGAAGCTGGTGAAGAGAAGCCGTCGGGTGGCGCGCTGCTCGGCCAGCGCAATGGTGTCCCGGTCGGTCGCTTCCTGGCGGACACGGGCGCCGCCGACGATGACGCCGGGGTCGCACATATCGCGCGAGGGGATGAAGCCGTTCACGAAGCCGCCGAAGATGACGACGTCGAAGGTGTGGCCGAAGAGGTCTTCGGGGGCGGCGATGGCGACGGCCGGTGCGGGTGACGTTGGAGTCGCCGCTGCATCGTTTTCACGCGTTTCAGTAAGGTTGGCGAGGGAGAGGGCCGTGTCGGCTTTGGACGAAGAAGAGCTCTCACGTGCTCGATTGGCTGCGGCCGCCGGCGAGGTGACGATTGTCGGCTGGTCGTTCCCGCTGCGCTTTGCAAGCAGTCTTTGCGCCTCGCGATAGGGGGTGAGCAGGCTTTGGGTGAAGGGGCTTGTTGCGGGAAGGCCGGGCAGGGCGTCGGCGTCCAGTGCGGCGAGAGCTTCGGCAAGATTGAGGCCCTGGGGTTGCGCGATGCGCCGCAGCTCTGAGACGGCGGCGGATCGTCCGAGGGCGTCGTCGAAGCTGAGCCATTGGCGCCAGGCAACGGGGTCTCCTGCAGGGGAGAAGGCCGCTGGCGCGTTATGGGTGCCGGCGTTGTTGGGGTTGGCGGCAAGCGGGTCGGACGGGTCTGCAGGTTGCGAGGCGCTTCGATAAAGTTGCCCCAAAATGCGTTCGCGCTCGTCGTCGCTGACGGGGGCGAGGTTGCCTTTTGGGGCCTTGAGGGCGGGATGGCCCAGCGAAGTTGCGGGAATACCCACGGACGCGAGCGCTCGCTGTAGATTGGTACGCCAGATGCGGTTAGTGCCCACGACGGCGATGACGCGCGGGTCGGTGCCGCAGGTCAGCTCCTCGGCAATGGCGCAAGCGATGAGGCCCATCTCGCTGGCAAGGTCGGGTGCCGCCTCCCAGGCGCGGTCAAGGGGATGGAAGGGCGTCTCCAGCGTCACGCGCTGCAGCGGGGCGTGGGCCGCTTCAAATTCTTCGAACCCCGTGGTGCAAGGGTAGGGCTCGAAGGCGGGGAGAATGTCGTCTTCGCTGCCAGCTATGGCGATCTTGTCGGTGGCGAGCAGGTTCACCAAGTGCTGGGAGGCGCGACTCATCAGCAGATAGTCATCCGCCAGCACGACGGGCGAGCCGAAGCGCTGGCGCAGCGCCGGTTCGGCTTCCAAAGCGCGCACGGCCAGGTTCACGGCTTCGCCCGGCAAGACGGCCTCTTCGAAAATGAGGATGCTGCGGGCCAGATCGAGAACGGCCTGTTCTTCGGTGGTCTGAATCCAGTCGGGGTCGCTGTCGCCCAGGTTCGCAAGGCCGCATTGCAGAAAGGCCCACAGCTCGCGCAGGCGTCGGCGCTTCAGGCCGCACGTTTTCAGATCCTCGTAGAAAACGGCCTCCTCGGCTTGGCTGAGCACGCGGCCGCCTCGGCCCGTGGCCCGCTGAGCGAGAGGATCGGCCAGAATGCGGCAGGCGTAATCGAAGGGTGTGGTTACCAGGCCCGTGCACAGGCCCGTGCGTGGGCCGTGCTGACAGGCGGCGGATTCGGCAGGCCCTGCGGCCTCTGCGGGCGCGTCCGCCAGTCCGCGCTGCGAAAGGCGAAGCGCGGCGTCATCAATCGTCACAGGAGATGCGCAGAAGAACAGAAATGGCGGCTGGGTGTTGGGGCTCGCGGGAGCCGCCTCGGCCCAGGCCGCGGCGCGTTCGACGAGCGCACCCGTTTTGCCCGAGCGGGGATCGCCCGTGATGCAAAGCGCTTCAGCTGCTGTTGGCGATAGGGTCATAGGTTGCCTTCTGCTCGAAGTTTCGGGAAAGGGAGGCCCAGCAGTTCGAGGACATTGGGGAATCGAGACCGCCGGGCTCCCCCTGAACGGCCTTTCGCAGGGGCGCAGGAAGGGGAGGCGCCTGATGCGGTAGGGATCCGAAGCGAAGGGAGGGGAAGAGAAAGCTTCGGGAAATGGGGAGTGCCGCATCGAAGGAGGAGGGGAAAGGCCGGTCAGGGAGAGGCTGGGCTGCGGTGTGATGGTCGTGCAGGTAGAAGGGCTTGCCTGCACGGGCGCCGCGCCCAGCTTCTTCCCAAGGAGAGGAGGCGGGCGTTACGAGAGAGCCTCGGACGGCTCGTCAAGGTCGAGGTCGGGCTCGACAGCCGGAGTGCCGCTCGCCCCAGCCGGCGTCGGCTCGAGCGCCGGGGCGCCGGCTTTCTTGGGGGCGATGAGCGGGAAGGTGATGGCGTGGCCGGGGCACGCGTCGGCGCAGGCGCGGCAGCGGGTGCACTCGTTGAAGGTGGCGCCCAGCTCCGGATGACGCGGGTTGATGGCCACCTCGCACACCTCTGCGCAGCGTCCGCAGGTGGCGCCATGAGCGGTTTCCAGGCATTTCTCATCGTCGATGGCCGGCTGGAACGTGCGGTTGGCGCGACCGATGAGGCTCATGAACGACGAGATGGGGCACAGGTGCGAGCACCATTTACGGAAGAAGATCACCTCGACGGCTATCAGCGCCGGGATGATGAGCACCGACCAGGTGACATCGCTGCCGCCGAACAGCGCGATAAGCAGAAACACCATGGCGAACGACAGACCCACGGGGCATACCAGGCAGAATACCGGGAATCCGAAGATGGCGGCGGAAAGCAGGGTGCCGCCCAGGATAATGTGGCGGGAATCGGCCGGCTTTCGGTCGGCGCAGGAGGAGCATCCGCCCGCGCACGAGGTTTTCAGGGCGCGCTTCTCGGCGGCGGAAAGGGGCGTGGCCTTCGTTGCTGGCGCCGCTGAGGTAGCTTCGGTTGCGGAGGGGCGACCGAGGTCGCCCCCTACGGAGGAGATCCCAGGGGCAGCGTCGGGCGCGGAGGAGATCCCGGAGGCAGTCCCTGCCGTAGAGGTGCCGCCCTTCTTGAAGATGCCGCGCAGCTTGCTCCACACGGGCACAGGGCAGAGCCACCCGCAGAAGGCGCGGCCCAGAAGCAGGATGGCAGCCACGGCCAGCACAATGGAGATGACCGCTCGCGGCACGAGCATCTTGCTGGCGAGCATGGTGCCCAAGGCTCCGATCGGGCAGATAAGCGAAATGGATTCCCAGCCGAAGGCCGACAGCGTGCCCGCGCTGACGTGGGCGGCGTAGGCCACGCCGGCCGCGCCCAGCAGGGCCAGAGGGATGATGATGCGAAGTTTCTGGCTCATGACGACTCCTTAGGCCTCGCTCTCGGGAACGACGATGATGGCGCGCGAGGTGGCGCCGGTGGTGTAGGAGCCCTCTTTCTGGGACACGCACACGCTTTGGCAGGCACCGCACCCGTTGCAGTGGTCGGGTATGACGACCGGGCGCATGTTCTCGTCCAGCTCGATGGCCTCGTAGGGGCACGCGTCGTAGCAGAACCGGCAGCCGTTGTTCTTGTCCCAGGCCAGGCACCATTCGCGAATGAGCACGGCCTTGCCGATGATGGTGGTTTCGGCGGTCGCGTCGGCGGGCAGCGCCAGCGCCTCGGTGGGGCAGGCCGCCACACACAGCGGAACCCCGTCGTTCTCATCGGCGCAGAAGTCGCACCAGCCGTCGTTGAAGTTCGTCGTGGGAGTACGCACGGAGACGATGCCGTCCTCGATGTGGGCCGGACGCAGCGCGCCGCGCGGGCAGGCTTCCACGCAGCGTTCGCAGCGAATGCACGACGCCACAAGCCGGCTCTCGTCCTGGCCTCCGGGTGGCCGCACCTGGGCCTCCGCGGGCACCAGCTTCAAGCCGCCCATGGCCAGAAGCACGCCGGCTCCTCCCACGCCCAAGGCGAAGGTGCGCCGGGACATGCCCGCGCCTTCTCGTTTCTTCTCGTCTCCCATGTCTTCTCCTCTACTTAGAGGGCCGACGCGACGGATGCGACCGGCCCGAACGCTAGTCCTCCGCGAGCAGCTCTTCCAGTACCTCGCGGTCGGTCTCTAGAAAGCCCTCCGTGAGGAAGGCGAGTCCCCGGTAGAAATCGGTCTTGGCGAACTTCTTCACCTCGGCGGTGAGCAGCGGCGCCCAGCTGTCCAGGTGCACGTCGAGGAAGTTGTACTGCGCGCGCACCCACGACGTTGCTGTGTCGGTATCGCCCTTGCAGAGCGCTTCTGCGGTGCGGTCGGAGAGAATTTGCAGGTACTCCAGCTCCAGCGCAATGTGATCCTCGCCCTCCTTCCAGCTCTCCTGCTTGGAAAGCCCAGCGGCACGGTACAGCGCGAGCACCTCGTCGCGGGCGCTCTGCATGAGCAGGCGCTTCTCGCTGGAGTACACGCTTTCGAAGGGATAGGCCGCCGCATGGCCCGAATAGCCGTGGCCGAAGAAGGTGCGCATGTAATCGGCGGCCAGCTCGGTTAACGTGTTCTCCCAAATGCCGGAGAGGTAGGTGGTGATGAGGCGGTTGCCCGTATCGCCGGCGTCGGTGCCGGTCTCGATGGGCCACAGCGTGTCGTGCAGCTCGTCGAGTAGCTCGGCGTCCACTTCCTTGGCGTACAGGCGCGACAGCAGCCCGTAGGTGGCACTGCGGTGCTTGAACAGCTCGATCAGCTCGGACGGCGCGAGAGCCGTCTCTTCCAGAATTTCCTCAGTCATGGCTCCTCCTTACCAGTTCACGCCATCGGTGAGGGTGGGTACATTGGCGCACGTCACGTCGTCAACGGCGGGCACTTCGTAGTCGTCGACCACCTTGGCCAGCGCGCCGGCCAGCGCCGCACGGCCCGCATCGGTGGCGTGCCAGGCGCCGTCGGCCCAAACGAAGGCGCCGGCGCGCTCCAGGCTTTCCACGAAATGCTGCACGTAGAAGCGACGGTTCTCGGCGATGGCCGGATCGGTGTCGACGGCCACGGACATGAGTCCCATGCCGGTGCCCTCTTCGGTGTCGGCCATGAGCAGAATGCGCTTGTACACGGGGAGGAACTCGGGCTCCTTGGCGAAGAGGCGCTCGATGCGCGCGGCGGGGTCGTCCTCGGCGAGCACCGTGGCGCCCGCTTCGGTGGTCTGCCAGTACACCGGTGGCGGGGTGGTGGGGCGCCAGAAGGTGCGGCCGTCCACCTCGACTTGCTCGGGCGCGCGCACCTCGTCGGTGTAGGGCTCGCCGGCATCGGTTACGCGCGCAAGGCCGCCGGCCACTTCCAGCATGGTGCAGAAGTTAGAAGGCGTGTACACGGAGAACTTCCGGCCGCTGATGCGCTCGACGGCTTCCTTCATGGCGCTGGTTGCCATCGGCGCCTCGCAGGCGGCCAGGATGCCCAGCAGCGTGGCGCGGTGCGGGCGCATCTGGGACAGAAGCTCGTGGGTGCGCTCGTCGGCAGGGCGGGCGGCGTAGGCCGGATCATCGGTGCGCACCGAGTTCTCGATGACGGGCACGCGATCGGGGTCGGGGGGCAGAAACTCCGTGCGTCCCTCCACGTTGGGCAGGAATATCTCGGAGGAGTCCAGCTCGGCGGGCTCATCGCTGACGGCCCAGGTGTCGAGGGTCGGGTCGAAGCTGAAGTTGAACGCGGACAAATCCGGTGTGCTCACGGGAGCTCCTTTCTAGTTCAGGCCGGCATCGCGCAGAAAGCGCTGGCTGCCGACGGTGGTCGGCCGTGCCGCTCCCATCTCGCTGATGAAGTGCGTGGGAGTCAGACAGGCAAGGGAGACACCGTCGCGGGTGATCGTGCGGCGGTAGGGAAGGCGAATCTGATCGGCCAGGGCAACGTCCGCCTGAGCGAAATAGGAGAGCACCACATGGGGCCGATCGCCGGCGACAAGGCGGGCGAAGGCGGCGCGCTGCTCCTCTTGGGCCGCCCGGCTCGCTTTGTCGTCGCCTGTGGCCGCCGCCGTGGGCATAAGGCCTTCAGTGCAGCCGACAACGAACAGCCACTCGACGTTTCTCTTCGGGGCGCGGAAGTCGAAGATGACGGCGGCGCTACCGCTCGGTACTTCGCCGGCCTCTGCGATGCAGGCGCGCACGCCCATGACCTTGCAGGCCTGGGCCAGCTGTACGGCCCAGGTGCGGTTCGGCACGGAGAAGCCGATATGATGGGGCAGCACGGCGTGATCGCGCAGCAGCACGGCGGCTCCTGCGGCAATGCCGCGCACCTCATCGGCGGGGCTTTCCCACTTCACGAGGGCGTGCACGCCACGCATCTCTTGGGGCTGCTGGGCCGCTGCGGACGCGTCGTTGCGCGAGACGGGCGAGTTGGCGGAAGCGTTCTCGGGTGCCATGGGTATCTCCGCTAGCCGACGAAAGCCGCTGCGACGGAATCGTAGGTGCGTGTTGCGCCATCGGCCCCGATGACGGCCCACAGGGTGTAATCGACGGGGAAGTCGAAGGGGTCTTCCTCCTCTTCTTCCTCTTCGCGCTGGGGACGCGGCAGTGCCTCGGAGTCGGTGGGAGGCACGGCGGTGTTTTCGTAGCTCTTGGCGATGACGTCCTCGGCGAGAAGTTCCTCGCGGGTCTTCTCCGGCGCGGGTTCGGCTGCCTCGTCGGCAACGCCGCCGCTCGGCGCCTCCTCGTCGGTGTCGGGCTCTTCCAAAACCTCCGGATGCTCGGCTGCCCAGGCCTCCCAGGCGGCGTCGCGCTGAGCGTTCCATGATTCGGCGCAAGGCAGCTCCACGCGCACGGCCTCGGCGAAGGTGCCGTCGTTGCGCAGATTGCGAGCGGCGGTGACCCGTTCGGCTACGGCTTCGTCGACGGCGCCTGCGCCCTGGGGCCGCACCGCGACGGTGAAGGCTCCGGCGCCCAGTTCGATATCCAAGGTATCGAAGTGCACTTCCGGATAGCCGATCTTGCGCTGGCGATCGTTAAACACCTTCATGTTGTTGCCGATCTTGCGCAGCATGTTGCCGATCCAAGGCCCCACGATGGTTTCCCACCGCTCGTCGGCGCCTTCGTCGGCAGAGTTAAGATAAGAGTAGGTGCCCATGTTCACGATGAGACGCGCCGTGTTGCGCACGGGGGCGTCCTCCGTGCTTTCACACGCATGGGTGCGAATAACGGGCGTGCCGATGTGGGCATAGCTCCGATTGATTTCGAGGATGGTCTGCTCGGCGGCGACGCGCTCATCCAAATCGAGCACGAGCGTCAGCGACGGTCTTAGCAGTGCCATGTTCCCTCCTTTTCTCTCGATTCCCCAATACGCCGAGAAGTTTAGGAGGGCTTTCATAGCCAGAATAATATGGCTCCTATGATTTTGCCTATGAAATGGCCTTTATGATGACGAAAACGCCAAGGGGGCTGCGCCCCGCGGCCTTTGTTCCGCAGCGGCTGGGACAAAGGCCGCGGGTCGCGGTTCCGGTCGATACGCAGAGAGGACGCAAGGGGGAATCATGGCGAGCATCGATACCATGCTGGGACTCATCGGGAAGCTGGAAAGCCCGTACATCACCGTGCACCAGGAGCGGTGTGCGCTTGTTCGCAACCGTCACGCCGACTGCCTGCGCTGCGCCGAGTCCTGCGCGTCGGGCTGCATCTCCTACGACGGCGAGGTGCTCACCGTGTCGCCGGAGAAGTGCATCGGCTGCGGCACCTGCGCCACGGTGTGCCCCACCTGCGCCCTGGAGGCCCACCACCCGAGCGATGCGGCCCTCACGGCGGCGGCCCGCGCATCGCTTGCGGCCAACGAGGGCGCGGCCTATCTCGGTTGCGGCGAGCTTTTGGAGCGGGCGCGCGGCCGCTACGATGAAGAAAAGATCGTGCGTGTGGAATGCCTTGGCCGCGTGGACGAGTCCCTCCTGGCCGATCTTGCCGTGGAAGGCGCCCGAGAGGTGGTGCTCATCCACGGCGACTGCGAGCGCTGCGATCACGGGCGGGGTCGCGCCTGCGCCGAGGCGGTGGTGGAAACCGCCGAGAAGCTGCTGGAAATTTGGGGCGCGCCCATGACCGTGCGCTTCTCGGGAAAGCTGCCGGCCTCGGCCAAGAGGGCCGCCGACTACGACAGCGGGCGCCGCGCCGTGCTCGCGGAAGGCGCCGCGCTGGCCGCCCGTGCCGGGGTAGTCGTAGCGGAAACGGCGGTGACCGAGGCGCTGGGTGACGCCAGCAACGCGGATGCCGAGGGCGCGTCGGTCGCCGATGCCCGCGACGTGGGTCGCTATCTCAAAGTGATGGACGACGGTACGCTGCCCCATTTTATCCCCGACCGTCGCGAGCGTTTGCTCGACAGCCTGGCGGCCTTGGGCGAGCCGGAGGACGTCATGGTGGACACGCGCCTGTGGGGTCACGTCGTCATCGACACCGATGCGTGCGCCTCCTGCCAGATGTGCGCCGTGTTCTGCCCCACCGGCGCTTTGGCGAAGTTCACCGACGCCGACGGCACCTTCGGCGTGGAGCACCGTCCGAGCGACTGCGTGAAATGCCGCAGCTGCGAGGCCATCTGCCCCGAGCACGCCATCGAAATCTCCGAGGAGGTCTTCGCCGTGGATCTCCTGGGCGGCGTCACCGACCGCTACGTCATGCGCCCCCGCGCCGTGCAGCACGACACCCCCCACACCATCTGGCACAAAGCCCAAACCATGATGAAAACCGACCAAGTCTACGAGCGCTAATCCACCACCATGGATTCCACCAGATCGATGAGCTCGTGCTGGGAGTGGACGTCCAGCTTGCGGTAGATGTGACGCATGTGGGTGTTGGCCGTGCCCGCGGAAATGTAGAGAGCCTCCTGGATGGCGGCGGAATTGCGGCCCTTCGCCAAAAGGAACAGCACCTCGGTTTCCTTGCGCGACAGCAAAAAGGTATCGGCCACGGCGGCGCACTTCCGTTTGAAGCGTCCGGCGCGCTGCTCGGGAGATTCTTGGACGGCGGGAGTGGCTGGCTCCGGAATATCGCCCGGTGCAGAAGAGACGGCTCCCGGCGTATCAGATGGCATCGGCACCACGGCTTCTTCGACGGAAGGTTTGCTTGCGGCAACTTCCCCGCCCATCAGCTCTTCCAAGTCGGTCTGGTCGTCCAGCAGAGGGCAGAGGCGACCGCGTATGAGCGTGCTGCGCATCTCGGCGCCGTTGGGCAGCGTCGCAACGCCGAGGGTCAGCGCGATGAGCCCGACCAAAGCCAGCATCATCGGTTCGGTCGACGCCGCTTCCAAAAGACCGCCTGGCTGCAGCATGAGAAAACCGGCGAGGGAGCCGGCGGACAGAAGGCCGTGACCGAAGCCGAAGGTGGTAAAGGCGCTCACACGGTAGCTCTGGGCGATGTCGGCGTACATGACCCACAGGCACGCTTCCAGCATGAAGTAGGAGCCGAACAGGGCGAAGCAGCGGAAGGTGCCGTCGGCGCCATAGGGGGTGCACAGCGTCACGAGCAGTACGGCGATGAGGGGCACGAGCACGCGGAAGGCGAAGTTGCGCGACTTGCGCAGCGTGAGCATGGCCATGATGAGGGCTGCGCAAGCGAACAGGCTCGCCGCGAACACCGAGAAGGAGAAGGCGCTTTCCGCACCGCCCGCGGCCAGAAGCAGGTCCAGCAAAGGCCCGGTGAGCGCGCAGCAGCGTAGGATGCCCAGAAGCACGCCGAAAACGACCGAGGGAACACCGAGGCGCCCTACGAAGGAGGCGGTGCGCACGGGCATGGTCATGAACGAGAACTCCAGCTTGTCCACCAGATCGGCGGAGCATTTGTTCAGGCAGAGCAACTCGAGGAATGGCAGAGCCAGACATAGAAGGGCGCCGGCCGGCACAAAAGCCGCGCTCACGACGAGGGTGAGGGCGAACGCCAGCGCGCTCACCACCATGGAAAGCGCCGCGCACAGCGCAATGGTGGGCAGGTCGCACACGCTGAAGGAGACACCGAAGCTCATGAGCAGCATGGCCGATCCCACGCCGCTCGCCACGCCGGCAAGCACGAAGAGCGCGGCAGCCAAGGGCCCTACCGAGACCATGTTCCCCGCCATGCACAGAAGCGTCGCGCAGGCCACCAAAAACGCCGCGATCGCACGGTTGCGGCGGATGTGCGCCGGCGTGTCGAAGAGTTGGCGGGCCTGTTTCAGAAACACGGCGTACAGCAGCAACGCCACGGCGTGGAAGACGCCGGAGGTGGCGGAAAGCAGCAGCTGCATTGAATCCGCTTCGGGAAAGAGGATGTACTGCCCGTTGAACATGAAGAGATAGACCCAGGCCCAGTGCAGACCGAATCCCACGATAAGCGCCGGCGATACTTTCCCGGGCGCCCCGGTCTCCTCCTCGCGGTATTCCACTTCAACTTTGATATACGGCAGCTTCATAGTTCCCCTGTTCCAGCGCATCATGCAACAAGGTGCCCGGTATGGCGGCCCCTTGCCTTTCGTCCATGCAGCTGCTCCCCCGTATGTCCGCAGCAGAATTATGTCCTGCGATGATAACACAGAGTCAGCAGCCGGCGCGAAAAATCGTGCGGATGCGGGCCGTTTTAGAGAATCCGCAGATCAAAACGGCTCATATGATCCTCTCCCCTCAGAATAATAGTCCCAAATCATAAGCCTCCTATGAAGGGGGACGATGCGCGCCTCCGTAGAATGGCGGCCGTAAGGCACCGTCCTGTCAGCGTCCCGGGGAAACCGGCGAGGGCGCGGAGGTAGCGGGCGCAACGCACAGCGCCAGCCTTCCGCCGAGTCGGGGGACAAGCCGCTCCATTTCGGTGCAGGAGAGAAACGGCAAAGGAAAAGGAAAGAGAGAGGTGGGGATTTTATGGCACAGCTAACCATGTCGCGTCGCAACTTCATGAAGACGATGGCTATCACCGGTGCGGCTGCAGCAGTAAGTTCCTCGGCGGTCGCGCCCATGCGAGCTCTCGCCGAAGATGCCGACGCTACCGCTGGCGAGCTGAAGCACGTGCGCACGTGCTGCCGTGCTTGCGGCAAGGTGGAGTGCGGCGTCTGGGTGACGGTGCAGGACGGCAAGGCCATCAAGGTCGAAGGCGACGAATCGGCACCCCAAAGCCGCGGCCATTGCTGCGCGAAGTCGCAGTCGTCCATGCATGCGGCCTATCACCCCGATCGTCTGCGTTACCCCGTGAAGCGCACGAACCCCAAGGGCTCCGATGATCCCGGTTGGGTGCGCATCACCCTGGACGAGGCCTTCGAGCTGTCGGGCCAGGGCCTGGGCGAGGTCGTCGATAAGTACGGCGGACAGTCCATCTTCGTTATGTGCGGCACCTCGCGCGTGTGGTCGCTTGGCCCCTACCAGGGCATGAAGCAGCTGTTCGGTACGCCGAACGCGCACTTGGCCTACCAGGTCTGCAAGGGCCCGCGCCACTGGGCAGGCATCATGACCGACGAGATGGGTTCCCCCTGGATGGAGGTGGAGGCCGAGCCGAAGGTGTACCTGCAGTGGGGCACCGCCGTGGAGTACTCCAACTACGACACCACTAACCGCACCATTTCGGACGTGGCCCCGCATGCCACGGCGCACATCTGCGTCGATCCGCGCGTGACGCCGCTTTCCAAGGAAGCCGACATCTGGCTGCCGCTGCGCCCCGGCACCGACGGCGCGCTGGCGCTCGGCTGGTTCAACTGGATCATCGAGAACGAGGCCTACGACGACACCATGGTGCGCCGCTGGTCCAACGCCACCTTCCTGTTCTGCGACGACAAGCCCTGGAAGACCGAGGGCTGGCTTGTGGAGGGCAACGGCGGCATCGACATGCGCACGAAGCTCATCACCGAGGCCGACATCATCGAGGGCGGCAAGTACCAGCGCTTCATGGTATGGGACGAGAACAACAACCGTTTGACCTACTGGGATGCCGAAGAGGGCAAGTGGGAAGGCGAGATGCACAAGATCCCGACCACGGGCTCCTTCATCGAGCATCCGCTCGAGGGTCTCGTGGCTCCCGGCTGGCTGCCCGACCCGTCGGTGTGGTGCGACCCGGCCGACGCCAAGTTCGACGCCTATTGGGATGAAGGCAACGAGAAGGGCAAGGTCACGAATCCGGCCGGCCTGCCCAAAAAGCCCGCGCTGTTCCCCGGCGAGGTGGCCGTTACCCTGAAGGACGGCAAGACCTACCAGTGCCGCACCGTGTGGGACGGCTTCCACGATCTGACGAGCCAGTACACCTGGGACAAGGTGGAGGAGATCACCGGCGTGCCCGGCGAGAAGGCCGAAGAGGCCGTGAAGGTGTGGACGACCCGCGTCGATCCGCGCCACGGCAACGGCGGCATCCACTTCCAGCTGGCCACCGACCAGAACGGCAACTCCATCCAGAACTGCCGCGTGCTGCAGATGCTCTCCTGCGTGACGGGCAACTCCGACGAGCCCGCCGGCAACCGCGGTTCCTGCAAGAGCCAGTTCGACGGCAACCCGGGCCGCTCCAACATGCAGAAGGCGGCGCCGTGGGGCGATGCTGCGAAGGTGTGGCCGGGCCGCGACTACTCGCTGGAGGAAGTCGCCAAGCACATGCAGGACTTCGTGCAGTACCTCATCGACGAGGACTCCCCGCTCGCCGAGCGCTACGGCAACAAGGTGCCCACCGACGAGGAGGCCATCGTCATCGCCAAGCGCATGGGCGGTGCCATGCTTCCCTCCCAGGGCTGGCCGAACCCGACGACCATCTTCATGCGCCAGGCCGGCCAGGTGGACGCCGATCGCTTCCCGCTCAACCGCTTCTGGGCTCGCTGGGCCGACGCGAACTGCATCTGGGACGCCTGCCTGCAGGATCCCGATTGGTCGCTGGCCATGGAGAACGAAAACAAGGAAGTGGGCTACAACGTCAAGGAGACCCTGTACGCCCTGCACGGCGGCGTGTGCCAGTCCGGCGACATCATGAATATGGGCAACATTGCCCGCGCCTGGGACGCCACCACGCAGCTCGACTTCTTTGTCGACATCAACCTGTGGTTCTGCCCCAACAACGGCAACGCTGACATCATCTTCCCCTGCCAGCATTGGATGGAGCTCGATTCCACCCGCGTCTCCCAGGGTTCCGGCGGCATGTTCGGCTGCTGCTGTGCGGCCATCGAGCCTCCGGGAGAGACCATCTATGACCCCGACTGGAACGTGGGCATGTACAAGGCCATGGGCGTGCCGTGGAACACGAAGGATCCGGACGCCGCTCCGGCCGAGAACCTCAACTATGCGCCGCAGTGCCAGACCTTCATCGACAAGTGGACCGAACAGCTGGGCGACGACTACGACGCCTCCGGCGCGCCGAGCTACCTATGGCCCGACCACGACCGCGTGCTGAAGGACAACGTGGACAAGTGGTGCACCGCCGAGTTCCCCGAGGGCCCCACCTGGGCCGAGGCCAAGCAGTGGTTCACCGATCACGGTTGGATGGACTGCCGCGAGTGGCATCCCGAGCGCTGGGGCACCTTCCGCCGCCACGAGATGGGCTGGCGTCGTCAGCAGGGCGGCTTCAACCTGTTCCCGCTCGTGGACTTCCATCCCGGCTTCATGACCGCCTCCGGTTTGGTGGAGATCTGGTCGCTCGTGTGCGAGGCCTACATCTGCAACATGGGCGAGGTGCCGGAGGGCTCCGACAAGTGGGCGCACTCCGACCTGCCGCAGTTCCAGGGCGACGACGACCGCTTCCCGATCTACCGCGAGCCCACCGACTCGCCGGTGGTGAAGCCCGAGCTGTACGATGCCGCGCTCGTTGACCAGGCCGATGACACTTACTTCATGAACCATGGCTACAAGGACACCCTGAAGGCCATGCCCGACAACATCTTCCTGATGACCACGGGCTCCCGCCAGCCCACCTACTTCCACTCCGAGCATCGCCAGCTGCCCTGGTGCCGCGAGGTGTGGCCGTCTCCCCGCATCGAGATGAACCCGAAGGATGCCGAGCGGTTGGGCCTCAAGCAGGGCGACTGGGTGTGGATCGAGACGCCGTGGGGCAAGGTCCGCGAGGTGCTCGATCTGTACTACGGCATCTCCCAGGGCGTGGTGAATGCCAACCATGCCTGGTGGTTCCCCGAGTTCGACACCGCCTCTCACGGCTTCGAGCTGGTGGGCATCAACGTGGTGAACGACCCCTACGGTCAGGACACCGTCGGCGGCTGCGCCACGATGCGCTCCACCCCGACCATCGTGTACAAGGCCACGGCCGAGAATTCCCCGTTCGGCAATCCGGTTCCGTGTGATCCGAATGGCGTCGAATGTATCCATGATGCCTCCGACCCGCGCCTGCGCGAGTGGGTGCCCACGGGCAAGGGCGTGCGCGCCCGCTTCGAAGGCGAACCCGAGTGGGATGGGAGCGTGATGTAAGATGGCTCGCTACGCTATCGTTACCGACCTGAACCGTTGCGTGGGCTGCCAGGCCTGCTCGGCGGCCTGCAAGACCATCAACGGCGTTATGCCCGGCGATTTCTGGATCAAGACGCTGCGCATCGGCCCCACCCCCAAAGAGGGCGGTTCCGGCGACTGGCCCGATGTGGAGATGTACTTCCTCCCCATCCAGTGCCAGCACTGCGAAGATCCCGAGTGTGTGAAGGTGTGCCCGACCCAGGCGTCGCACGTGACCGAGGACGGCACGGTGCAGATTGACAAGGACAAGTGCATCGGCTGCCAGTTCTGCGCCATGGCCTGCCCCTACGGCGTGCGCTACCTGAACGAGGAGGAGCGCGTCGTTGAGAAGTGCACGCTCTGCCAGCAGCGTACCGCCCAGGGCGAGCTGCCCCAGTGCGTGGCCCAGTGCGGCTCGCGCGCCCGCTTCTTCGGCGACTTGGACGAGGGCTTGGAGTCCTTCCAGGCTTTGGCGCCCACCCATGATCTGGCGACTCCCTACGAGGAGATGATGCAGAACCGCACGACGCTCGGAGAGTGGGTCGAGCCCTTCACCGAGGCCGATGTGTACCATCTGACCGACACGGGCAACGGCCCGAAGCATTGCTACATCCTGCGCAATCGCAAGTGGCAAGGAGAGGAGTAACGAGGTTCCGGCGGCGCTAACGCGCCGTCGGACCGCTCGACGCTGCGGCTCCGACAGGCACCTGGCCTTGCCCCTTGTTTCGCGCACGGCGTTGGCCAAAGCCAACTTGGCGCGAAGGCGGGGCAATTCCAGGCGCCTGTCGGACCCTCGCTGACTTCCTTGGGCATACCTATGATTAGTTAGGAATTGATTATGGAATTACAATGGCCTCTTATTCTGTTCACGACGCTGCTCGCTTGGGCGGCGGGCGTGTTCGGTGCGCAGTGCCTCTACGCGCTGCGCGGGCAGGGCACCCGCGCCCAGATGCCGGCGCTCATCACCTCGGCCGTGCTGCTGGTCGTGGGCGGCATCGCGGTGTTCTTCCATCTTGAGCACTGGGAGCGCATCTTCAACGGCTTCGGCCACCTGAGCAGCGGCATCACCCAGGAGCTCATCGCCATCGTGGTGCTCGCGGTGGTCATGGTGGTGTACTTCGTGTACCTGCGTCGCGGAGGCGACGAGGCCAAGGTGCCCGCTTGGCTCGCAGCGGTCGGCCTAGTGCTGGCCGTGGTGCTCGTCGCCGTCATGGGCCACTCCTACATGATGGCCTCGCTGCCCGCCTGGGATTCCGTGCTGCAGATCGGCTCGCTTCTGGGCGCGGCTTGCGGCTTCGGCCCGGCCACCATGGCGGTGCTGTGCGCCGTGAAGGACGAGTCGCTCGACTATACCGCCAAGGTGAACGTCATCGGCCAGATCGTGAACGTGGTGCTTGTGGTGGCCTACCTCGTCGCTATGCAGGCGACGGTGGGCGCCTACACCCAGGTGGACTTCTGGTTCGACCCGACCCAGCCCACCATGGACATCGCTCCGACGGGCGTCACCGAGCCCCTCTCCGGCGCCTCGCTGCCCTTCTCGGTGGTCGCGCTCATCGCCGCGGCGTGCGGCGTGGCCGGCGCCTTCGTCGGCAAGGCGAAGAAGGATTGGAAGGTGTGGGGCGCGGTCTGCGTGGCCTGCGTGCTCGTGAGCGCGCTCGCCCTGCGCGTCGTGTTCTACATGACCGGCATCTCCATCTACCCGTTCTTCTAGAAGCAGATGGGGCGCGTGCCCGTGCGGCGCGCGTCCTAGCTTTGACGGACAGGCTGTCCGAACGGACTCAGCTTCCCGCAAAATGTCACAACTGAGAAGGCCTCCCCAGCGGGAGGCCTTCCTTGCGTTCGGAGATGGTGCGCGGCTTAGATGCGGCCTAGCTCAGCTTGCTGCCGAGATCTTTGACGGCGGCTACCTTGTCAGGCACCGTGTCTGAGCTGCCTAATAGTTGAGGCCGAAGGCCCACAGCGGCACGACGTTGGCGAAGCCGTACTCGATGTCGTCCTTGACCACATATCCCTTCTCCGCATTCTGCAGCTGATCGAAACCTTTGCTCTTGCCGCCCACCTCGAAGGTGATGCCGTCGATTTCGAAATCGGATACGGGGGATGCTGTCACCAGGTGGTTGACGCGCATTTGGTTGAAGAAGAAGGTCTCGCGAATCGTCCCTCGGTCGGAGCTCTCGTCGCCGAGGTTCATGAGGATGTTGGGATTGTCCAGATACACTTTCTCAACTTTACCGAGAAGGTTGATGGACGAGCCGGATTGCCTGAGCCGGGCTATCATCCCCGCTTTCTCCATGAACATGAAGTAGTCCTCAAGATTGTTGCGGCTCACCTCGATCTTGCCGGCAATGCTCGCCATGCTCGGCTTGAAGGGGGCCATGGTGCTTATGAGGGCCATCAGACGTTTGAGTTTGCGGCCGGTCGCGGCGTTCATGTTGGCGAATTGCGGTATGTCCACTTCCAAGGTGCGCATGATCACCTGGCCGAGTTCGATCTCGAATTCGGGATCGCTTCCAAACGGGTAGTAGCCGCTTGCGAGGTATTCTCTGAAAAGGGGAAGGGGGTGCTCGACTTCTGGGATTGCGGCCTTGTGGGCGAGTATCTCCTCGAGCGTGTAGGGCTCGCAGCTGATGTTGTGGCGCATGGCGAGAAACTCTCGGAAGGAGAGGCCCTGCAGGTGGTACTTGGGTGCCCGACGGCTGAGGTCTGCCTCGCCTTTTTCGATGTCGAGCACCGAGGAACCGGTGAAGCGCACGTGCAGGTGGGGGAAGGAATCGTAGATCGCTTTCAGTTCGCGTGACCACTCTTCGTATTTGTGCACCTCGTCGATATAGAGAAAGGTGCCGCCGTTTTTCGAGAAAGCCTCGGCGGTATCGAAGAGCGTGTGCTCCGAGAAGTACATGCTGTCGGCAAATACGAAGAGGGACTCATTTGTCTGGTCGCTGTTGAGGATGTGCTGAAGGAGAAGGGTCGTCTTGCCCACGCCGCGAGGGCCGACAATGCCGAGCATGCGGCTCTCCCAATGAATATGCGGGTAGAGATACCGAACAAATTGGTTCGGCGTGCTAGCGAGCAGTCGATACATATTTTCATAGAGCTGATCCACGGGTGCCTCTTTCAATATTGCACTCATTGAGTGCAATATTTTAGCATATTCTGCACTCAATGAGTGCAACTTTCCTTTTAACTCTTTTAGGTTGCTCTAAAAGTTTTAGGTCGCTTTAACTCATTTAGCGAAGAAAGGCCTCCCAGTTGCGGGAGGCCTTTGAGGTCGCAGGAACGCTCTGCCGGTTGCCGCTAGCCCAGCTTACTGCCGAGCTCCTTGGCGGCGGCTGCCTTGTCGAAGTTGCCGCCGGTGCGCTTGGTGAGCTCGCCCATGGCGCGGCCCATGTCCTTCTTCGTGGAAGCGCCCGTGTTAGCGAGCACTTCCTCAATGAGCGCCGCCAGCTCGTCGCCTTCCACCTGCTTCGGCAGGTACTCCTCCAGGATGGCCACCTGCTCGGTGAGGGTGTCGGTGCGCTCTTGGTTGTTCCCCGCTTTGATGGAGCCGTCGAGTGTCTCCTTCGTCTGCTTGATGGTGCGCTTGAGCATGGCGTCCACGTCGGCCTCGGTCACCTCGCGCCGCTCGTTTACCTCGATGGCCTTAAGCTCGGTGTGCACCTGGCGCAGAATGTCGCGCCGATGGTTGTCGCGCGCCTTCATGGCCGCTTTGATCTCATCCTGCAGCTGCTGGTATTCCATGAGCGTCCTTTCTCGGAAAATGATTGCCCTTATTATAGCGCGCTCTGCCGCTTCCCTGCCCCTCCCCGTAGGGGGCGACCTTGGTCGCCCCTCTCGACTGGCGAGATCACCTCGGTCGAGGAGGGCTGACCAAGGCCAGCCCCTACGGGACAAAGCATGCGGGGTTATGGTGGAAGGAGACTGGGGGCTATCCCTGTTGCAGCGAGCCCTTCACGATGCCGCGGGCGGCAAGGTAGGTCACCAGCATGTAGCCGCCGTAAATGACCAGCGTGAGGCCAGCGGCCATCATGATGGGGCCGACCGAGGACACGCCAATGGCGTCCAGCAGGGAATCGGACAGTACGCCGATGGCGCAGACGGAATGGCATACCGCCAGCCCCAGCGGCACGAGGAAGTACACGAGCACTTGGGCGAGCAGCGACCGATAGATCATGCCTCGGTCGCAGCCGAGCTTCCACAGGATGCGGTAGCGCGGTGTCGAATCGGACGCTTGGGAGAGCTGCTGGATGGCCAAAATGGCTGCCGTGGAAATGAGGAAGACGAAGCCGATGTAAAGTGCCAGGTACGTGATCATGAGGCGCAGCCCGGCAGACTGGGAGAGCATTTCGTTCGCCGTGAGAATGCGCGTGACCG
This sequence comes from Adlercreutzia rubneri, assembly GCF_009755265.1. Classification (NCBI taxonomy): domain Bacteria; kingdom Bacillati; phylum Actinomycetota; class Coriobacteriia; order Eggerthellales; family Eggerthellaceae; genus Adlercreutzia; species Adlercreutzia rubneri. Next base: position 105,184 of record NZ_WPOO01000004.1, on the reverse strand, counting down.
GCCACAAGAGGCTCGCGTAGGGGTCGTCGGCGCCCTGGGCGCCCTTCTCGAACCCGCCCATGTCCCGCGGCTGCAGCGCGGCCACGATGTCGTCCAAGGCCGCGTCGTTCTCGCCGGCGGTCTTGCCGTTGTCGGCGTACATCACGTTCAGGTACTGGGTGTCGGGAATGCAGCCCTCTGCGCGCAGGGCTTCCACGGCCTCGTCGGGGGTGATGACGACCAGGGCCGTGGCCGCCATGGCGTTGTCCTCCAGCTGCGTGTCGTACAGAGGGCCGGCCAGCGCGTAGTCGGTGCCGGCGATGGTCACCGTGGGAGCCGCATCCAGCACGGCCTGGGCCAAGGGCGTCACCATGTCCATGTTGTTCGCCAAGGCGCAGGTGCCCGCTGCCAGTTCCACGGGATCCTGGCCTTGTAGGGCGCGGGCGCCGTTGAAGTCGGAGAGCGATACCACGGTGAGATGCGTTGTGCGTACGGAGCCCAAGTCGTCCAAGCGCAGTGTCGACGGATCAACGCCGGTGGCCTCGGCAGCGGCAACGAGGGGGTCGTAGGTCATATCCGGGGCTGAATAGGCGCTCACCTGGGCGAAGGCACCTACGGTCTCGGCCCACAGCTCCGGTGCGGCCTCTTGCAGGGCGGCGGCCATATCCCAGTTGTAAGCTTCCGCCTGGGACAGGCGCTCCGGTGCCTCGGCCTCCATCTCGGCGCGGCGCTCAAGCGGGTTGCCCGACGAGGAGGTCTTCGACCCGTCGGGTCCGTACCACACGGCCGCCTCCAGGGTGGCGGAGTAGGGGTTCGCCGCCTCAGTGCCGCCAACGAACACCTCCACGAGCCCCATGCCCGAGGAGAACACGGTGATGGAGAAGAACAGCAGAACGCACACGGCCCATAGCGACAAAAACGCTGTGTTCACCTTGCTAGCGATCTGGCGCACGGTGAACAGGTTCAGCTTGCGCAGGTACACGCCGCGCAGCCGCGTGAGCACGGCAATGGCGAAGCCGGCGAGCGACCAGAAGAACAGCAGCGATCCCACGAGCATGGCGATGGTGGCGCGGATGAACTCGGGCTGGTCCAGCATCACCAGACCGTTTTCGATGAGCTGCTCGTAGGCATAGACGAGGATAGCCACCGCTGAGACGAACCCCACGAGGCAGACCCACGGGTTGCGCACGCCGGCGCGCTCGTTCTTCTCGCCGGCGCGGATGAGGTCGATGAGCTTGCAGCGGCTCACGGTGATGGTGTTGAAGGCGGCCACCACCACGTAAATGGCAGCGAAGCAGGCGAGCGTGACGAGGAAGGCGTCGGGGGAGAACACGAACTGGTAGTTGGTCATCGTCGTGCCGAACAGCGCGGCGGTGAAAAACGACAGTCCCTGGGAGAGCAGCACGCCGCAGATGAGGCCCACGGCCAGGGAAAGCAGCCCCACGAGCACCGTCTCGTACAGCACGATGCGCGACACATGGCCCGGCGTCATGCCCAGCACCAGGTAGGTGCCGAACTCCCGCTTGCGGCGGCGGATGAGGAACTGGTTGGCGTACAGAATGAGGAAGCCCAGCACGCAGGCCACCACCACGGAGAACATGCCCAGGATGTAGGTGGTGGAATCGAACACGCTGCGCGAGGCCGAGGTTTCCATATCGAAGAGGATCTGCTGGCTGCCGATGGAGTTGAACGCGTAGAACACCGCCACACCGAACAGCAGCGTGATGAAGTAGACGGCGTAGTCGCGCACCGATCGGCGGATGTTGCGCAGGGCGAGCTTAAGATACATGGCCGGCCTCCCCGCCGAGGAACGACACGACCTCCATGATGCGAGCGAAGAACGCGTCGCGGCTCTCATCGCCCCGACGCAGCTCGTTGAACACGGCGCCGTCCTTGATAAACAGCACGCGGCTGGTGTAGCTGGCGGCGAAGGCGTCGTGGGTGACCATCATGATGGTGGCGCCCATCTGGGTGTTCATCATCTCCATGATCTCCAGCATCACCGTGGCGGCACGGGAATCGAGGGCGCCGGTGGGCTCGTCGGCTAAAATGAGCTTCGGGTCGGTGACCATGGCACGGGCCGCGGCCACGCGCTGCTTCTGGCCGCCGGACATCTGGTAGGGGTACTTCTGCAGCACGCCATCCACACCGAGGCGCGCGGCCATGGCGTTCACCTTGCCGGGAATGGCGCGGGCCGGCTCGCCCTTGATGGTGAGGGCCAGCGAGATGTTCTCGAAGCCGGTGAGCGTGTCCAGCAGGTTCGAGTCTTGGAAGATGAAGCCGAGGTCGTCGCGGCGGAACTTCGCCAACTGGCGCTTCGACATGCCGGTGATATCGCGGCCGCCCACGATGATGTGCCCGCTCGTGACCGTATCGATGGTAGAGACGCAGTTCAGAAGCGTTGTTTTGCCAGAGCCCGAGGGACCCATGATGCCGACGAACTCGCCGGCGGCCACGTCGAAGCTGACGCCGGCCAGCGCGTGGGTGACCGAGTCGCGGCTGCCGAAGACCTTCTCGATGGAGCGCACGGAGAGGATTGGGGAGCCTGCGTTGACGGGGTGGCCGGCTTGAGAAGCGTGGGTTGGGTCGGCTGCGCGGTGGGCGCCATGGGCGGTGTGGGCGCCCCTTCCGCCGGCGCTGGCCGCGGAGGCGGCGCCGGCCACGTAGTTCTCGCGGGAGAAAGCGGCGGCGATGCCGTCGAGGGTCGTCGTGCCGTCGCCATCGAGGGGCACAGGCGTGCCAGGATCGGTCGGACGCGGGCCGAAGGCCGAGGGGGTGGGTTCGGTGTACACTTCGGCCATTAGTAGCTCCTCTCGGTTTTGGGCAGCTGGTGGGAGATGAAGGCTCCCACGGCCCCGATGATAGCAAGCGTCAGGATGATTTTCCCTGCAGTGTTCACGACAGTCCTTTCTCTCGGATGTGCGGCTCGCGTTCCGCCTGTTCGGAGACGGTTTGATGGATTGCTTCATCCCTCCGGAGGCGGCTACGCGGCATTCCGATTCGCTCAGACAGTCCTCGCTGGTATCGAAGGTGTCGGGGGTGTTTGCTCCCTTTCGCGTATCGCCTTCGATACCATCTGCGGAACTCGCTCGGTCGGAACGCCCCGTATCCGCCTCCTGCATTTGACGGATCGCGAGCTTGATTTCATCCTAAAGAGGAGGTGTGTATGGTTCCATCGATCGGACTTACGGTTGACTTACGAATGTGTTAGGTTGCGCAGGTTTCTACCTGTTTCTACCTGGCCGCCTCTTCTAAGCGCCGAAGAGTTCCTTGCGGGTGCGGTCGTGGGGGAAGGTGAGGATGACGCGGGTGCCGGTGCCCTCCTCGCTGGCGAGGCCCACATGCAGGCCCATGGAGGCGCACAGGCTCGCCACCAGGTAAAGGCCCATGCCCGTGGCCGAACCGTGGGCGCGGCCGACCTGACCGGTGAAACCGCGCTCGAAGACGCGGGGCACGTCGGCGGCGGGAATGCCGCAGCCGTTATCGCGCACCTCAAGTACTGTGCGGCCGCGGGAGGTGCCGGGCTCCTCTTCGCGGGCGGTAAACGTAAGCGTGGTGGCGCCGTACTTCGCCGCGTTTACGATCACCTGCCCCAAGATGAACACGAGCCAGGGCTCGTCGGCCAGCACCGTCATGGCATCCGGAATGTCGAAGGCAGGGGTGCAGCCCTTCTCGATGAGGAACCGGCTGTGGCGCTTGCAAGCCTCCCGCGCCGCGTCGGCCAAATTCACCTCACGGATGGCGTAGTCGCGCTCGACCGAGGTGGATCGCGCGTAGTAGAGGGCCTGATCCACCTGGGCTTCGATGCGCTCCAGCTCGCGGGCCACTTTGGCGGATTCGGGGCCCGGGTTGTTGGCCAGCATGAGCTTGATGGCGGCGATGGGCGTCTTGATCTCGTGGATCCACAGTTCCACGTAACGGCGGTAGGCAGCCTCATTGTCGCGCAGGGCTGCCGTCTCCTCGGCTGAAAGCTGTGCGAGGCGCGAGGCCGTATCGTAGGCGATCTTCCCGTCCAGAAAGGGCGGCTCGGCGATGAGGGAGGGAAGCACGCAAGCTTGGCGCAGCTGCCCGGTAAGGTGGTGCAATTCGTGGTAGAAAGCGGCCTTGCGGCGGTAGTCCAGAAAGCCGGCGCCCAGCGCGATGAGCGTGAGGACGTCGGCGACGAGCAGCGTGCCCGCCGAGTTCACGCCGAGGGCCGGCAGAATGAGCACGGTGCTTGCAAGGGCCAGCAGAAACGCCGCCAGACCGATGACGTTGTCGCGCACGTAGGTGGCCGGCGTGAAGGGGGCGATGGGCGTATCCGCCTCGCCTGTGCCGTGCCCGCTCATACGGCGTACCCGACGCCGCGGCGGGTAGTGAGGAAGTCCTCCGGCACGCCCAAAGCTCCCAGCGTCTTGCGTAGGCGGTTCACGTTCACCGTCAGCGTGTTGTCGTCGATGAAGGCGTCGGATTCCCACAGGGCGCACATGATCTCGCTGCGGGGTACCACCACGCCGGGGTTGCGCATGAGCGTCTGCAGGATGCGCAGCTCGTTGCGCGTGAGCTCGGCGGTGCGTCCTCGGAATTCCACGGTGCCGGCGCCCATGTTCAACGTCACGCCTTTGTGAAGGATCGTCATACCGGCGGCGGGACTCGCGCTGCGCCGCAGTAGCGCCTGCAGATGCGCGAGCAGCACGGCGGGCCGATAGGGCTTGGTCACGTAATCGTCGGCCCCCAGGTTCATAGCCATCACCTCGTCGAACTCGCTTTCCGAAGAGGTGAGCATGAGGATGGGCACCGAGCTTTTGGCCCGGATGTCGCGGCAAATGGAATGCCCGTCGGCGCCGGGCAGCTTCAAATCGAGCACGATGCAGTCGGGCTCGGCAGCGAGGGCACGGGCCGCGGTGTCGCCCCAGGTGCCCTCGTAGGCCGCCACGGCGTAGCCGGAAAGCTCCAGCACGTGGGCCAGCTCCGTGCGCAGGGCGGTATCGTCTTCGATGAGGTAAATGCGCTGGGCCATGGCTGCCTCTCTTTCGGCGGTGTTCACAGGTGCCGTCCGCGCAGGGCGTGGCGCTCGGGCATAAGGCCCAGGCGCGAGGTTCGGACGTGGGGCTCGCGCGCAAGGCTCGGGCGCGGTAGCGCGGGCGCGAGGTTCGGGCGCTCAGGCGCGACGGCAAGCATCGCAGCCCATTGTAAGCCCGCGCGCCGTCCCCGCCCCCAGCAACTTCCAACCTTACGCAACCGTAAGTTGGTTACCAGTTTTACTCGGAAGGCGTGCTCGACCGCTCGATAGTAAGCGAATGGGCGGAATTTGCCTGAGATCTTGAGTTATAAGCGTCAGCAGAAGAAAAATGCGGACGAAATTAACGAACAATGTACAAAGAAAGGGTGCGAATGTGTGAGCAGACGCTGATAACTCGTGATTCTGCGCAATTTTAAGGCTGTTCGTCGCCAATGGTGCCTCCTTGCGGCATTGCGACTCCGTCTCGGTCGGCGCGGGGAACGGATCGGGACATTCCCGCGTCATTTCTTCTGCCGCCACGACACCTACGGCAAAGGCGAGCCCGTCTACATGATCGAGCGCCGGTGTGGGGCCCATCCCGACCTCGCCGTGGGTGACGACTCCCCCTGGGTGGTGTTGAACGCCTCGGCGTGGGAGGCCTCCGCCGACCCCGGGCTGCGGGATGTGCTACGATACCTCCGGACCGGGGAGGCCGAAGGGCCCCTGTCGTCGGAGATCGACGCCCTGGTCGGCGTGTTCAACGAGGACAGGGAGTGGGTGGACCGCGTGCTTACCTACGAGCAGGAGACCGAGATGCGCTGCCGCCGGGCGCGCGAGGAGGGCCGTGAGGAAGGCCGAGAGGAAGGTCGCGAGGAGGGCCGGGAGGAAGGCGAGGCCCGGCTTGGCGCCCTCATCGGCGCTCTGCTGGCCGACGGCCGCTCCGAAGACGTGGCCGCGGCGGTGGAGGGCAAGGTGCGCCGCGAGGAGCTCTACGCCGAGCTCGGAATATGAGGCCAGCGCGCTTATACCGTGCGCATTACGCCTGAAGGCGATGCGCTGGCCGAGAAGCGCTGCGCCGCGCAGTCCGAGGTGGCCGATCGCATTCTGTCGACCCTGACGCCCGAGGAGATCGAGTCGTTGAACGTTCTCACGGAGAAGATCATCCACCAGTGCAAGGACATGGGCGCCCGCGGTGAGCGCAAGCATGGTCGCCACTATCGTCATGGCAAGGGCCGCGGCTGCCGCAAGTAGCGTTCGGCATGTCCCCGATGCCTTTTCAGATAATGGCCTCCCAGGGGCCATTATTTTTCTCAAAGATTATTCTTGACATAGAATAACTCATCGCTATAATAGATTTCGACAGAGCGGGAGATACGAACCCCCCCTCTCCTCTTCTCTCCTCCGCACGCGCCTATCCCCCCCGGGCGCCAAGGACACTCATTTGCGAGCCCGGGATCCCCCTCCCCGGGCTCGCAACACGTCGGGGCCGGTCGCTTCGGAGGAAGGGCGGCCCCTTCCTGCTCCTTACTTCAAAAATTACGAATCTGCACAGGGAAGAATGCGAGATCTGCGCATTTGCACGAACTCTGCGTTATCCGTCGCGCAAAAAGAGCGCAAATGCGTAAATCTTGCGGGGGCACGATGGGGGAAGAGGGGAATCATGCGCATTTTTCTTCCTTAAGAATCCCTAAGGTTTCGTCGCGAAGGCGAAAAGTGGGGTAGTATGGTCGGGAAAACGTGGCGGCCTTCGCGAGGCCGTCTGAATTTGGCGGCTTGTGGGGAGTCGCTTGGAAGAAGGGCCGGCTGAAGAGCTCCGCCCGAACGAGGAAGGATTCAGCTATGCGAGAGATGCCCGCCAACCAACTGAACCCGCGCATCAAGAGCGTCTGGCGCATTAATGATGCCATTTGGATCGCGGTCTCGTTCCTGTGCTGCTTTCTGCCCTTCGCTATCATAGCGCTGGTGGCACCGGAAGAAGCGTGGGCTGGCGTGGTGGCTCTAATCGTGGCCATTGTGTTCGCGGCGCTGCTTGTGCTGTGCGTGGTGGTGCTGCCGCCCATTCGCTATGCTCGTTGGCGCTACGAGCTTACGCTGGATTACCTGGATATTGCTCGCGGCATCTTCTGGCGCAAGCGCTTCGTCATTCCGTTCATCCGCGTACAGAACACTGACACGCGCCAAGGACCCATCCTGCGCGCCTTCGGGCTGTCCAGCGTCACCGTGGCCACAGCCGCCGGCGAACACGAGATTCCCGGCCTCGGCATCGAAGAGGCCGACGTGCTGCGCGATCGTGCCGCCGAGCTGGCGCGTCTGGCCCGAGAGGACGTATAAATGAGCGCGCCGAACGTGCCCCCGCAGGTGCCCGCGCCCGCGCCGAACGTGCCCCCTGCGGCGGCTGCCCCATCGACTGAGCTGCCGCGCCACCATGTGCACCACAGCTATATCTGGCTCGAAAGCGTGCGCACGATCTTCATCATTGCCGTATGCGTTGTGGTGGCGAACTTCTCCACCATCATTGGGCTCGTTGCCGAAGAGGGCATGGGCGCCGAGGCCGGGTTCATCATGGCGGTGGCTGGCATCGGCACGCTGGTGGTCATCCTCATTACGTTTGGCATCGTCGCCGGGCTGCGCGTCGTTGGCTACAAGCACCTGTACTTCACCGTCGGCCCCGACGAGTTCACGCTGTGCTCCGGCATCTTCAACAAGAAGCAGGTGCACGTGCCCTACCAGCGGGTCCAGTCCGTGGACCAGCGGGCGACGCTCCTTCAGCGACTGTTCGGCGTGTGCACGGTTTCCATCGATACGGCCGGCGGCGCGGCGAACAAGGCCGTCGTGGTGTCCTACGTCACCAAGGCCCAGGCCGAGTGGCTGCGCGCCGAGCTCTACAACCGCAAGAATGCTCTGGCCGCTCAGGCTGCCGTTGCGTCGGGCATGGCGGGTGCAGCGAGTACGGCCGCGACGGGCATGGCGGGTGCGGGCGCCCCGGTTCCGCAGTCGGCGGAGGCCGGCATTGCGGCTATGGCCCAGGGGGCGGCGGCCTTTGCCGGCAACGTGCCGAGCCCGGCCGTCGCGGGCAACGTGCTCGATGTGGGCGTTGAGGCATGGAACCAAGTGGGCGGTGTGTTCGCCGGCCCTGCTCAAGATACCGGCCGCGTTACCTACGAGTACGGTCTCACTAACAAGGAGCTGTTCTTCGCGGGTCTTTCCAACACCACATCGGTGGGGCTCGTCTTCGCCGGTCTGGTTGTCGGCGTGCTGCAAATCGTCGGTTTCATCTTCGACGTGATGGGGGATGCAGCCGATGGCGCTGTGGAAAGTGCCCTAGTTTTTGCCGGCTCCCAGGCTTCGGCCTACCTGATCGGGGCCGTTTCGGTGGGGATCATCGTGCTGGTGCTCGTGCTGTGGGTGTTCTCGGCGTTGGGTTCCTGCATCGGCTACGGCGGCTTCAAGGCGCGCCGTCGCAACAACCGTATCGAGGTGGAACACGGCTTGCTGCAGCATACCTTCCAAGGCATCGACATCGACCGCGTGCAGTCCGTGGTCGTGAAGCAGAGCTTTATCCGCCGTCTGCTCGGCTACTGCGAGCTGTCTCTCGGCAAGATTGACGCCGCCACGGGCGAGGATAGCGGCAATAAGCAGAACACTCTGGCCAATCAGGGGATCATCATCCACCCCTTCGTGAAGATGAACCGTGTGCCGGAAATCCTCGCCGGGCTCGTGCCGGAGTTCTCCGATCTTCCCCAGGAGGCGAAGCCCGTCGCGAAGGTGGCGCTGCGCCGAGCCGTGCTGCGCCAGAGCATCTGGTTCGGCGGCGGCTTCTGGCTGGCCGTGGTAGTCACCGTGTGCCTAGTGGTTTTCGGTTGGGTGAATGGAGAAGTTGCGACTGGCGGCATCGAACTCGATTCCGAGGATCTGTTCCTTCTGAGCATTGGGTGGAACGTGATCGTGGTGGGTGGCTATGCGCTGGCGGCCGTCCTCTTCATCGTCGATATAGTGAACGCCGTGCTGTGGGCCCGCGAGTCCAGCTTCGCCTACAACCACCGCTTCATGCAGGTGAGCAACGGCGGCCTTTCTCGAGAAACAGTGAGTTTCCCGCGCCAGAAAATCCAGTTCGGCTGCACGAAGAGCAACCCGTTGCAGCGCCGTGCGGGCACCGACACGCTGCTCGCCACGACGGCGGCCGGTTCCGGCGGCACCACGACGACGCTCATCGACGCCTCCCACGCCGACGCCATGGCGTGGCTCGACTGGCTGAAGCCCGGCGGCAACCAGTAATCCCGGAAAATATGGTAAAGTACCGCCCATGAGTAAAACAGACGACACTGCAAATTCGAAGCCGGCCTTCCTCGATTTCCTGCGCCCCAAACGCGAAAGCGTTACCGAGGACGAGATCAAGGACATGGTGGCCGAGAATATCGAGCTTCTCGAAGACGAGAAGCGCATGATCAACGACATCCTCGATTTGGCCGACATGACGGTGCGCGAAATCATGAAGCCGCGCGTCGACATGATCATGGCCGAGGACACCGAACCGGCCCGCGCGGCGCTCGACCGCATGCGCGGCACGGGCTATTCCCGCCTGCCGGTCTATCACGAGGAAGTGGACGAGGTCATAGGCCTCGTGTCCTACAAAGACCTCATCGGCCCTCTGCTGGACGGCCGCATCGAAGACCCGGTGGCTGAGTTCATGTACGAGCCGCTTTACGTGCCCGAGACGAAAAACGTGCTGAAGCTTTTGTCGGAGCTGCAAGAGGCCCGCATGCAGATGGCCATCGTCGTGGACGAATACGGTGGCACCGACGGCCTCATCACCATGGAGGACATCATCGAGGAGATCGTCGGCGAGATTGCCGACGAGACCGACAACGATCGCGACCTCATTGTGCTTGTCGAACCGAACCAGTGGCGCGTCGACGGTCGCTTTCCCGTGGAGGATGCCGTGGAACTCGGCTGGCCCGTGGAAGAATCCGACGACTACGAGACACTTGCGGGCTGGATCATCCACGAGCTGGACTCCGTGCCCCGGGTGGGCGACGAGCTGCTGGTCGACGGCTACGCCTTCAAGGTGGTGAAGATGCGCCGCTCGCGCATTTCCATCGTGCAGGTGAAGAAGTTGCCATCGGTAAGTTGTGAAGAGTCGGTAACGACTGCCTGACAGCGCTCAGGATCGCACCCGCGAGACCTGCGGGAACCCAGAAAGTGCGTTTTGTCAAGCGAACAAAGCGTGGATGTCGGCTACCGCCTCGGCACGGTTTCAGCCAACTAGGGTAAAATATCCGCGACATAAAACAGCATAGCATTCTTTACTGCAGCAATCCCACACCCTAATCCAGCACGCTGCGCCGCTCGAGCGGTTTAGTTTCGTGCTGTCGAGAAAGGGAATGAGTGGTCACAAGGCGCAAACAGAGTCATCGCAAAACCGTCGTGCTGGCGATGGTTGCGCTCTGCGTGCTGCCGATGCTGGCCGTGGGCTTCCTTGATGCTGGTTGGGCGTCCGCCGGTTCTCACGACATGGGGGCGACCACCTTCGGTCTCGCTCGTCAGTCCGCCGAGAACCCCAGCGCTTCCGATGTTTCCCCCGACACCGTGCAAGACAAGTCCGACGCGGACGTTCTCGCTGTGGAAGACGTCGCCGAGGAAGCAGCGCTGAAGACCGCCTCGTCCCGCGATGTGAGCGCCGGCGTGCAGGAAATCGCCGACGAGGAAGAGGCCGCGCGTCTGGCCGCCGAGGAAGCCGCTCGCGTCGCCGAGCAGGAGGCCATCGATCGGGCCGACGCCACGCGCTCCCGCTACTACGCTACCTTCGGCAGCCTGCCGGCCGGCGATGTAGATTTCTCCATCGGTCGCGAGGCGTTCATCGAAGAATGGTCCGCGCGCATCAACGATTACCTGTTCGGCAGCCCTCTGTCTGGCTACGGCGAGACCTTCGCCGAGGCGGCCTGGGAAGCGGGCATCGACCCGCGCTGGTCTCCGGCCATTTCCAACACCGAGTCCACCAAGGGCCGTGTTTGCTTCAAGTCCCACAACGCTTGGGGCTGGGATCAGACCAACTGGCCCGATTGGGACACGGCCATCCGCTCCCACGTGGCCGGTCTGGCTCGGGGCTATGGTTTCACCATCAGCTACTCCTACGCCATGCGCTACTGCCCCCCGAACTACGACAACTGGTATCGGGATACGCTGAATCAGATGCAATTAATCTAATAGGTTCCGTTCGCCCTGACGGGACGAACGGACTGGTCGACGCTGCGGATCCGACAGGCGCCTGCCCTCGCACCTCAAAGCTTACCCTCGCGTACCGAAGTACGCTCAGCCGCTTTTCGGCACGATTGCAGGCGCCTGTCGGCTCCTCGCTGACTTCCTTGGGCGATCAGGTGCGTTTATAATGGCCCTACTTAAGGAATAAGAAAGAGGTAGGGAATGAGCAACGTGATTGTGGTCGGGTGCGGGCGCGTGGGGTCGCAGCTGGCCAATATGCTCTCGGACAACGGCAACAACGTCTGCTGCATCGACAAGAACGCCGATGCCTTCGCGAACCTCGGCCGCAACTTCAACGGCAGCACCGTGCAGGGCGTGGGCTTCGACGAGGACGTGCTCATCCGTGCCGGCGTGGAAGAGTGCGATGTGCTGGCCGCCGTCACCCAGCTGGACAACACGAACCTCATGTGCGCGGAGGTGGCCAACCATCTGTTCGGTGTGCCCCACGTCATCTCGCGCCTGTACAATCCCGACCACGAGCGCGCCTATATGCAGCTGGGCATCGACTACGTCTGCGGCACGTCACTGGTGGCCGAGGATGTGTTCTCGAAGATTGTGTCAGGCCACGGTTCCCACATCGACACGTTCGGTGAATTCGAGGTACTCCGGTTCACGCTGGATCTTTCCAGCCGCGACAACGCCAAAACGATCCGCGTCTCGGAACTCGAGCGCGATCATGAGGTGCGTATTATCGCCTTCGAACGTGCCGACGGCTCCGCGTCCTCCATCCCGACGCCCGATTCGCTGCTGTACGCCGGCGACTCCATTCTCGCCTGCGTGCGCCACGACGTCATCGCGCAATTCTCGCGCTACATTCTGGATTAGGTGATACCCATGTACATCGTTATCGCTGGCGGCGGCAAAATCGGGTCGTATCTGGCTGGCATCATGTTGAAGAGCGGCAACGAGGTGGCGGTCATCGAGCAAAGGCTCGCCACGGCCGATCGCCTCTCCGTGCAGCTGACAGGCCCGTACCTCGTCATTCACGGCGACGGCTGCGACTCGCGCTACCAGGAGGACGCGGGCATCCGCCAGGCCGATGTGTTCGTGGCCACCACGGGCCAGGACGATTCGAATCTCGTATCCTGCGAAATCGCCCAGCGCGTGTTCCGCGTGCCCCGCTGCATCGCTCGCGTGAACAATCCGAAAAACGAGCGCATCTTCCGCGAGGTGGGCATCGAATGCGTGTCCTCTACGACGCTCATTGCGAACCTCATCGAGGAGGAAGCGCTTTTGGGCTCGGTATCCGTCGTGTCGTCGCTGACTCACGGCAACGTGGCCTTAGCCGAGGTGATGGTGCCGCGCATGCGCCACTTCTCCAACGAGGACGGCGTGCTCATCAACGAGGTGCTGCTGCCGGACAACGCCATCATCGCGGCCGTGGCTAGCGGAGGGGACGTGGAAGTGGCCAATGACGAGACGGTGCTGCATCCGGGAGATAAGGCCATCGTAGTGGCGGATGAGGACGTGCTGGATGACGTGCGGCTGGCGTTTCGGGGGCTCTAGTGGTTGTGGAAAGGGCCGGTTGCATGTCGCTTGGGGCGGAATCAGGGGGTACCTTGATTCGCGGTCGCACGTCGCCGGGGGAGGAGCTACGGGGTATTCCAATTCGCTCAGACAGTCCTCGCTCGGCGGAACAGCCCACTGGACTGTTCCGTTCGCTGCGGAACTCGCTCGGTTGGAACACCTCGTATCTCCTCTTCGCCGCCATCTTGCTGATAGTTTGCCTCCTGCCCTTTTGCATGCCCGGAAAAGCTCTGGCGACGGATTATCGGTGCTCGGAGGTGGACTTGCTGGCATCGGTGGAGACCGACGGGTCGGTGCACATGACCGATCAGCGCATCTTCGACCTCACGGAAGGGGAGAGCGCGCCGGAGCGGTTGAAGTGGCTCTACGATGGGTTCATCGAAGGGGCTGAGGTTACTATCGAACGGGTGCGCATGGCGCCGGTGGATGGCGATGGTGCGCTTGCCGGGGAGTGGACGGAGCTTCCCGAGACGACGTTCCTTTTGCCCTGGCGCGGCGGCGGAGGGCCCGAGCACGACGCCTGGGCCTACGACAAGTTTCAACATACGCTCTACGCCTTTGTGGACGCCATGCCCGAGCGCGTCATGTTCGAGGTGGTCTACCGCGTGGAAGACGCCATCGAGGCCTTCGACGACGCGGCCGACTTCCAATGGCTTTATGTTCCCCAGGACTACGATGTGGCCTTGGCCGATGTGCGAGCAGAAGTGGTGCTGCCTGTGGCGGCCGACGATTCCGTGAAGGTCATGGAAAACGTTTATGCGTGGGGTCACGGCCCTGCCGATGGCGAGGTGGACATCCGCTCCGACGGTACGGTGATCTTTACGGATCCTGCGGTCGAGCCCACGATGTACGCCAAAGCGCGGGTGATGTTCCCCGTCGAGTGGCTGACGAACCTGAGCGAGGAGGCGCGCCTGGCGAATCAGGGCACCCTGCAGTACTACTGGACGAGCCGTTACGAGGAAACGTGGGTCGATACGGATACGTCTCAGGAGGTCATTCGTCTTGGGCTGGCTTTGGGGCTGCTGGGCTTGTCTGCGGCGTTGCTGCTGGCGGCGCTCATCGTTTGGTGGCGCTGGGGCCGAGAGCGGCCGCCGGCGTTTCGCGACGATTATTGGATGAACCCGCCTGCCGACGCCATGGCGCCAGCCGTGCTCGGTCGTCTATGGCGCTGGAACCACGAGAGCCCCGACGACATAGTAGCCACGGTGCTCGATATGGTGCGTCGCGGTGTTCTTGAAGTGCGAGACGATGAGCTGGTCATACCTGCCGCGGGAGAGGAGCCGGCGAAGAGGGTCGAGAGTGGGTCGGCCGCCGCCCTTGCTGCGCCTCGGGCCGCTGATGTTGGTGCGGATGATGCGCCCGACGCGGCTGACGCGGTCAACGCAGAGCAGGCCGCCCTCGATGCGGCCACGCTGCGGCTGCTGCGCATGGTCGCCACGGGCGGTCGGACACTCAGCCGCGCCAAGCTTTCCGCTTTGGCCCACGAACATCCGCGCGATCTTTTGGAGGCCAGCGCGGCCTGGCAGCGTCGCCTCACCGCTTTGGTTGAGCCCTACGGCTTCTTCGATACAGCCTCCCGTCGCGCTCAGCATGTCGTTTTGGGGGCAGCGATTTTCCTGGCGGTTGTCGCGGTAGCGGCCATCATTTGGGTCAGCTGGCGTGCTGGCGTGCTCGCTCTGGCCACGGCGGCGGCCATGGGGGTGCTCGGCAACTACACCATGCGGCGCTCCCCCGAGGGCAACGACATCGCCGCCCATGCCAAGGCCTTGCGCAACTGGATGCGCGATGGCGGCTGGTCGCTCGAGGGCGACAAGCTTGCTCCCGACGAGCGCGCGGCGCTCATTCCGTATGCCTATCTGTTCGGTGCGCTGAAATCCCTCGGATTCGGTGCTTCCGCAGACGCAGAGGGCGCCGATGCCGGGGATGCCGCCATGGCGGTTCGGGGGAAGGCCCCGATGGCTGCCGGCGCCGCCCCTGCCGATGAAGCGGCGTTCCTCGCCACCCTGGCTCCGGTGTTTTCCCAATCCTTAGACGAAGCGTTACGTGCCGCCCATAAGCGCGCTGAAGTATCATAGGGGCGAAGCTGCCCATCCGTTTCGGCGACCATAGCCCGGCCGTCGGCACCTTCTACGAGAAAGGTCTTGATATGAAAGAGAAGTCCTTCGAACCCGGTCGCGACAACATCGTGCTCATCGGCATGCCCGGTGCGGGCAAGTCGACCTTGGGCATCGTGCTGGCGAAGATTCTCTGCATGGATTTCGTCGACGCCGATCTGCTCATTCAGCAGTCCTGCGACAAATCGCTCCAGCGTCTCATCGACACTCTGGGCCCCGATGCCTTCCTCGAGATTGAAAACCAGGTGCTTTCCGAAATGTCCTTCGAGCATTCCGTCATCGCCACCGGCGGCTCGGCCATCTACAGCGAGCCGGCCATGAACCACCTGTCCGAGATCGGCCGCGTGGTGTATCTGAAGATCAGCTTCGACGAGCTGAAGTGCCGTCTGGCCGACTTCTCCGAGCGCGGCGTGGTCATGCGCGACGGCATCGGCATGAGCCTGCGCGACCTCTACGACGAGCGCCTGCCGCTCTACGAGAAGTACGCCGACATCACTGTGGATGTGAACGATCTGTCCATCACCGCCGCCGCCCGCAAGGTCGCCGCCGCCCTGAAGTAGCGGCTCGGTTTCGCATCGACGGGAAACCGGCGGAAAACAGCGCCACTTTTTCGCGGGGCGTTCAAAATACCCTGATAATATCGCCTAACTTTAGCCCGCTGTAGGGTAGAATACGGGCATGTCTTGCGTCGGCGAGGGTCGGCGCGTATATCCGAGGCCGTTTTCCTGCGACGAATCCCTGGTTCGGGCGTGCTTATCGCGCTCTGTTGGATTCGACCGCAGAAAGGCGAGCCCGTTTGGAAGGCGATCCAGGTTGCAGGGCCTGGCGCGCTTTCGGAAAGGAAGCATCTATGGCCGATTTGAACGAGATGCTCGTCGCTTGGACTGGTGAGATCGACTCCTTTATGTACACCTACATTCTGGTGATCTTGCTGGTGTTCGTGGGCATCTACTACACCATCCGCACCAAGGCGGTGCAAATTCGCTACATCAAGGACATGTTCACTCAGCTGACGGAGAAAAAGCATGTCCAGGGCGAGAAATCCATCTCGTCCTTCCAGGCCCTCATGGTGTCCACCGCCTCGCGCGTGGGCACGGGCAACATCGCCGGCATCGCCACGGCCGTGGCCACGGGCGGTCCGGGCGCCATCTTCTGGATGTGGCTCATGGCGCTTATCGGCGCGGCTTCAGCCTTCATCGAGTCCACGCTCGCGCAGATCTACAAGATTCGCGGCAAGGAAGGCGAGTTCCGCGGCGGTCCGGCCTACTACATTCAGCAGGGCCTGGGGCAGCGCTGGCTCGGCATCATCTTCGCCTGGGCGCTCATCCTGTGCTTCGCCTTCGGCTTCAACGGCCTGCAGGCGTTCAACATGACTTCGGCGCTCGAGTACTACATCCCCGACTACGCCACCAACGGCACGGCGGTCGGCGTGGGCATCGTGCTCATCGTGTTCACCGCTTTCGTCATTTTCGGCGGCGCGAAGCGCATCTCCATCATCACCTCCATCATCGTGCCCATCATGGCTATCGCCTACATTCTCATTGCGCTGTGGACCACGATCGCCAACATCGGCGAGCTGCCGGCCGTGTTCGGCACCATCTTCCAGTCGGCTTTCAACTTCCAGTCCATCGCGGGCGGCTTTGCCGGCTCGGTGGTTATGCTCGGCATCAAGCGCGGTCTGTTCTCCAATGAGGCCGGCATGGGCTCGGCCCCGAACGCCGCCGCCACCGCCAGCGTGTCGCATCCGGTGAAGCAGGGCCTCGTGCAGAGCCTGTCCGTGTACATCGATACGCTGCTCATCTGCACCTGCTCGGCTATGATGGTCATGGTGTTTTGGGTGCAGGATCCCGAGACTGCCATGGCGCTCAACGGCATGCCGCTCGTGCAGATGGCCGTGAACAACGCCGTCGGCGAGGTTGGCATCCACTTCATCACCTTCGCGATCTTCGCCTTCGCGTTCTCCAGCCTCATCGGCAACTACTTCTATGCCGAGACGAACTTCCGCTACATCTTCAAGAATACCAAGTGGGGCATGCTCATCTTCCGCGTGCTGTGTCTGGCCGCCATCTTCTACGGCTGCGTGAACAGCTTCGATCTGGCGTGGAATTTGGCCGACATCTTCATGGGCTTCATGGCCATCATCAACCTTGTGGCCATTCTGCTGCTCGGCAAGTGGGCCTTGGCCGCGCTGGATGACTACACTCGCCAGCGCAAGGAGGGCAAGGATCCGGTGTTCATCGCCGCCAGCGTGCCCGGCATGCCCGCCTGCGAGTGCTGGACCACCGCGGATCTGCCGAACTTCGGCGACAATCCGGTGGAGGAGTACATCGAGGAAGCCGCATCGCTCGACTCGGAGGGCTTGAGGTAGAGGCTTTTACCCGTAGGGGCGGTGCTTGCGCCGCCCTGCAACAGAGGGTTTCTGAAAGGGCGGCGGCTCGCAAGGGTCGCCGCTTTTTATTAGCGTGTTTACCTTCGTAGGGGGCGACCAAGGTCGCCCCTTCCAGCAGCGGTGAACAAGCGGTGCTTGGCATCGCCCTGACGGGACGTCCGTTCCTGCAATCGACACCTTGCGCCCTAGTGCTATACTTTCCCGGAACAAAACGGCGGCCCAGGCGGCCGCATTAGGGGAGGGCGTAACAGCTATGATCGATATTCCAAGTCCGGCTGTGGCCGTCGTGGGGCGGCACAACTCCGGCAAAACGACGCTCATCGAGCGGCTCATCGCCGAGCTGGTGGGCCGCGGGCTCGACGTGGGTTCCATCAAACACCATTCCCATCGCGGGTTCGATATCGATATTCCCGGCAAGGACTCCTACCGCCACAGGGCCGCCGGCGCCTCCGAAACGGTTATTGCGGCCCCGGGGCAGGTGGCGCGCATCAAGACCGTGGAAGACGAGGTGGAGTGCAGCGAGCTGGTGCGCTCGATGCCGAATCACGACATCATTGTGGTGGAGGGCTACCGCAAAAGCGGGTTGCCCACCATCGAGATCATGCGCTCGGGCAACGAGGCCGACTGCCGTGCGGCTCGCCTGTTCGTGAAGGCGGCCCGGGAGGGCCTGCCTTTGACGACGGACTTCACGCAGCTGGGGCGCGCGGTCGACCGCGCGGGCAACGCGGCTGGGCGCGACGGCGCGGGCGAAGTACCGGGTTTGGGCGAGATGCCGGGCGCGTCCGACTACTCGGCTGCCGCCGATGCTGCGGCCAAGATGCCTTCCACCAACACGGTGGCTGTGGTGACCGACATTCCCGAGGCCGAGGAGGCTGCGGCGCTCTATGGCATTCCCGCCATCGGTCTTGAAGATGTGGCCGCTTTGGCCGACTTCCTTTCCGAGCACTACGTGCGGCCGCGCGTCACGGTGGTCATTCAGGCCGGTGGCGAGTCGCGGCGCATGGGCCAGTCGAAGGCAACGGTGCCCTTTGCGGGACGTCCCCTCATCTGCCGTCTCGTCGAGCGTCTGTCGCCCGTGGCCGATGAGCTTATCATCACCACCAACGAGGCCGACAAGCTGGGCTTTCTCCATGATATGTACCCCGATCTGACCATCAGGCTCGTGGGCGACGCCTATGCAGAACGAGGCGCTTTGCCCGGGCTCTATACCGCGCTTGCTGCTGCCGAGAACCCGTACGTGGCCGTTGTGGCCTGCGACATGGTGTTCGCGAGCGCGCGTTTGGTGGTGGCCGAGGCGCTTGCCATGCACGAAAGCGGAGCCGACGTGGTGGCTCCCTCCAACAAGCACGGCTTCGAGCCGCTGCATGCCATGTACCGCAAAGAGGGCTGCCTCGGCGCTGTTCACGCTCGCACCGAGCGGGGCGAGAAGCGCGTGCAGAGCTTCTTCGATGACCCGGCCGTCACGGTGCTGCCCTTTAACCAGGACCGCGTCCTGGAGGTCGAGCCCCGCGGTGGCTGCTTCATCAACGCCAACACGCCCGAAGAGCTGGCTCGCATCGAGCAGTCCTACCTCGGCGAATAGCAGAAAGGGGTTCGCGCCATGCCGAACTTGAACGATATCATGGAGATGATGGACGCCCTGGAGACGAAGGCCATCATCACGATCCCCACGTTCTGCGTGGCTGTGCGCAACCGCCACTCCTCCTGCCGCAAATGCGTCGACGCGTGTTTGGCCGACGCCATCACCATCGAGAAGAACGAGCTGAACATCGACGCTGGGGCGTGCGTGGCCTGCGGGGCCTGCGTGGCGGTGTGCCCTACCTCGGCGTTGGTTCCCATGGATCCGATGCCCGACGACTTGGCCGGCGCTGTGGCCGAGACGACCAACGCGGCTGATGGCCTGACGGTCATCGCCTGCGCTCGCAAAGCGGCCCGCAACGTGGGCGACCCCGACAAGTACGCGGTGGTGCCCTGCCTTGCTCGCATGGAGGAAGAGCTGCTGGTGGAACTGGTGGCCCGCGGTATTCCCGAGATCTGCCTGGTGGACGGTGACTGCCGCACCTGCAAGTACCGGGGCGCGGTGCCCGCCATCGACGATACCGTGGAATCGACCCGCACCCTCATCGAGGCCATGGGGTCGGACGCGCAGATCACGCGCACCTCGGAGTTCCCGGCTTCGGTGCAGGTGGAGGACATGCGAAAGGCCGTCGGCGCCGCCCGGCGCGAGTTCTTCACTTCCTCGGGCCACTACGCCAAGGACGTGGCGAAGTCGGCGGCCGAGAAGGTCGTGAACGACAAGCTGACGCAGCTTCATTTGCAGAAGCAGGAGCAGTCGCTGCGGGAGAAGCTGGGCGTGAAGAACGGTGCGGGCAAGATGCCCACCATCGAGGCCGAGCGCAACATCGCCATTCTGGATGCCATGAGCCGCATCGGCGATCCGGACGAGCCGGTCGTCGACGAGATGTTCACGCGCATCTTCGGCGACATCGCCATCGATGTCGAGAAATGCTCCGGCTGCGGTATGTGCGTCATGTTCTGTCCCACCGACGCGCTGCGCAAGGCGGTGGATCGGCACCCGGACGAGGGTAAGGCGTACTTGGAGTTCCAGGTTTCCGACTGCGTCCAGTGCAATTTGTGCGCCGACGCCTGTCTGAAGAAGTGCATCGAGATCGTGCCTGTCGTCTCCATGAAGGAGCTGTTCGATTTCGAGCCGCGTCTCGTGGAGATCTCCGCCGCTAAGAAGGGCAACAAGCTGTTCAACCGGAACAAGTAGGTTCCTTGGGCGAACCTGTGGCTTTCGCCCCTTTTTATTGCATTGGTCTGTGCTATACTAGCCAACGCTCTAGTGCTTTAGCACAGTAAAGAAGTAAAGTGGGGAAGACGAGAGACTTCCCTGGCGTACCTTTTTAGGGAGGACCGAATGAAGAAACTGACGAAGATCGCCGCTGCGGCTGCGGCTCTGTGCCTGGGGGCCGCGCTTCTGGCCGGCTGCTCGGGCTCGAACGATGCGGCAAGCAACGCGGCTGACAACGGCGCTGCCGCTAACCCCGATGCCACGACGCTCATCGTGGGCCTGGACAACGCTTACCCGCCCTATGGCTTCATCGGCGACGATGGCAACCTGACCGGCTTCGACATTGATCTGGCCACCGAGGTGGCCGCGCGCAATGGTTGGAATCTCGAGCTTGAAGCCATCGACTGGGATGCTAAGGACGCGCTGCTGAACCAGGGTACCATCAACTGCATCTGGAACGGCTTTACCATGGAGGGCCGTGAGGCCGACTACGCGTTCTCGAAGCCCTACATGCACAACGAGCAGGTCGTTGTCGTGAAGAAGGACTCGGGAATCAACTCTCTGGATGATCTGGCCGACAAGAACGTTATGACCCAGGTCGATTCCGCCGCCCTTGACGTGCTGGAGGGCGACCAGAAGGATCTGGCCGACACCTTCGCCGGCGGCAAGACCCAGACCATCGGCGACTACAACAACGCCTTCATGCAGCTGGAGTCCGGTGCGGTGGATGCCGTGGCCTGCGACCTGTCCATCGCCGACTACCAGATGGCTGCCAAGCCCGACATGTTCGTGAAGCTTGAGCCGCTGTCCACCGAGAACTACGCCGTGGGCTTCGCCAAGGACGGCGATACGGCCATGATCGATGCGGTGAACAAGACGCTGAAGGAGATGTACGACGACGGCACCATCGCCAAGCTGTGCGAGAAGTGGGGCGAGTACGGTATCTCCATCGACAACTGGGTGCTGGTAGATTAATTAACAACCTCGCTGACTTCCTTGGGCGCATCCCGGAGTCAGGGAGAATTTAATTAAAAGGGAGGGCGAGGCTCTTGGGGCCTTGCCCTTCTTGTGGGTTTAAGAGCGACGATGAGAGGACGTGGAGATGGAATTCTCGGTCATGATGGGGATTCTCATGGAAGGTTTCGCCCTGACGGCGGAGATCTTCCTCATCACGCTGGTGGGCTCGCTGCCTTTGGGCGTGGTGGTCGCTCTGGCGCGCATGAGCAAGTTTAAGCCGCTGGCGTGGCTGGCGCAGCTTTACATCTCCATCCTGCGCGGCACGCCGCTTATGCTGCAGCTCATGGCCATCATGTTCGGGCCTTACTACATCTTCGGCCTGAACATGGGCAGTGATTGGAAGTTCTGGGCCTGCGCTATCGGCTTCATCCTGAATTACGCCGCCTACTTCGCTGAAATCTATCGTTCGGGCATCCAGTCTATTCCGCGTGGTCAGTACGAGGCGGCCGAGGTACTGGGCTACACCAAAGCCCAGACCTTCATGAAGATTGTGCTTCCCCAGGTCATCAAGCGTATTCTGCCGGCTATGGGCAACGAGGTCATCACGCTGGTGAAAGACACGTCGCTCGCGTTCGTGCTCGGCATCATGGAGATGTTCTCCGCTGCGAAGGCCCTGGCCGCCAGCGAGGTGTCCATGGTTCCCTACGCCATCGCGGCTCTCATCTACTGGGTGTTCTGCCTGCTCATCGAATTCATCCTGAACCGTGTCGAGAAGCGTCTCGATTATTACCACGACTAGGAGGCGTTTCATGGAAAGCAAAGCGGTCGTAAGCCTCACCAACGGTAAGAAGGCGTTTGGGAACAACGAGGTTCTGAAGGACATTTCGCTGACGGTGAATGCCGGCGATGTGCTGGCCATCATCGGGCCCTCGGGCGGCGGCAAGTCGACGCTTCTGCGTTGCATGACGCTGTTAGAAACCCTTGATTCGGGCGATCTTTCCTACGGCGATCTCACGGTGTGCGCCAACGATGCCGCGGGGCGCGCTGTGTACGGGGGCAAGGACGTCATCGCCGCCGCAAAGACTCGTTTCGGGCTCGTGTTCCAGAATTTCAACCTGTTCCCGCACTACACCGTGCTGCAGAACGTCACCGATGCGCTCATCTGCGTGCAGAAGATGCCGAAGGACGAGGCCCTCGCTCGCGGTCGCGAGCTTCTGGCCCGCATGGGCCTGGCGGACAAGGAATCGATGGTGCCGTGCGACCTATCCGGCGGTCAGCAGCAGCGTGTGGCCATCGCCCGGGCCATGGCCATGAACCCGGACGTGCTGTTCTTCGACGAGCCCACGAGCGCGTTGGATCCGGAGTTGACCCGCGAGGTGCTGAAGGTCATCCGCGATCTGGCGGCCGAGCACATGACCATGGTCATCGTCACCCATGAGATGGGCTTCGCCCGCGATGTGGCCGATCACCTCATCTTCATGGACGGCGGTGTCATCGTGGAGCAGGGGCCGGCTAGCGAGGTCATCAACAACCCCCAGCACGATCGCACCCGCGCGTTTCTGGCGAATTACGATCGCGACTAGGCGCTCGCTTGCGTTCTCGCATCGCCTCGAGGGTGGCTCGAAGACGGCTCGAAAGCGGCTCGGCGGCGGCCGGCGCGGGGTGCGGTGGCCCATGCACGGTCGGCGTGCGTCGTTGCATCTCCGCAGCGGCTGGTGCGCGTACACCGATTGGTGTATCTCTGTGACGCAAGCGTGACGAAGGGTTGCCATAACGGTTGAGAAGTTCTAGGGCGTGCTAAGGTTTGGCGCACATAAGGACAACCTCACTCGAAGGAGCCTTCCATGACTGATTCCAATACCACTCCTGTGCCCTCGGGCGATTCCGCCTCGGGAGGCCAGAACCCTGCCTCGCAGCAGCCTGTGCCGCTGCAGCCGACCCAGCCTGCGCCCTACAGTTCCCAGGGCACCCAGCCTTACGGTGGTCAGCAAGCTTATGCGGGCCAGGCAGGCTATGGCGCTCAGCAGTCCTACGGCTATGGAGCCCAGCAGACTTCCGGCTCCGCGCAGCATTCCGCCGCCCAGCCTTACGGCCAACAAACCTACGAGGCCGAGCCCGTGTCGATGCATGCCCAGCATGCGGCTCCCAAGGGCAACGGCGGTAAGACCTTCCTTATCGCCTTCGCCGGCGCGCTCGTGGCCTGCGTGCTCGCCTTCGGCGTCTGGGGCATTGTGGGCGCGATGATTCCGGACGGTTCTAACTCGGGTGCCTCAACAGTTGTCACCGATCCCTCCACCGGCGAGACGACGGTCATCGCGCCCAGCGAGGATCCGACGTTGGCCGAGGCCGTGTCCGCGAAGTGCTTGCCCTCTGTGGCCGCCATCACGGTGTACGCCGAGGCTTCTCAGAATGACGCGATGAGCCAGTACTTCGGCTACCAGTACGGTGGCCAGGGCGACGGGTCGGGCGATCTGGTGGCCTATTCCCAGGGATCTGGCGTCGTGCTGACCGAGGATGGCTACATCATCACCAACAACCATGTGGTGGAAGGCGGCAGCGCCTACGAGGTCATGGTCGCCGGAGAGACCTACGAGGCCGATCTCGTGGGCACCGATCCCTCCTCCGATGTGGCCGTGCTGAAGGCCAAGGACGCCAGCGGTCTTACGGTTATGGAGCTTGGCGACTCCGACAACCTGACCATCGGCGAGTGGGTTATGACGTTGGGCAGCCCCTTCGGCTTGGAGCAGTCGGTGGCCACGGGCATCGTATCTGCCACGAGCCGCTCCCAGATTATGGACGCCCAGGAATCGATGCAGTCCGGCGGCACGGGGGAGATTACCATTTACCCGAACATGATCCAGACCGACGCGGCCATCAACCCCGGCAACTCCGGCGGCGCGCTCGTGGATGACGAGGGCAAGCTCATCGGCATCAACACGCTGATCACCTCGTACTCCGGCAACTACTCCGGCGTCGGCTTCGCCATTCCCGTGAACTACGCCATCAACTTGGCCCAGCAGATCATCGCCGGTGAGACGCCGACCCACGCCCAGCTCGGCGTGAGCCTCTCCACGGTGAGCGCGGCGACGGCGTCTCGCTACGGGCTGCCCGTCGACACCGGCGCCTACGTGGCCGCCGTCACCCCCGACTCCGGTGCGGCTGCGGCGGGCATCGTGCCTGGCGACATCGTCACTGCCTTCGATGGACAGGCGGTTGAGTCGGCTTCCGACCTCATGCTGGACGTGCGTACCAAGAACCCCGGCGACACCGTCACCCTCACGGTGAACAGCGGTGGCCAGGAGAAAGAGGTGCAGGTGACCCTGGGCGACGACTCCGCCAGCCAAAAGGCCAAGCAGGAGCAGCAGAGCCAGGAGCAGTCGATGAACGGCTACAGCCTGGAAGACCTCTTCGGCGGCCGCCAGCGCTAACCGGCGTGACGCGTGGGCGTGTGCCGCTCACTGCGTCCACGTCACAGCTCGATCAATCTCGGCCCCTCCTCGGAGGGGCCATTTTAATGGCTAATAATCCTGGCGCACCATGGGAAATATAGCGCCATCTGCTAAGATGCGCCGCAAATCATGTCATATTCGGCATTCGAGGTCTTGCGTCTGCCGCATACTAACTGCACTATCCCATGATGCGCAGAGGAGCGTGCAGTGAGGTTCGGCCCTAACGTAGTGGAGCACGCTCCCTTTTCCATCCCCATGATCGGCAACACCGCGACTGGCTATGTTATCGGCCTGACTCCCGAAGGCGCCGCCGTGTGCCACCGCATGTTCGCCGAGGACGTGCCCGAGGCAGAGGTCGCTGCGGTGAATGCGGATTTGCCCGCCCATTTGCGCCGTGGCGGCTTTGTCGTGGAAGATGTGGAGGCCGACGACGTAACATTGGGGAAAGGCGTGGAAGGCGTCGAACGTGCGGAAGGCGTCGGGGCTGGGAATGCCGCTGCGGCTGCATCCGCGCCGTCCGCGTCCGCTGTGCCCGCGCCGCTGCAGTCGGCGTACCTGCATGTCACCCACCATTGCAACTTGAACTGCATCGGCTGCTACTCGGCGGTGGACGCCCGCAACGCCCGGCGCGACCTGACGCTGGACGAGTTGCGGGGCATCATCGACGCCTTGGCCGATGCCGGCTGTCAGCACCTGGTCATCTCCGGTGGCGAGCCCTTCCTGCGCGACGATTTGCCCGCCATTGTCGCCTACGCGCGCGAACGCGGCATCGACTCGGTGGACGTGCTCACCAACGGCACGGCCGTCACGCCGGAGAAGCTCGCCGACATCGCGCCCTACGTGGGTCGCGTTTCGGTGTCCTTCGACGGGCCCAATGCCGAAGCGGCGCCCGTCATCCGCCGCGAGCCGCTGTTCGACCGCTTGGTAGCGGCGGTGAAGATGATTCGCGAGGCGGGCATTCAGCCCCACATCATTCCGACGGCCCACGGCGGCAACATCGATGCCCTGGGTGAGTACGTGGCTTTGGCCGACTCGCTGGGGGCCACCATGAACTTCAGCCTGCTGTCCGCACCCGTGGAAAACGAGGATCTGTCAGCGGTTCTTCCTGACGATGCGGCACTCGAGCGTTTGGCGCAGGCAACGCTGGCCCTGTCGCGCGACGGGGTGCCCGTGTTGTCCGACACGCCGGTGAGCACGCGCTTGACGACGACGTGCGGCTGCGGGGCGGGATGCACCATGGTAAGCGTATCGGCCGATGGTGAGGTATTCCCGTGCCACATGATGCACGATGAGGCGTTTAGCTTGGGATCGCTTTTGGAAGACTCCGGCTGCTTGGCCGCGCGCCATGCCCCTGCGCCCCGCGTGGCCGAGCTGGGCGCCTGCGCCGACTGCGACATCCGCTATCTGTGCGGGGGTGGTTGCCGCGCTCGCGCCTATTTCGCCACGGGCGACGTCGAGGCCCGCGATCCCTATTGTTCCCTCGTGCGGACGTTCTACCGTCTGCTTTTTGAGGCCATGCTAGCCCGCAACTAAAGAAAGGAGGTGGAGTATGCTGTTCTATAGCGATATCGAGCCGCAGAGCGTTTGCTATTTCATTGGACCTCCGGGCACTGTTTGTCTCAAAATTGGTCTGTAAAGACGTACGAAGATGCGGCAATTGGCAGCAATGCGCCGGTTGCCGCGTCATCTGAAGAATGGGGAATTGTGAAAGAATCTAGTGATTTTGGCTTAATAATGGCGCTAAGAAAGTTGAAAAGAACATGCAAGGCGCTGAAGCTATGTTTTCTGGTCGCAACAATTGTTCTTTCGATATTCTGGATCGTGGTTGTGGCAACGTTGCTCATGGGGTGGTTGAATGGCGGTGCTGGTGCGATAAATGCTGTGCTGTATGCAGTATTGTATGGCGCTTTCGTCGTTCTTATATTGTGGAATTTGACCAAATTGTTTGACGGCGTAGGTAGAGAAGATGCGCCGTTTTCGAGTTCTCAAGCTGACCGTTTGCAGACAATTGCAGTTATTGCTTTGGCGGTTGTCATTCTTGATTTCCTGATTTCAATAGGTTTCATTTTTGAACCAGCGCCAGAAATTGGCTTCGGCATGGTCGCAAACAATGGAGTTGCTGAGCCAACTCTGAATATCAACATCGGTATGCTAGCCTTTTCTGCTATTATGTACTCACTTTCGGCAATATTTCGATATGCTGCGCTGCTACAGCAACTCAGCGACGAAACCGTGTAAGGGAGCTGCTATGCCTATTATTCCTCGTCTTGACCGAGTGATGGCGGATTGCAAGATGTCCGTCAACGAGCTTTCCCAGCGCATCGACATCTCGCCGGTGAACATTTCGCGCATGCGTCGCGGTCACATCAAGGCCGTGCGTTTCTCCACCATGGAGCGCATTTGCGAAGTGCTCCAGTGCCAGCCGGGCGACCTGTTCGAGTACGTTTCCCCTGAGCCGGGCACCGATGAGGCCGTCGAGCTGGACGCCATCATCAACCGCCCCATCGAGGAGCCGGCCCGCAAGCCCATCGGCGCCGTCTCCCGCATCCCTGTGAACGTGGCCAACTAGTCTTTGCCACAACCCGCACCTCACAGGACGCCTCACCGGGCGTCCTTTTTCATGCCCGCGAAACACCCCCGAAAAGTGCTCCCCGAGAGCTGCACCCCCGAGAAACACATTTTCAGGAAACGCGCCTGTGCTCCGACGCCCCTTTTTGCAGCATCGAGGAGGTTCCGTAGAGGCAGAAGGATCGACCTCGTCAGATGAAGGACGTCTTTCTGGCAAGTTTTCCAAGCTTTTCGACATGGCCTGTTTGCAGTGGATCAACTGATGACATTCAAGCTGTCTAGATCTCGCCGAAGATTGCTGGGAACGTCATCGGGAGCAACACGGCGGGCACGATTCGGGCCGGCGAGCGTCTCGACAGGACTGTCGATCTTGTGCTGAAGAGGAAGGACATCTGGGACGAGATCCAGATGTCCCAGGCGACGAGGAAGGCTCGGGATCTGTCGAGAGCGGACACAGTGAAGACGACCGTGGGGAAGAGGAATGGGTCGGCAGCCGATGCTTTCAAGAAGGAATACGGGAAAGACTCGGTGCCTGCTGGTTACGATGTCGATCATGTAATAGATCTTCAGCTGGGAAGCGCCGACCATGTGAGCAACATGCGCCCCCTCGACGCCAGCGTCAACCGGAGCATGGGAGCTCAGATACGCTATCCGATAAAGGATCTTCCAGAAGGCACCAAATCGGCAACGTGATATTCGAGTGAAAGGAAGCGAGATGTTCGACTTGTTCAAGAGGAGGAAGGGCCGCGGGGCCCGGCGGAGGGCGACCCCTCGATGTTCGCGGAGTTTCTGGAGTACTTCGGGGAGGCCCCGGTCCTCGAGGACGGGGCGGCCGATCCCTACGACGCGTTCATCGACGGCCTGGGCGGCCGGTCGTTCGGCGATGGAGTGTTCAGGGTGTTCGAGCGCAGTGATCTCGAGAGATGGCATCGGGTGGTGTCCGGATGCTTCACGAAGCTTCGCGGTGAGTTTAATCTGATCGGATACGATTGGATGGGGCGGTGCTTTGCGGTTGATCAACGGGACGGCGATGGGAAGGAGCTCGTGGTTCTCCTGGAAATCGCAACTCTCGATATGTACTATATCGGGAAAGACGTGGCAGTCTTCCTGAACGAGGTTATGCCGAATCAGAGCGAGGCGTGTCTTGGGGTCGGGAGGTATCGGGAGTGGCTGGAGGGGCATGCGCCCGTGGGATGCATGGAATGCGGCGGCTACAGGATCCCTCTCTTCCTCGGCGGGGAGGACTCCCTGGAGAACATGGAGGTCTCCGACATGGAGGTGTACTGGGATATGACTGACCAGCTGTGGGAGGCCGTGAAGGACCTGCCCGAGGGCACCAAGATAGGCAACATCAGCTTCGAGTAGGGCGAGCCCCCCCCAAACCGGAATGAGGCCTTTGAACGGCGATCTGAGCGAGGTGCTCGATGATTTGGGTCTCCGCTACTTCGAGGGAAATGCCAATTCGCTTCGTGCGGGGCAGGCCTTTATGAAAGCCGGCGCTTGAACCTCACGCTGCTGACGTTGTGCGCGATGGTCAAGTACCCATGGGGCGTTCGCGAGGCCGTCTTTATCTCCGCATCCTGTTCGCCAAGGATGGTAGAGGAAGGCGACGGGGGAAGGGCATGGCCGCGGTCGAGATCGTCCCCTGCGTGAGGCTCGGTCCCATTGTCTTCGGCGAGAAATCATATGAAATGGATGCGAATGCGGAGCTGTCGGAAGGCCCTATTGTGACGAAAGGTCGATAGCCGAGGTCGGCGAGGGGCGGGCGGGGACTCCGATGCGACTCTGCTGCGGCACAAGTGCGGTCGGCGCGGGGAACTGATCGGGGCATTCCCGCGTCATTTCCGCGGTCGCGCTGTCGTAGGCTTGGGGAATCGTGATGTCCGATGAGAGGATTCCGCCATGCCGAAGAGATTTCTGAAGTTCTCCGATCGATGGATGTTCAACCGCGTGCTGTGCGAGGAGGAGGTGTGCCGCAAGGTCCTGCGCGCCGCGCTGGGGATAGAGGTGGGCGAGATAGCCTACCTGAACGCCGAGCAGGCGAAGGAGCCGGCGGCGGCGAGCCGCGGCGTCCGCATGGACGTGTTCGCACGGGAGGGAAGCCGCGTGTTCGACATCGAGATGCAGGTCTCCCCCGAGGGCCGGATAGGGCGACGGATGCGCTACTACCAGGCAGCGATCGACGCGACGGAGCTGGGCCCCGGGGAAGATTACGGGCTGCTCCCGGAGAGCTTCGTCGTGTTCTTCTGCGCGACCGACCCCTTCAGGGCGGGCAAGGCTATCTATTCGATCGAGCGAACCTGTCTGGAGCTTCCCGGGCTGGTCGCGGGGGACGACTCGCACTGGCGCGTGTTCAACGCATCGGCTGCCGAGGATGTCGCCGACCCCGACCTGCGCGATTTGCTACACTACGTGGCGACGGGGCGGCCCGAGGGCGCGCTGTCCCGAGAGATAGACTCCCTCGTGGAGGAATACAACCGTGACCGGGAGTGGGTGACCAAGGTGCTGACCTACGAGCAGGATACCGAGATGCGCTGCCGCCGGGCAGAGGCCAGGGGCATCGAGCAGGGCATGGAGCAGGGCATGGAGCAGGGCATGGACAGGCTGGGAACTCTCGTCGGCCTCCTTCTGGACGCGGGGCGTCTCGACGATGCCAGACGGGTTTCCGAGGATGCTGCCTATCGCGATGAAATGCTCGCGGAGTTCGGGCTGAAAGCGAGCGAGTAGACAACGGGAAAAGCGTCGCGGAGAGTTGCCCTCCGCTGCGAATGCTATCGGCCTGGTATGAAACTATCACCTTAAAATTATTGAAAACGTGCTACTATGTTAAATAAATCATGAGGCATCCGCACCGCTATGGAAGAGCTGCAGCTGTGCAGGTGCCTGAAGGAGCACGCAGGAGCGCTTTCTGGGCGGATGGGAGCATGCTATGCCTATTGTGTCGAAGTTGAAGGTGGTCATGGCCGACCGCGACATCAGCGTCAACGAGCTGTCGGAGAAGGTGGGGCGTTCGGCGGTGAACCTCTCCCACTTGCGCTGCAATCACTCAAAAGGTATTCGAATCTCGCTGCTGGAGGATTTGTGTCGCGAGCTGCACTGCCAACCGGGCGATTTACTCGTGTACGAGCCGCCCGCTCGCGAGGAGCAGGACTGACCGAGCCGGCGGGTGTCGCCGAGGCGTCTTTCGTCATCTTTCCTTTAAAAAGACACGGGAAAGATGCTTAAGAGCTTGCACGAGCCTTTCGCTCGCTCGCTCGATTGATGGGGGGGGGCGAGAGGAAGTTCTTCACCTTAGAAGTTGATGAGGGCGCCCAAGGGAACATCGAGGGCATCGGCGATTTCGATATATTTGGCGATGCCCGTGTTGTGCTTGCCGGCCTCGATGCGGGCGATGACGGCTTGGTCGGTGTGCACCATGAGGGCAAGCCTTTGCTGGGAAAGGTTCTGGGCAATGCGATGCGCCCTGATCTGCTGACCAAGCGAGTGAATGCGGGCTTGCACCTTTTCCTGTTCGTCGTTCATGGGGCCAAGAGTACGTTGATGACGAATCAGTCATAGGTCATATATGACATAACTAGGCAATTTCTGAAGAATGGGCGCACGGGAAGAGTGGCTGCCTGGCGTCTGCGCGATATGCGTTTCTGCCCGCAGTGGTCTGCACGACGGTTTGCGGTTCAGCGGGAGAGGGTTCGGGTAAGCCCCTATGCTCGCGCCTCAGCACTGAGCTAATTCTTTGATCTTGGAAGGCTGACGCTGCGTTGGCGAGGGACTTCGGGTAATATGTATCCGTTTACAAGATCCTGCCGACGAAGGGATGTACTCGATGGCGAACGAATACAAGTACGATCGCGTGCTGCTCAAGCTATCTGGCGAGGCGCTCGCCGGCGATCAGGGGTACGGCATTGACCCGCGAGTGGTCGATGACCTTGCCGAGGAGATCGCCGAGATCGTTCACGATGGCGTGCAGCTGGCTGTGGTTGTCGGCGGGGGCAACATCTTCCGCGGCCTGGCCGGATCGGCCGAGGGCATGGATCGCTCCCAGGCCGATTACATCGGCATGCTGGCCACGGTGATGAATGCGCTCGCTCTGCAGGACGCCTTCGAGCGCCACGGCATCTTCTCCCGCGTGCAGAGCGCCATCAATATGCAGGAAGTGTCCGAGCCCTACATTCGCCGCCGAGCGATCCGCCATTTGGAGAAGGGGCGCGTCGTCATTTTGGCGGCCGGCACGGGCAATCCCTATTTCACGACCGATACGACGGCGGCCCTGCGCGCCTGCGAGCTGGACGTCGATTGCGTCATGAAGGCCACGAAGGTCGATGGCGTCTACGATGCCGACCCGATGAAGAATCCCGACGCGCACCGGTTCGACCATATCAGCTATATGGAGGTGCTGAGCCAGGGGCTGCATGTCATGGATGCCACGGCCACCTCGCTTTGCATGGACAACGACGTGCCCATGATCGTTTTCGATCTCACCAAGCCGGGCAACATCAAGGCCGCTCTGCAGGGCGAGCCGGTGGGCACGGTGGTCGAGTAGGCGCCTGGGGCGCAGGCCGCGCTGGAGCCGCTTGTCGGCGCGACAGCGAGGACGAGCGTATGCCGCGGGTCGCGAGGCTCGTGGCGGATTCTAGAAGGATTTCAGGGGGAGGAGCCCCTGAGTGATTAGGGAGGAAACCCTCATGGCAGATATCGACGAGATTCTGATGAGCGCGGAAGAGCGCATGGAAAAGGCCATCACGGCGCTGAAGGAGAACTTCATGGGCGTGCGCACGGGCCGCGCCAACGCCATGGTGCTCGATCGCATCAAGGTGGACTACTACGGCGTGCCCACGCCGGTGAACCAGATGGCTGGCGTGAAGACGCCCGAGGCCCATCTGCTGGTCATCGAACCTTGGGACAAGGGCATGCTGCGTGCCATTGAGCACGCCATCCTCGAGAGCGATTTGGGCGTGACCCCGAACAACGACGGCTCGGTCATTCGCCTGCCGTTCCCGAGCCTGACCGAGGAGCGCCGCCGCGATCTGGTGAAGCAGTGCAAGACCTACGCCGAGGAAGCGCGCGTGGCCGTGCGCAATGCGCGCCGCGACGCGAACACCGCGATCGAGAAGGCCGTGAAGAACGACAACCTTCCCGAAGACGAATCGAAGCGGGCCGAGGCCGAGATCCAGAAGATGACTGATCGGTTCGTTGCCGAGGTCGACGAGGTTCTGAAGAAGAAGGAAGCCGAGGTCATGGAGATCTAGGGGGTTCACTGGCTTCACGAACGACCGGTGGGTAGGGATGAATAAGGATTTAGATTACATATTTCCGGATCCGCCCGAGGGGGTTGATCCTCGGGCGCTTGATCCGGAGAGGATTCCCGAGTCGGTGGCCATCATCATGGATGGCAACGGGCGCTGGGCCAAGAAGCGCGCGCTGAATCGCCTGAAGGGCCATAAGGCCGGCATCGAGGCGGTGCGAGAGGCCATTCGCTGCGCGTCGGATCTTGGGGTGCGCTATCTGACCATCTACTCGTTTTCCACGGAGAACTGGAAGCGGCCCGAAGATGAGGTCGTGGGGCTGATGGATCTGTTCGCCAAGACCATGCTCGCCGAAGTGGACGGCCTTCATGAAGAGGGCGTGCGCGTGCGAACGATCGGCGATCTCTCGGCGCTTCCCGCAGAGACGCGCGAGGCTTTCGATGAGGCTTGGGAGAAGACGCGCGACAACGACGGTATGACGCTGGTGGTGGCCGTGAACTACGGTGGCCGTCAGGAAATACTGCGCGCTTGCCGGGGCTGCATGCGCGAGGCGGTGCTTTTGGGCGAAGAGACCGGGGAAGTGATAGAGCCTACCGAGGAGATGTTCGAGCGGGGGCTGTACACGTTCGGGATGCCCGACCCCGATCTGGTCATTCGCACTTCGGGCGAGATGCGCATCTCGAACTTCCTGCTGTGGCAGATCGCCTATTCCGAATTCGTGGTCACCGATGTGCTGTGGCCCGACTTCAACCGCTACACCTTCCTGGAGTGCCTGCTCGAGTATCAGGGGCGGAACCGCCGTTTCGGGGGCGTGGCCTAAATGCGCGGGGGGATTTCCGACGAAGAGAAGAAGGATCGAGCCCGAGCGGCGCGCGAGCGATTGCGCCGAGGCGACCATGGTCGTCGCGTGCGTTCGGAAGAGCGCGGAAGTGTGTCGGCTGCCCGTGGGGCAGCGGCTTCTGATGGGAGGAGTGCATCTCCGGGCGAGGCGAGTGCGCCCCCGGAGGAGCGCACTCATTTGCTCGACCGGCTGCAGCCCGATGAGGAACGCGACTTGCCTCCCGTCGTCTGCGATGCGGAATCGGCCCCCGAAGGTCCTCCCTGGCACTACGACCTCTCCGACGAGGAGCGCGCCGCCCGCGAGGAGAAGCGCGAGACGCGCCAGGAGAAGCGCGATCGCCTGAAGCAGAAGGCGTTGGACAAGACGCCGGACAAGCTGCGCAATCCCTCCGATCTTCAAGTGCGTTTCCGTACCGGGGTAATTTACACGGCGGCGACGGTCATCTGCGTGCTGGCCGGCAACATCCCCATGGTGCTCATGCTGATGGTCGTCGCCGGCATTTGCGCCGGCGAGTTCTTCTACATGCTGCGCTCCGATGCGAAGCTGCCCAACGAGATGCTCGGCATCATCGCGGCCGTGCTCTACCCCTTAAGCGTGTACATTGCCGGTCTGGTGGGCGCGATGCTGGTGAGTTTGGCTCTTCTGCTGGCTCTCTTGGTGTGGTACGTGTTCTGGCTGCGGGCCCGCATCCCCGATGTGGGGGTGAGCTTCTTCGGCGCTGCCTACACGGGCCTTTTGCTGTGCGGACTGGTGATTATCCGTGTGTCGCTGCCGGCGCCGTGGGGCGGCGTCTGCGTGCTTCTGCTGTTCTTGTCGGTGTGGGCCAACGACGCCTTCGCCTATTTGGTGGGGAGCAAAATCGGCAGGCACAAACTGGCACCGCGCACGAGCCCGAAGAAGAGCTGGGAAGGGTTCATCGCCGGTCTGGTGGGGTCGGTGATATTTTGGTGCCTCATGACGCTGGTGCCCGGCATCACCATGGCCATTCCTCAGTCTATTGTCTTCGGCATCATTTCCGGCTGCATGGGCGTGCTGGGCGACTTGGCGGAGAGCCGCATCAAGCGAAACTCCGGGTTCAAGGACTCCGGCACCATTATGCCCGGCCACGGCGGCCTGCTCGATCGGAGCGACTCGCTGTTCCTCACCTCCATCACGGCAGCTATCCTTCTGATAGCCGGCGGTTGCATTCCCTATGCTCTTTTCTAGGCGATTCGTCTCGGTTCGCTCTTTGCGTGTCCTGTCATAGTGAAAGGGGTTCTCATGGCCAAACGGCGCATTGCGGTACTCGGCTCTACGGGATCCATCGGTACCCAGACCCTCGATGTCGTGCGCCAGCACGGCGATAAGCTGGAGATCGTCGGCCTTGCGGTGAACAGCTCCTTGGATGTCCTGCTCGCTCAAGCCCGGGAATTCGGCGTGCGCCATCTGGCGGTAGGGAATGCCGCTTTGGCGAACGACCCTCGTTGCGATGAGGCGCGGGCTCTCGTGCGGTCGCTGGCCCTTCCCGAGGGCCAGGAGGGCGTGGAGGCGAGCTTCGGTGTTGGTTCCGAAGCCGTCGTGGCTCTCGCCCAACTGCCCGAGGTGGATGTCGTCGTGAACGCTCTGGTAGGAGCAGCTGGCTTGGAGGCGAGCTATGCGACGCTGAAGGCAGGCAAGGTGCTCGCTTTGGCCAACAAGGAGTCGCTTGTGGTGGGCGGCGATCTCATCATGCCACTGGCCGCCTCGGTGGATGCGGCCCGGCGTGCTTCCGGTGCCGCTCCGGCGACAGGGCCGGCAGGCGCGCTCATGCCCATCGATTCGGAGCATGGAGCCATCTACCAATGTCTGCTCGGAGAGAACCCGCGCGAGGTCTCGAAGCTGTGGGTGACGGCTTCGGGCGGCCCGTTCCGGGGCAAGACGATCGCCGACTTGGAGGCGGTCACGCCGGTCCAGGCTCTGGCGCACCCCACCTGGAATATGGGGGCCAAGATATCCATCGACTCCTCGACGCTGATGAACAAAGGGCTCGAAGTCATCGAGGCGCACCACTTGTTCGCGATGCCCTACGATCAGATCGAGGTGGTAGTGCAGCCCCAGAGCGCTATCCATTCGATGGTGGAGTTTACCGATGGGTCGGTTCTGGCTCATTTGGGTACGACCGATATGCGCATTCCCATTCAATTTGCTCTCTCCTATCCCGAGCGGTGGGAGGCTCCCGTGAAACCGCTCGATTTTCGGACGTTGGGCTCGCTGGAATTTGCGGCGCCCGATGTATATACGTTCCGCTGTCTTTCTCTGGCTCGTCATGCAGGTGAGGTGGGGGGCACGCTGCCCGCCGTCATGAATGCTGCCAACGAAGTGGCGGTGGCGGCATTTCTCGCCGAGCAGATCGGCTACCTCGATATCGCCCGCTGCGTCGAGGCGACCATGGACGCCCACGAAGGGGCAGGCGTCCAAGTCGTGGAGAGCCTCGAGCAGCTGAAGGCCGTCGACGCATGGGGCCGCGCCTTCGCAAGCGAGTGGGCCCGGGGGCGGCAGAGTTAGCGGCGCCGCCCCCGGAAGCGTTCTCAGCGGCGCTTGCGGTAGGCGACGAAGGCAGCGCCGGCGCCGGCGACGGCGAGCAGGGCGACCAAACAAATCACCGTAAGGCTCTCGTCTCCCGTTTGAGCGAGGCGAGAGGTTCGGGCGACGCGCGTCGGCTCGGGCTCGTCGGCCTCGGGCTCTGCGGGCTTTTCCGGCTCGTCGCCGCCGGTCGGCGGCAGCGGCAGGTCGGGATAGGCGTAGGAGACGGTCTGCCCCTCATCCTCGATATCGGCGTGGAGGGCCACCTCGATGTCGTCGTGCAGCAGCGATTCGAAGACCACGAGGCTTACGCCGTCCAAGTTGGCGCCGGGAATGGTGATCTCGACATCCACCGTGCCCGAGGATTCCTCGGGGATGAACCGGTGGCTTACCATGACCACTTTACCCTCCACGAGCCACGGGGCGTTTTCCTCTTTGTCCATGAGCACGGCGGATAGCTCGTACTCCTCGCCGGGGGTCAGTCCCTGGTAGCTGACGGTGTCGATGATGGTGACCTCTTCGGCTGGCACGCCTTCGTGAGTGCCGGTGGCGGCGTCGACGGCCGTTGTGCCGATGGCGATAGGGCTCACGGCGATGGTCTGCTTGCGGTCGGCGAGATCGCGGTGCGAGGCTACTTCGACGCCATCTTGCAGAAGCGTCTCGAAGATGACGAGGTTGGTGTCCTCGGTGATCGCCGAGGCGTCGAAGGCGAAGGTCACGTTCGCGTACCCGTTGTAATCCTCGGGAGTGAACTCAAGCTCGGCGGTGACTTCTTCCTCATTCACGAGGAACGGCTCTCCGGTGGCTTTGTCCATGAGGGTTCCCCGAAGCAGATAGGGCTCTTCGGGTTCTAGGCCAGAATAAGTGACTCGGTCGATGACGACGGCCTTGGTGTCGGCGCTGATCTGCGTGTCGTACAGATCGTCGGACAGACCGTCGTAGGCACTCGTGCGGATCGTGGGCTTGTCGGTGCCCGTGTTGTTGAGAGTGCCTAAGTCGACGACGAGCCCCTCATCGCTCTCGTCAACCACGATTTCATCGCGGATCATCTCGAAGATTGCGTTGGCCGGGCATCGAAGCTCTTCCAGCTCGTACGTGTCAAAGGGCAGTGCGCCCAGTCCATTGTCCGCAGCGACGGACGCCCCTTCGGCATTGAGACCGAACCAGATCCCCGCTGTGGCATCAAGGGCCTCGGTGTCCAACGTAAGTGGCATCTGGAAGCTGCCGTCAGGAGCGGTGAACTGCGCGTCATTGGCGTTCGTGTTCGCGTCGTGGGGATGGCCCGGGGTAGATTCCGTGGAAGCGAGCCCGTTCTTGTCCGTGACGAGGATGTGCCATTCGCCGGTCGTCTTCGAGGTGAGCTTGAAGGGGATGCCGGCCAGCTTCGCGGCGCCGTCGGCGCGCTTCATGAAGCGCAGATCGGTGCGGGCGACGCGGTCGGTGACGAGATCGCCGTTCTGCTCTGCATCGAAGGTCTCGATAATCTCGCCATCGGTGTCGGCATCGGTGACGTGGCGCACGTGCACGGTCTCGTCGAGAAGGTAGCCACGCGGTGCCTTCACTTCCTGGATGGCATAGGTGCCGATGGGAAGCGCGATGCGGCCGTTGGAGAGCTTGTAGAACGCATCACCTGCCACCTTGTAGGGAAGCTCTTCGGTTGTTCCGTCGGCCAAAGTGTGTGTGAAGCTGCCTTCCGCCTCGTCGAGCAAGAAGGCGCCCTCGTCGTTGGTGCGCACGACCCAGCTTGCTTGCGGCTCGAGGGTCTTAAGGGCGTCCAGGGAAGCGTTCTTGGCCGCATAATAATCGATGCGGAAGTGGGCATCGCCGAGGGTGGCAGCACCCTGCGCATGGCTCTGACCGCTTTGAGCATCCTTCTTCTGGATAAGAAGGGAGAGGGGATTCAACTTTGCCTTGTCGCTGACGGCAGTGGTATTCACGCGGGTGACGGAACGATCAGCGACGGTCACGGCATAGGTTCGGCTATCCAGAGCATAGCCCTCCAGAGGGCGCTTGGTCTCGCGCACCCAATAGGAGCCGATGGGCATCTCGTCGATGCGTCCGTAGCCGTCGGCATCGCCGTTCAGGCTCGTACGGATTTCGCGGACGAGCTTTGTGCAGGCCGAGTCCGCGTACACGCCATAGACGGCGCCCGCCAAGGTATAGCCGGGGTGTCCCATCGTGACCTCGGGATAGCCCGACTGCTTGAGCAAGTCGATGGAGCCGCGCATGGGTTCATCGGCAAAGGATACTTGGCACACGACGCTCTCGTCGCTGGTTGCCTCCACGGTCGCCTTCTGGACGGCGCTGTTCAGGCGGAATCCGGGCGGGGCGAACAGTTCGCAGAAGTAATAGTCGCCGCCCTCGATGTCCTCGGCGACCGCACTTCTGCCATCCGCCCCGGTAACGAGGGTAAACGAAGCATTGGCCTGAGCCCAGGTGCGGGCCGCCTGCCAGCTTCCCCAGGCGCCCTTGGCAGCCTGCTCGGCCGCCGCTTCGGCGCTTGCACGAGTGGAGAAGGCGCCGAACACCGCGTTGGCGAGCGAGTAATTCCCGTTGGCGTTGGAGATGGCGGGGTTGGCGGAGGTTTTCACGACCTGGGCGCGCCCGGTGTTGATGGGCTCCACCAGCAGGTAGCCGACAACGTCCTGGAACTCCTTGTTGGTGGCAGCGGATCGAGCATCGATTTTGTAGTAGAACTTGTACCATCCGTTGTACGCGGATTGCGAGCCGGTGTAGGTGCCCTTGTAAGTGATGTAGTTGTCGCCGTTGGGGTTGCTTGCCACGGCGCCGTAGCCGTTGGAAACGCCGGCAGTACCGCAGGTGGCTTGGGCCATGGCGCGGTTGGTGGGTGCGCTTCCCCCGCTGTAGTTGGTGTCCTTGTAGTCGTTGCCCGTGGTGAGGAAGCGAGCGCGGTAGTCGCTGCCGGTGCGCGAGGTGGCGAAGGGCGCATCGGCGCCGTTGCGGGCGGCGATCGTCTCGTAAAGGAACGCGTCCACGACGGCGTCGAAGCTGCTCGATGCGGTGTTCAGCACGTAGTCGTTGAAGTTCGTTCCCTGGGAAACTCCGTTCACCCAGTGCTGAGAGGTGCCGAAGAAAGCGCCGAACCCATAAGAGCCTACCAGATCGCTGGGGAACCCATAGGCCTCCTGTTTGCGGGGCATGTCGACATCGAAGGTTTCGAGGCGCATATAGGGGTTGAGCGCGTAGTGCTTCTCGGTCTGGCCGGGGAAGGCGGCTGCGAAGGGGGCGATGCCGCCAGCCTCGGCGAGGATATCGGGAATGTCCGAGGCGATGGTCGTTGTCTCTTCGCCGACGGTGAGCTCCTGCGGACTCGTGTCGAGGTCGGCGAGCACAAAGCGCTCATAGGCGGGATGTGCGGGCGATAGCTCGAAGACGATGCCGAGGGTGTCCAGGGTGTTCGCATAGGACTCAGGGATGCTTACGGTGCCCGCTGCGGCATCAAGGGAGCACTCATCGGTAATGTCGCGCTGGCGGTCGCCGAAGGTGGCGTAGTGCTCGTACACGGCGAAGCTGAGCGCTTCGTCGAGGCCAAGCGCTCCGCCCTCATCGACCGTGGCGACAATGTGCCCTTCTTGCAGGTCGTATGGCGCGGTGATGCTGGCGAAGTCGATGGTCTCGCCCGCAGAGTCTTTAAAGTGGAACATGACGGGCACCCCCTCGGTTTCCGTGGCGACTGCCGAGGTCGCAGGGGCGCACATCGCGGGGATGAGGCCCACGAGCAGTAGGAAGGCAAGAACCATGTTGAAAAGGGCGCGGCCTCCTTGGAGGGGCGGGCGCGCGGGGACGGGATCGAGTGAATCCACGGTGACTCCTCTCTGCGCGGCCACGTGTCCGCGCTGCTCGATTGACGAAAGAGAGTCAGGCGTGGGGCGCAATCGTGACGTCCGTGTCTCGAAGGAATGCGGGCTGGAAGGTTTGGCGTACGGCGCCCGATGCCTGACGCCGATAACCTTACGAGAGCCGAACCGTAGAAATGACGCGGGAATGTCCCAGTTCGTTCCCTCCCTCGACCGTGCGGAAGTCGTATTTTTTTGCGACGAAAAAGCGGTCGGCGCGAGGAGCCAAAAGGGACTTCGACGGGTCTTCAGTGGGAAAAGGGCGGGACTTCGAGGCGCTCGATTCTCAAGCGGCGGTAGCAAAGGCGCGTGCCTCGCGCTCGCTGTGGCGGTAGCCAAGGCGGCGGGCGCAGCCGGCAGATTTGGTGTACGTCCCTCCGAAACCATGGAGGGATCGTAGCCAGCTTGTAGTTATTTTCCGAGACGGCTCTCCAAGGGAAAGACAAAGGGTGCCCGCTTTCTATAATGACCAGCGACACCCGTTCCTGCCCCGCGAGGCAGGAAATCTCTCATATATAAGGAGACATCTGTGGACATCCTCATCATGATCGTCTGCGCCGTTATCAGCATCGGCTTCCTTGTGTTCATCCACGAGGGCGGCCACTACCTGGCCGCTCGGGCCTTCGGCGTGCGCGTGACCGAGTTCATGCTGGGCCTGCCCGGCCCCTCCATCGGCTTCACGAAGGGCGAGACCCGCTATGGCGTCACGGCCGTGCCCCTCGGCGGCTACGCGAAGGTGTGCGGCATGGAGGCCGGCCCTTTGCAGCCGCACCTGCAGGAGGCGCTCGCGTCGCTTTACCGCCGCGGCATCGCCAACATGGAAGACGTGGCCCGCGATTGCGGCATCAGCGACGACGAAGCCTACAATGCCCTGGAAGAGCTGGTGGAATGGGGCAGCGTCATCGGACCTTCCAAGGCCGATCAGTACAACACCTACCGCGCCCCGCGCGTCTCTCCTGGCAAGCGCGCTCTGAAGAAGGCGGCCGCCGCGGGTCTGCCGGCACCCGCAACCTATGAGCTGGGCCAAGCCCGAGAGGTGGCCGACCCCCAGGCTCTCTACGAATCGGAGTACCGTCAGCAGTACCGCTCGCTGCCCTTCTGGAAGCGCTCGGTCATTCTTCTGGCGGGCATTTTCATGAACCTGCTGTTCGCCATGCTCGTGTTCGTTGTGGTGTTCTCCGTCATCGGCTTTCAGGTGCAGCACCCCGAGACCGGCGAGATCACGACCATCCACGCCTCGGTGCTGCAGGCGCTGCAGGCCGGCTTCATGTACATCGGCATGGTGATTCAGGCGGTCGTGGGCCTGTTCAACCCGGCTACGGCGGCTCAGACGGTGTCCGATTCCACCTCCATCGTCGGCATCGCCGTCATGTCGAAAGACTACTTCCAGGCGGGCCTTGTGGAGGCACTGGAGTTCATGGCCATGATCTCGGTCTCGCTGGGCATCATGAACCTGCTGCCCATCCCGCCACTCGATGGCGGCCGCTTCGTGGTGGAAATCTTCCAGAAGGGCACCCGCAAGACAGTGTCCCAGAAGGCCATGAACTATATGTCGCTGGCCGGTATGGCGCTCTTCCTCGGCTTCTTCGTCATCATGCTGAACCAGGACATCCAGCGGTTCGTCTTTGGAAATTGGGGCTAGCTTGTTCCGATCGCCTTGGTGGATGATCGGGCAGCGCGAGGTTCCGCTCCGTTCGCTATTGTGATGGGATTGGGCGTCTTTGGTCCGGCAAGCTCTATAATTGCTTGGAACTGATGTGTTCTAAGGAATGCCTATGATCAAGGAATTGAAGCCCCATGACCGCACGCGGCGGATCATGGTGGGAGACGTGCCCGTGGGAGGCGGCGCTCCGGTGGCAGTGCAGTCGATGCTGAACGTCGCCGCCGACGATGTGGCCGCCAACCTCGCGCAGATCGAGGCGCTGGCCGAGGCCGGCTGCGAGATCGTGCGCATGGCCATCCCCCGGCGCGACTGTCTGGATGCGTTTGAGGCCGTGTGCGCCGCATCGCCTTTGCCCGTGGTGGCCGACATCCACTTCGACGCCCGCATCGCCATTGAGGCGGCGGCTCGCGGGGCGGCCAAGTTGCGCATCAATCCCGGCAACATCGGCGGTCTGGAGGCGACGCGCGAGGTGATCGCCGCGGCGGCTGCGGCGGGTATTCCTATCCGCATCGGGGTGAACGCCGGATCGCTCGATGACGCGCTGGCGGCCCGCGACGACCTGACGCTGCCCGAGAAGCTGGCCGCCTCCGCCACCGAGTACGTGCGCTTCTTCGAAGACGAATGCGACTTCCACGACATCGTTGTGTCGGCGAAGGCCCACGACGTGCAGACCACCATCGACACGTACCGCCTGCTGGCCGCCGAGCTGCCCCAGGTGCCGCTGCACATCGGCGTCACCGAGGCGGGCACGGCTTTCCAGGGCATCATAAAAAGCGCCAGCGGTCTGGGCGTTCTTCTGGAAGAGGGCATCGGCGACACCATGCGCATCTCGCTCACGGACGACCCCGTGGTGGAAGTGCGGGCCTGCTGGACGCTGCTCGGCGCGCTCGATTTGCGCCGCCGCACCCCCGAGCTCATCAGCTGCCCCACCTGCGGGCGCTGCCAGGTGAACCTCATCGGGCTGGCGCAGGAAGTGGAAGAGCGCCTCGCTACGGTGGACAAGCCGGTGAAAGTGGCGGTCATGGGGTGTGTGGTAAACGGGCCGGGGGAAGCCGCCGATGCCGATATCGGGGTGGCTTGCGGAGCGGGCGCGGGCGTTGTTTTCTCCCATGGTAAAATCGTCCGCAAAGTGCAAGAGTCGGAAATTGTTTCTGCCCTTATGGAGGAGTTGGAGAACCTATGACCCAGATTCTGCGTATGAGCAACCTGTACGCCCCCACCTTGAAGGAAGACCCGTCGGACGCCGACATCGATAGTGCGCGCCTGCTTCTGCGCGCGGGCATGCTGCGCAAGGCCGCCTCGGGCCTGTACACGTTCCTTCCCCTGGGCTTCCGCGTGCTGAAGAAGATCGAGAACATCGTGCGCGAGGAAATGGATGCTTCGGGCGCCCAGGAGATTCTCATGCCGGTGCTGCAGCCGGCGGAGCTGTGGGAGGAAAGCGGCCGCCTGAACGACTACGGTCCCGAGCTCATGCGCCTTACCGACCGCCACGACCGCGAGATGTGCCTCGGTCCCACCCACGAGGAGATCATCGTGGCGCTCGTGCGCAACGAGCTGCGCTCCTACAAGGAACTGCCTCAGAACCTCTACCAAATTCAGACGAAGTACCGCGACGAGATTCGCCCGCGCTTCGGTCTTTTGCGCTCCCGCGAGTTCGTCATGAAGGACGCCTACAGCTTCAACGCCACCCAGGAGTCGCTGCAGGAAACCTACGACGCCATGGGGAAGGCCTACGGCGCCATCTGCACCCGCTGCGGCTTGGATTACCGCGAGGTGGAGGCCGATGGCGGCCAGATCGGCGGCAAGGTGACGACCGAATTCATGGCGCTGGCGGAATCGGGTGAGGCCGATCTCGTGTACTGCTCGTGCGGTTACGCGGCCGATGCCGAGGCCGGCGCGTGTCTGGCCCGCCCCACGCTCTACGAGGTGGGCGCCATGGAGAAGATCGCCACCCCTGGCGTGCATACCATCACCGAGCTGGCGGAATTTTTGAGCATCCCCGAGTCGTCCACGGTGAAGGCGCTCTCGGGTAAGGACGCCGAGGGCAACCTCGTCTGTCTGTTCATTCCGGGCGATCACGAGCTGAACGAGCTGAAGATCGAGGGCCTTGTGCCCGGCTTCACGCTGTTGACCGACGAGGAGATGATCTCCTTCGGCCTGTGCAAGGGCTCCATGGGCCCGGTGGGGCTGCCGGAGGGCGCCCGCGTCATCGCCGCTACCAGCTTGCAGGCCATCCCGCAGTGGGTGGTGGGTGC
The DNA here is from genome assembly GCF_009755265.1 of Adlercreutzia rubneri. NCBI lineage: Bacteria > Bacillati > Actinomycetota > Coriobacteriia > Eggerthellales > Eggerthellaceae > Adlercreutzia > Adlercreutzia rubneri. The sequence goes on along the minus strand of NZ_WPOO01000004.1, from coordinate 61,768 downwards.
CAACGAGGATGGCTACCACTACGTGGGCGCGCGCCTGGGCGAGGATTTCCAGGTGGACGAGTGGGCCGACCTGGCCACGGTGAAGCCTGGCGACTGCTGCCCCGAGTGCGGGCTTCCGCTGGAAGGCGCCCGCGGCATCGAAGTGGCCCAGATCTTCCAGCTTGGCGACAAGTACTCCCGCGCCATGGGCGCTACCTTCATGGACGAGGACGGCGAGGAGAAGCCCTTCATCATGGGCTGCTACGGCGTGGGCATCTCGCGCACGCTGGCCGCCATCGTGGAGCAGCACAACGACGAGCACGGCATCATGTGGCCGTTGTCGGTGGCGCCGGCCCACATTTGCGTGGTGCCGCTCACGGTGGGTGATGCCGAGGTGCAGCCTATGGCCGAGAAGATCGCGAAGGACTTGGCCGAGCTCGGCTTCGAGGTGGTCATCGACGATCGCGACGAGCGCGCTGGCGTGAAGTTCAACGACGCCGACCTCATCGGCTGGCCCGTGCAGATCGTCGTGGGCAAGCGCGGTCTGAAAGAGGGCAAGGTCGAGATGAAGCTGCGCCGCACCGGCGAGAAGAAGGAGGTGGCGCTGGACGCTCTGGCCGAGATGATGGGCTTTGCCCGCCGCGCCATGCGCGACAACGTCCTGCACGGTGCCGGTACCGGTGCCTTCGCCGCTATTTTCGGGTAAGACAGCATTCCGCCGTTGCCGACGCAACGGCGGGAACGTCGATGCTGCGGTTCCGACAGGCACCTGGCCTTGCCTTTCAGCACTTTCCCTCACAGCCGCAAGGCTGCTCGGCCGTGCTTCAAGGCACTAAAAGCTTCTACGGTCGCTATTTATCTAGAGAAAACACCTGATCAGAGCCCCTGTCAAAGACTTTTGGCAGGGGTTTTCGTTGGCTGTAGGGTTGTGCCAAAGAGTTTTGGTGGTACGCTGCGGCGTGTCATGTCACTCTGATCGCGAAAGGACGCGTTGTGGAACTCAAGGAGCATCTCAAGGAGCATCGGAACCGGCTGGGGCTGTCCCAGGAGGACGTGGCCGAGCGCATTTTCGTATCGCGCCAGACCATTTCCAATTGGGAGACCGACCGCACCTACCCCGATGTGCAGAGCCTTCTGCTGCTCAGCGAGATCTTCGGCACGTCCATCGATGAGCTCGTGAAAGGAGACGTGGCAACGATGGAAAAGGCGATAGAGAACGATTGGAAGACCATGAGCCGCCTGACGGTGGCAGCTTGGGCGCTTGTGGGCGTCGGGTTGGTGTGCGTGACGGTGGGGTTCGCGGTGCCCACGGCCCCCTCCTCGCTCATGCCGAAGTGCACCGAGAGCGAGGTACTGGGAATTGTGCTGTTTCTTGCGCTGTGGGTTTTAGGATGTATTCTGCTCGGCATGGTGGAGTCGATGAAGAAGAAGTACGATCTGGTCACCTATCGCGACATTGTGGCGTACTCCCGCGGCGAGGAGCCGGTGCGCGACAACGAGGCCTTCGGACGCAAGCACCCGGTAGCTTCGGCCGGTCTGAAAATGGGAGTAAGCGCCGTGTCGGGGTTCGTGGTAGCCTACGTGGTCTTGAAGCTGATCCTGGGATAGCGTCCGCGGACGGCCGAATGCGAGCGCGCGGGAGCGCAGGGCGAGCGGGTGCGCGCACTCATTCGCGGCAGATTTCCTAACCAAATCAATCAACCTTTGACGGGGCGGTAACGGTGCTGCCCCGTTGGCCTGCGCGGGGCGGGGGCGCTCGTATAGTAGAGGGTGCGAAATCACCGTCGAGATAAGGGAGGTCCCGAAATGACGACGATTGCCGATGGGTTGAAAGATGTGTTCCTGGCCGGCGTAGGCGCCATGGCGCTTGGCGCGGAGAAAACCCAGGAGCTGGTGGAGTCGTTGATCGCCAAGGGCGAGATCACCGTGGAGCAGGGCAAGGCTATCAACTCCGAGGTGCTGAAGCAGGCCCAGGCCACGGCCGAGCGCGTGGGCCAGCAGGCCCAGACCGCGGCCGGCGAGGCGGCCCGTGAGGCCCAGGCGGCTGCGAGCCATCTGACCGATCAGGCCAAGACCGCCGCCGAGCTGGCGAAGGAACAGGTCGAAAGCGCTGCGTCCATGGCCCGCTCCCAGGCCGAGATGGCCGCCGATGCCGCCAAGAAGGCGGCCGGCGAGGCCAAGAAAGATTCCGCTGATTTCGCCACAGCGCTGAAGCACGACGTGTTGGAAGCGCAGATGGCCATGATGACCTCCGAGCAGCGCGCCGAGTTCGCCAAGAAGGCCGCCGAAATCGCCGCCCGCGATAGCGTGACAAAGGCAGAGTAACGTTGCTGCAAGATGGCCTCGCAGGACCGCATTTTGCTCGCGGGGCCTGAAACGCGGAGCCCGATTGCCTCGTCTTCCGCTGGGCGCTTGCTTCCATCTTGTGCCTTTGTCCCTCGTGCCGCTTTTCGAATCATCTCCCTCGGTAGTTCAGAGTAGCGCTCATTGCCAAGCCGGCATTGGCACAGTCAGAAGCGCTTTCCCCAAGAGCAAGGTTGCGTCCTCTGGCAGCGAGCGCGTGGTTGCTTGCCCTAGGGGAGGGGCTGGTGCCGGTTTTGTCAACCCAAGGGGCGAAAATGTGCAGCAAACGACGATAGGCAGAGTTTTGTCTGCTGCCTGCACTTCCCCTTTCCCTCAGTGGGAACCTCTAAGGAAAACATGAGTGCGTGTGACCTGGGAAAACTCCAGACGTCGTTCGGGCTCGGCCATCGAAGCGGCTATTATTCTCGATTGAGGATTCTTCCAATCGTCGTTTGCTGCACAAGAACCCGGATTCCGCCGACAAAACCGAAGTCGAATCGAGCCGCAATGCCCTAGAGCGGAGGCTGCTCTTGGGGCGGCGTGGGTTCATCGGGGATGGGGCCGGCGACTTGGAATGGTCGGGCCCTTTCGGATCTGACGGGATCGGCGCCTTCTCCTCCAGCACGATCGGCACGTGGCGGTCGGCTTTCGCTGCGGGAAAGAAGGGTTATTCGCGGAGTGCGGCTCCGGCGTCATGTAACCGCGGAAGGCGCCGCCCGATACGCGGATCGCTTGCCCTCCATGCTACAATGCCCCCATGGTGCGAACCGATGACATATACGAGCTGCGGCTGTTCGACCGGCCGCTTCTGCGCTTCTCGTTCGGGGAGGACGATCCCGTTCTCCTCCGCGAGTGGGACGCCTCGGCCGAGGGGCTGATGCCCCTGGGTCTCGAACTTACCGATGAGGGGCTGTGGCGCTGGTTGTCCACGCGGGCTATTCCGCAGAATCGGCGGTTCGCGACGGAGCTGTGCCGGTCGCTGGGGCTTTCCACAAACGATCGCAGCGGCATCCTCGCGGTGTCGAAGGCGCTTTCGCTGAACGACTCCTATTGGATCGCGCCTGCGAACAGCGAGGACGCCTTTGCCGCGTGCAATCTGTTCGACAACGGGTTCTCCTCGGTGCTCGCCGCGGTGGCCTATACCGGTGTGGTGAGCGATCAGCGCGGGCTCACGCCGGCCACCCCCGAGTTGACCACCAATGGGAACTTGTGCAAGGCGTGGCGCATCGAGGAGGACGGCGTGCGCCGCCTGTACAAGGGCAGCTCCGATGACCATGGCGAATACGGCGAGGCTCGCGCCGAGTTCCTCGCCTCTCAGATTGCCGAGGCCATGGGTCTGAATGCCGTGCACTACGGACTCGCGCGGTGGGATGCTGCGACACAGAACGTGTGCTGCACCTGTGATTGCTTCTGCACGCCCGAAGTTTCCTACGTGCCCCAGGCGCTGGCGTTCGGCCAATCGTCACATACCGCGGCGGTGAAGTCGTACCTGCGCTGGGGGCTGCCCCACTTCGAGGATTACGCCTCTATGATGGTGTTCGACGCGCTCATCTACAACACCGACCGGCATTTGACGAACTTCGGCGTGCTGCGGAACAGTCGTACGGGCGAGCTGCTCGACATGGCCCCCGTGTTCGACAACGGCCGCTCGCTGTTCTTCAACTTGGCCTTCGATCAGGTGGATTCCTTCCCGAACGAGGCCCAGTTCGTGCTGCCCTCCTGGCCCCAGGTCACCTTCGACGAGCAGGCGGCGCGCCTCATAGGGCCGCGGCAGAAGGAGCAGCTGACGGCTCTGGGCGACTTCTCCTTCGCCAACTGCGAGCAACATCCCTTCCCCGAAATATTCCTCGAGAAGCTAGCCGGCCACGTGCGCCGTCGCGCCGAGGAGCTCGCGACGCTGCCGGACGTCTCCCGAGAGGAACTGCTCGCCCGCTGCTAGTGCTACTCCGTTCAGCTCGTGACGCTTTGGCGCGGTTGCTGGGGCAGGCGGCAGGGTGGGGCGGCGGTCGTGGTACACTTTTGCGGTTGAAAGCGAGTGGCCCCTTGGCGGTCGTTCGGTCGTTGGCGTAAGGCGCGGCGGCCGAACGGCGGCCCCAACCTACGAAAGCGAACCCATGGCTGATTTCATCGAAGGCAAGCGTCCGGTTATCGAGGCGCTGCGCACCCATGTGCCCCTGAAGTACATCCTCATGGCCGACAACTTGAGTCAGGCCGATTCCATCGTGCGCGACATCCAGCGCAAGGCGAAGAACCTGGACGTGCCCATTAAGAAGGTGTCGAAGAAGAAGCTCGATGAGATTTCCGAGCGCGGCAGCCATCAGGGCGTCATGGCCGAGGCGGCCCCGTTCAACTACGTGAACGTGACGACGATTCTGGATGCGGCGAAGCAGTCGTCCGCCGAGCATGACGGCCGCGCGCTCGTCGTGGTGCTCGACCACATCACTGACGCCGGGAACCTGGGTGCTATCGCGCGCTCGGCTGAGTGCGTGGGTGCTTCCGGCATCGTTATCCCCAACAAGCGCGCTGCCCGCGTGACCGCCGCCACCTACAAGAGCTCGGCCGGGGCCATCTCGCACATTCCCGTCACCCAGGTGGCGAACCTCGTGAGCACCATCGAGCGGCTGAAAGACGAGGGCTTCTGGGTGGCCGCCGCCACCGAGCACGCTTCCGATCTCATCTGGCAGTCGAACCTCAAGGGCAAGATCGCGCTCGTGATGGGCAACGAGGGCGAAGGCGTGTCGCGCCTTGTGTTGGAGAACTGCGATTTCGGCGTGAAGCTGCCCCAGGTGGGGGAGATTTCCTCGTTGAACGTGGCCCAGGCTTCCACCGCCTGCATGTACGAGTGGCTGCGCCAGAACTGGGAATAGGCCGCAGATCGCGTCATGGCCAAGCAGCGGAAAAAGCTCCTCATCGTTGACGGGTACAACGTGCTGCGGTCGGGCAGCCGGTATCGGTGGCAGCCGCGGGCCGATGAGGACTACACCGATGATTTCTTCAACGCCGCCCGCGACCGGCTTATCAACGACGTGGTGAACTATGCCGGGCGCGACATGGGCGCCATCATCGTCTTCGACGCCGCCGACAACGAGTTGTCCCAGGGCAGTCGCACGAAGATCGGCGGCGTCCAGGTGATCTTCTCGCCGGCGGGGCAGTCGGCTGACAAGGTGATTGAGAAGCTGGCCTATGACGCGGGCAAGCGCGGCGTGGAGACCATGGTGGTCACGAGCGACGCCGCCATCCAGGACACGGTGTTCGGCGGCGGCGTCGATCGCATGAGCGCCGACGGCTTCTCCCATGAGATGGGCGAGTACTACGAGGACGCGCGCCTGGACGACAGCCCGAAGGTGGCACGCAAGAACACTGTCGCTGAGCGCATCCCCGCCGACACGCTGGCCCGCCTGAAAGCGCTGCGCGACGGCCGCTAGCGAATGCGAATGCCGTCGTGCGTGCGGTGATCACTGGGGCATTCTCCCAGTTCATCGTCGCCGCAACCAATAATTGCGGGAAATGACAACGCGAATTGGTTCCGTGGCGGGGGAGTTTTCGGTAGGCTCCAAGGCGTTTTCGGAAAGCCGTCGCAGAAGAAAGGCAGCACATCATGAACGTGGAAATCGCCGAGCGCTTGGCCGCACGCCGGAAGCTTGCGGGGCTGTCGCAGGAGGCCCTGGCGGAGAAGCTGGGCGTGTCGCGCCAGGCCGTTTCCAAGTGGGAGCGCTCCGAGTCGTCGCCCGACACCGACAACCTCATTGCCCTGGCGAAGCTCTACGGGGTGTCGCTGGATGAGCTTCTGTACGTGGACGAATCCATTGAGGACGACGTGGCCTTCGAGGCCGCCGACCGCGCGGAGGCGCGCGGCGCGGGCGCTTCCGTCGTCGTCGCAGAGGGGGCCGCTCCGCCAGAGGCTGCGGAAGTGTGCGAGGGGGCGGGCGGTGGCGGTGGCTCCGACGCCGATGCCGACGCTGCTGCCAATGCCGGCGCTGCCGGTGCCGGGGCTGCCGGTGTCGGGGGTGCCGAAGGCATCGACTTCGAAAAGGAGGGCCGCGGCAACGTGCATCTCGGTCCCGACGGCATTCACGTGGACGACGGCAAGGACCATGTGCACGTGTCTTGGGCCGAGGGCGTGCACGTGGTCGACCGCCACGGCGAAGAGGTGCACGTCGGTTGGGACGGGGTGCGCGTCAACACCGCGGACCCTGATGCGGCCGACCATATCTTTACACGCGATAATCCCTTCGGGGCGCCGTTCGACGGCTTCGATGCCGAGCGAGCTAAGAAGTGGCTGAGGTTTCCCTTCTGGGCCTTGGTGATTGTGGCGTATCTCGCCTTCGGCATGCTCAGCGGCATCTGGGGGCCGACGCTGTTTCTGCTGTTCCTTATTCCCGTGTACTACCTGGTGGCCGCAGCGGTCGTGTCCTGCCGCATCGCTCCCATGCTCTGCGGGCTGTATCCCATTGGGGCCATCGCGTGGTTCCTTTGGATGACCTTTGTCGATGTTCACTGGCACGGCCCTGCCTGGGTCATCTTCCTCACCATCCCGCTCGTGGAGGTCATCATCGTCCAGCTCTCCAAATGGTGGAACGGCCGCAAGAGCGGCACTTTCAAAAATAGCGCCATCTAGGCTCCTGCGGTACACTAAGCGGAATTTTTTGGCGCGCCTCTACCTATCTCTCCAGAGATATCCGTGCTATACTCTGGGAAGTATCTCTGGAGAGATAGGTAGACTATGGAACCTATGACATTATTTCACGGTTCGCCTCAAATAGTGGCTCACCCCTTCTATGGCGGTGGCAGGCCCTATAACGACTATGGCCGCGGATTCTATTGCACCGAGCATATTGAATTGGCGCGCGAGTGGGCCTGTTCAGAGGAAGGCTACGACGGCTATGCCAATGAGTATCGCTTCGACGGCCGTGGCTTTAAGGTTCTCGAGCTTTCCTCTCCGGAATATTCGACGCTTCATTGGCTGGCGTTGTTGCTGGAGCATCGCAAAATCGATCTGCGCACTCCGGTGGCTCAAGCGGGCAGCGAGTTTCTTCGTGCCCACTACCTGTTGGATGCGGAATCGTTCGACGTCATCGTGGGGCACCGCGCCGATGACAGCTACTTTACCTTTGCCCGCGCCTTTTTGCGCAACGATATTTCTTTGGAGCAGCTGACGCGCGCTCTGCGTCTTGGTGATTTAGGCCAGCAGATTGTGCTTAAAAGTCCGAGAGCATTCGAAGCCATCGAATTCGTTGAAGCCACGGTGACTCCCAGTGCTGTTTACTACCCCAAGCGGAAAGAGCGCGACGAAAAGGCGCGAGCGCTCTATCGCGAGGAGGCTGCCCGGCAGGGCATCGATGGCATTTACCTGCGCGACCTTTTGCGAGATGAGGTGACCGATCTTGCGGGCCTATAGCGAAGACTATCTGTTCGATGCCATGGAAGTGCTGGGAGAGGCGTTCGATTGCGCGGCCAACCGTGCCGGCCTGAGACTCGGCCAGTTCTTCGAAATGTTCGTAGCGACGGGGGTCGCCGATGCGTTCGGTGCCGGCGCTCCGCGCTATGTGAGCGGTTCGTCGGGCATCGAGCTGGTGCTTGACGTATGCTATCGGGCCGGGTTAGATGTCGGCATTCCCCTCGCCGATATGACGGCCGATGGGGAAGGTCCCGACTATTGGTGCGGTTGGGTTCTAGCTTACTGGCAGTGGGAAACGGGGCGCCCTTTCCGGACCATAGGACGCGTGACGACCATGGAGGAAATTCGTGCGCTATACTGGCCACTTCACGAAGCAGCCGAGCAGAAATTCGTCGAAGTGATCGAAGAGCGTGTGGCCCGGCGGGGCGCTCCTCTGAAATCGTGGCGCGAGCAAAGGGGTCTTTCTCAAGTGGCGTTGGCGGAGAAATCGGGCGTCTCGTTGAGGGCGATTCAGCAGTATGAGCAGCGATGCAAGAACATCAATCACGGCCAGGGAGTATCGCTCTATCGGCTCGCCCAAACGCTGGGTTGCCGCATTGAGGATCTGCTCGAGTATCCGTTGTGACCGATGGCGTTGATGACTTGCATTGCGAAGGGAGCGCAGATGGGTCGGATGATTCGTTGCAGGCTCCGTAAATTCCCTGTTCGTGGGTGGGGCAACCGGTGGTTGTCGGGGATTTTTTGCTCGTTTCTGGTAAATTGACCACATAAGGTGCTAGTGCAACCAGGGTTGAAACCATAGGGTGAAAGGCGAGATGTGACGAACAAGACGCGAAAGGGAACCGTGATGAACGTCGAAATCGCCCAACGCCTTGCCGAGCTGCGCCGCGAGCGCGGCTTCTCCCAAGAGGGGCTGGCCGAGCAGCTGGGGCTGTCGCGCCAGGCCGTCTCCAAGTGGGAGCGGGCCGAGCCGGCACCCGATATGGGCAACCTCATTGCCCTGGCCGACTTGTACGAAGTGACCTTAGACGAGCTTTTGCGCGTGAGCCCCGAGGTGGCCGACGATGTGCGCTTTGAGTCCCAGGAGCGCGCCGAGTCGGTGGAAACCGAAGCCGCCGCCGCGGCTGAGGCGGCGCTGGCAGCTGCGGCGCGGGCCGAGGCGGCGGCCGCAACGGCAGCCGAGGCGCCTGAAGCGCCCAAGGTGGTCGTGGAGGTGAGCGCGCCGGGCCATCGGCCACCGAGTGCGGGCTATGGCCCGGGTGTGCTTCCCCACGGTTCGCCGGCATCGCCGCAGAGCCCGGGTGCCTGCCCTCCTGGCTCCTGCCCACCGGGTTCCATTCCGCCAGCGTCTTCGGTGCCCATTGCGCCGCCACCGACGCCCCAACCGAAAGATCCGCTGCAGTCGTTTCCCTACCCGCTTCTGTGCGCGGTCATCTTCCTGCTTGCCGGCTTCTGCTTCGGCTGGTGGCACCCGGCCTGGGTCATCTTTCTCACCATTCCCTTCTACTATTGGGTGGTGAACACCTTGGAGGCCGACCCGTCTTACCAAGCTTGGTTGGCCGAACGCCAGGATGTCGCGGCGAAAAGCGATTCCTCCTCCGAAGGGGGTGCCCGATGAGGCTGGAGCGGAGTACCTATGTGAAGATCGCGCTCATCGTGCTGCTTTGCCTGGGGGTTTGCGGGTTCTTCGGCGGCTGTCGCGGCATCGTTCCCGGAGGCGGCTCGCTGTTTGCGCCCGGTGGCTTGATGGGCTGTGTGGGCTGGAACGCCATGGGCGAGATCGCCGGATACGCGGGGGATGCGGTCGGCGAGATGGCCGACTATGCGGGCGATGCCGCGAGTGAGGTGGCGGATGCGACGCTGCACAGTGGCGTGCGGGGCGGCGTCGCAGCGACGAACGAGGGCAGCCATTTCGAAATCGATGCCAGCGAGGTAAACGCCATCGATCTGAACTGGCTCGCTGGGTCGGGCTCCGTACGCGTGGTGCCCGATAGCGAGACCGGCGGCGCAATTGTCGTGAACGAGACCATGCACGGCGGCCCGCAACCCGTTATGGCCTGCAGCACGAACGACGGCGTGCTTTCCATCGACTACATGGAGGGTAGCGGTGGCCTGTCGGGATGCTCGCTTGGCACGTGGGGCAGCAAGGACGTAGAGCTGCTTATCCCTGAATCGGCGGCGTCTCTCGAGCGGTTCGTTCTTGAGGCAGCCTCAGGCGAGTACGGCATCGACGGAGCGGATGCCGTGCTGTGCGGGAAGATGGAGCTCGATGTCGCCTCGGGTTCCGTCTCGGTTAGCCGTACGTCGGTGACCGACCTCGAGCTGAGCCTCGCAAGTGGTAACGTCGCTTACGAAGGATCCGTCGCCAAGACGCTGCGCATCGATCAGGCGTCAGGCGAGTTTCGCCTTGGGCAGTGCTCGCCTGCTCCAGAAACCATTGCGGGCTCCCTCGCTTCGGGTCATATCATCCTGGAGCTTCCCGCCGACACGGCACTGAAGGCCAACGTCAACAAGACCTCGGGCAACTTCACGAACGACTTTGCCGAGTCTGCGGGCGACTCCTCCCAACCCTGCGACCTTTCCTTCGACATTATAAGCGGCAACTTGGAGGTGCTCGGCGTCGAGTAAATGGTGTGCAACCCCATAGCCTTCAACAGAAAAGGGGCGACCTGATGGTCGCCCCTGCTGCGCGCAAATACCTCATGGGGTACTGCATTTGTGCGATGCGCTTATAGTCGGGCCTTTCTATCATCCATTGGCAGAGAAATTTGGAGGATGATAAAGAAAGGCGGTAGCATGGCTGACTTTGAAGCCATTGTCGTGGGGGCTGGGTGTGCCGGTTCTGTCGCTGCATACGAGTTGGCCCGATCGGGTAAGTCTGTGCTTCTTATCGAGCGCGGAAACTATGCAGGGGCGAAGAATATGACCGGAGGGCGCATCTATTCTCACTCTTTGGCGAAGGTGTTCCCGGATTTTGAGCAGGAAGCTCCCTTAGAACGCAAGATAACCCACGAGAAAATATCCTTGCTCGCGCCCGATGCCTGTTTTACCGTCGATTTCTCATCGGAAGCGATGCTTGCCCCGAATTCCGATTCATATTCGGTGCTGCGCGCGCCTTTCGACCAGTGGCTCGCGTCGAAGGCGGAGGAAGCGGGAGCGGAGGCCATCTACGGCATTGCTGTCGAGAGTCTTGTGAAAGATGAAACCGGCAAAGTGATAGGCGTGAAGGCGGGCGAGGACGAAATTACGGCTGATGTTGTTCTGCTTTGCGATGGAGTGAACTCTCTGCTTACCAAGCAGGCGGTTGGCGCCGCGCGGCCGCCCGCGAGTGGGATTGCTGTCGGCATCAAGCAGACCATCGAGCTGCCTCCCTCTGTTATCACTGATCGAGTGCTTTCGGGCTCAGATGAAGAGGGAGCAGCGTGGCTGTTCGCGGGAGATGCGACAAAGGGGACATTCGGAGGCGGTTTTGCCTATACGAACAAGTCGTCCATCTCCATTGGCTTGGTTGCAGGGATCGAAGCGACGATGAACCATGGTCGAGCGCCGGTTTACCAGATGCTCGAGGACTTCAAGCAGCATCCGGCGATCGCGCCTCTGATTGCCGGCGGCAAGGTGGTTGAGCACTCGGGGCATATGGTTCCTGAGGGTGGCTTGAGCATCATGCCCCCTCTTGTGGGAGATGGCGTGCTTCTCGCGGGGGAGAGCGCCATGATGTGCATCAATTTGGGATATCAGGTTCGCGGCATGGATTTCGCCATTGCAGCTGGCATGCACGCCGGCCGGGAGGCGGCGCGCGCGTTAAGCGCCGGAGATACTTCCGCGCAGGGGCTGCAGGGCTATACGGCGGCCCTCGAGAACTGCTTCGTCATGCAGGACTTGCGCCAGTTCTCGAAGGTGCCTTCTTTCATGGAAGGCTTCCATCGCATGTTCGATGGGTATCCGCAGGCGATTCGAGACATTATGAACACCATGTTCGTGGTTGATGGCGAGCCGGTTCGGCCTCTGAAGAAGAACCTGAAGCCGGTGCTGGGGCAAATCGGAGTTGTCAATATGGCCCGCGATGCGATGGGAGCGATGAAGGCATTATGAGTGTGCAGCAAATTACGGTGAACGTTGACGGCTATCTGGCGTTAAACAAATACGAGGTCGATGAGGCCAACGCTCATATCGAGCTTGTCGAGGATCCCTCTGACGAGGAATTCGACAAGCTTGTCATGGTGTGTCCGGCGGCCCTGTACAAGCGAGAGCCCGACGGAACGACAAGCTTCGATTATGCGGGTTGCCTCGAGTGCGGCACATGTCGCATCGCCTGTGGGGACACCATAATCGCTCGGTGGGAGAACCCTCAGCCCACCATGGGAGTGGAATACCGTTTCGGTTAAGTCTTTCTTTAGGGGAGAAAAGGGGCGACGTGAACATGCGGAACACCACTAAAGGTTGGCTGTGCGTTTCGGGAGGCATGATAAACCTCTCCCTCTCGTACTTTTCCTATACGCTCGTTATTCTGTTTCTCCCCCTGTTGGCGGAGCAGCTTGGCTGCTCGCTTGCGCAGGCGTCTCTGATTTTTACTACGTCAGCGATTGCCAGCATGGTAGCGAGTATGTTCTTGGGGCCTATTGTGGCGGACCACAACCCTAAAGGTGTGTATCTCTTCGGTGCCGCCGGTACGGCGGTAATGTTTCTGGCGATAGCTTACGCTCCTGCCCTTGAATGGGTGCTAGCTGCGTCCATTCTGTTTGGCGTGGCCAATAAGTGCAATGGTACGCTCTCGTACCAGGTGTTGGCTACGGAGTGGTTTCGGGTGGGCAGAGGTACCGTTGCCACGATGGCCACGGTAGTGTCGGGGCTCTCGAACACTCTTCTAAGTCCGGTTGCTGGAGCTGCGGTTATGCACTTGGGGCTGAGACAAGCTGCTTTGGCGGCGGCAATGCTGCTTCTCGTGCTGACGGCGGTTGTCACGATGCTTATGATTTGCCGGGGGCCGTCATATTACGGCATGGAGCCGATCGACTTCAATTTCGTCATGGGGAAAACGAGGAAAAGGGAGCGACTGCAGAGGGTTGCGGCGTCTTACGAATTCGCCATGCCCACTTCGCGTCTTCTGAGGATCCCGCTTGTGTGGGCGCTTCTCCTCTGCCCGATGCTGATGCTTATGGCCGAGCGATTCTTCTACACCAACGAAGCGGCGATTTATGCCAGCATGGGGTTTGATGTGGCCCAAGCGTCCATCATGCTTTCGGTGGTCTATATCGGGTCGATGATCGTGGTCCCGCTATTCGGCTTTCTCAGCGATCGCTTTGGGCCGAAGAGAATATTGCTGACCTATTGCCTCATCGGGGCCGTAAACATGTTCCTCTTTCCTCTTTGGTGCCAAACAGGATTTGTTGGAGGCGCGATTCTTGCCTTCTTCTACAACGTGGGCACGGTAGGCCTCTATTTCGGCTCGGTGGTCACTACGCCCTTGTTCGGTCTGGAGAAAAGCCCAGTGCTTATCGGGTGGACCCAGGTGGTCACCTCGGCGGGCTCTGCCATTTCTCCCCCGCTGGCCGCTGCCATGTATGAGTGGTCGGGCTCCTATGTGCTTCCTTTGGCCGTGGCCGGTCTGTGCTATCTGGCGGCATTCGCCATCGCGTTCTTCTGCTTGAGCAAGAAAAGCCAAGATTACTTGGAGAAACTCGACGAACCTTATAAAAGGGATGAACTATGCAGCGAACTGAAATAGTAAGGCAAGATGACAAGAACATCATAGACCCCTTTTTGCGCCATACGAAATCGGGGCCGACCGATGTTGCGATTATCGACGGCGCTGAAGTGCTGACATACCAAGAGCTGTGGCGCTTGTCGAAATACGTTGTCCATTCGTTATGGGACTTCGGTATACGGAAGGGCGATCGAGTTGCGTATTTCCTGCCTAATGGCGTTGACCTCATCGTGCTGTATCTGGCCATTCAGGCCATGGGCGCCGTTGCGGTGCCCGTCAATTATCGTTTTACATCCGAAGAGGTAGGCTGTTTGGTCAACGCTTCGGATGCTGAGGCTCTGATCTATGCGCCAGAACACCAAAGCGTCGCCATTGATGCCCGCAAGGGCTTCGATCATGCGGTGCAGATACTCAGCAGCCAGTTTATTCGCGATGCGTTATCTGACATGCGCCAGGGAGGTCAGTCGGATTCCGCCAAGGATTTCGAGGTGTTCCAAGAGGGCGGCCCATCCCGGATTCAATTTACCGGGGGCAGCACGGGAGCGCCCAAGGGCGCCGCTCGTACCCATGCAGCGGATCTCGTCGAGATCCGCGATATCTTAGAGACCATAGGGCTTGAGGATGTCGAGCATCCCGTTGCTCTTGTTCAGGCGCCAATGGAGCATCATGGGGGGCACAGCTGGCTGCTTTCCTGTCTGAGTGCTGGCGCTGCCGTGGTGGTCGCCTCCAAGTTCGATGCCGAGGAGATACTCGGCAAAATCGAGCGATACGCCGTGACCCATATCATCTTGCTGCCCCCCAGCGTATACTGTCGTCTCTCACGCGAGGCCGCGCCCGGCGCTCGCGACCTGTCTTCGGTGCGTATTGTGCAGAGCGCCGCCGGCGCCATGACCCCCTCCATAGTGGAGGGGATATTCCAGCTGTTTCCTGCCTGCGAGATCAACTATGGTTGGGGACAAAGCGAGAGCGGCGTCGGCACTTCGATGCGATTGTCGAGGGAGGAATACGCTTCAGGCACGCCAAAAATCCATTCGGTGGGAGTGCCGATGAGATCTTTAGAAATGATGTTGCTCGATGAGAAGGGGGGAGCCTCCGATTGCGGCGAGGCCGTGGTGCGAACGCCGGCCATGATGGAGGGGTATTACGAACGGCCGGACCTTACGAGGGAAGTACTGCAAGACGGCTGGTTGAGGACAGGCGATGTCTTTGCCCGCGACGAACAGGGCCTGTACTACTTTAAGGCTCGGGTGAAGGACGTGATAAAAACAGGAGGAGAGAACGTCTACGCAAGCGAGGTGCAGGCGGTTATCCTGAGCCACCCCGAAGTGCAGGACTGCGTCGTGAAAGGTGTTCCTGATCTGGTATGGGGGGAGGCAGTGGCCGCCATCGTGCAACCGATGAAGGGAAGCGCTCTGTCGCCGAAAGCGATACAGGACTTTTGCAAAAGACACTTGGCGAGCTACAAAAAGCCGCAGAAGATAGGCCTGGTAGACGATCTGGGGAGAGACGAGTCGGGGAAAGTGGGCGCCGATCGGATGAACGAGCTTTTCTCTTTGGCGGAAAGCTGAGCACGCCTAGCGCGGTAGGATTCCACGTTCGCGGGCGTTCTCTACGGCCTCAACCCGCGAATGCGCATCCAATTTCTGAAGGGTGTTTCGGATGTGCGTTCTCACCGTGTGAACGGAAATATACAGCTGCTGGCTGATGGTCTCCGTG
The DNA here is from genome assembly GCF_009755265.1 of Adlercreutzia rubneri. Classification (NCBI taxonomy): domain Bacteria; kingdom Bacillati; phylum Actinomycetota; class Coriobacteriia; order Eggerthellales; family Eggerthellaceae; genus Adlercreutzia; species Adlercreutzia rubneri. The sequence goes on along the minus strand of NZ_WPOO01000004.1, from coordinate 46,628 downwards.
GTACTGCCACGCGCGATCATTTCGAGTATTTCGACTTCTCGTTCGCTGAGAACCGGCAACGCTTCGTCAGTGTCGGCTTTGGAGCGCTTGGGCCGGCACTCAAGGGCATGAATGAGGGATTGGGCGTAGGCGGGGTGCACGTCTTGGGCGACGGCAAGCTCGAGAAGCGGTTTGAGGATGTCGCCCGCAGCGATCACGCTCCGTACAATCTGCTCCTTTTCGGCCAGGGCGAGACTATACTCGATAGACCGGAGTGCCTGCTCGCGCTGTCCCAGCTTGAAATATATGCAGCCGAGAAGCGCCCGTGCGCTTAGGCACCATATCGCAGCACTGTTGGCATCGAAGAGCACCAAGCTGCGCTCCAGCTGCCGCTTCGCCATGTTCATGATGTCTTGACGGTTTGCGTCTTCAAGGGCGAATGCCAGCAGTGTTCGTTGGGCTATTATGAAGCTCATAAAGCTTGTGGTTCCCTGGAACGGGGTTTCGACGATCGATCCTTGCGGGTAGAGAACCTTTGCAGCTTCCGAGTGGTCTCCCTGCTCCAGAAGCACCTTTGCTTTTACCCCCTGGATGTAGGCGCTCCAGTTGCGCTCCGGGCGAGGTGCGGCATATTGCTCGGCCTCGTTGAGAAGCATGAGCGACGTGTCGATGTCGCTGCGCGCCGCTGCAACTTCGGCCAAACCGATATAGGCGAATGGCAAGTACTTGCCCTTTTGCGCGTTCGGAGACGGATAGAGCGCGGTGTTGAAATGGACTTCCGCCTCGTTCAGGTGGTTTCGTTCAAAGGCTATGAATCCGAGAATTGCCCGGGCGAGTCGCCGCTCGGCGTCAAGGGCATTGCTTTGCAGCTCCAGAAGGGCCAGACTGCGCTCCTCTGCCTCGATGAGCGAGCCTTGCAGGAGTAGGACCTCGATGTGCTGGGTCTCTGCAATGGCGGCGTGGCGATTGTCGTGGGCCTTGACGAATTCCGACCGTGCCTCGGCGGCACATTGGGCGGAAGAGCCGGCATCCCCGTTAAGGTAAAACCCAAAACTCTGAGACAAGAGGGCCGATCCTCTGAACCAATTGAGGTCGGTCGGAAGATTGTCGAGAGCATGCTTGCCCTCGTCTATAGCCAGGTCGGCTGATCCGCGATAGCGATAGACCAAGCTTCGTATGGCATGGGCTCTGCCAAGGGCCGGTTTGTCATCGCGGGCGAGAAAGGCCTGCTCGGCAAGGCGCAGCGGACGCTCTATATGGTCGAGGTCCTTAGAATAATAGCTTGAGAATGCCGCCGAAAGGCAGAGATCCGGCTCCTGTGCCAAGACCGAATCCGGCCAACTGAGGAATTCTCGATACCAGGTGAGGCGAGTCTTTTGAGGGCTGATGGACGGAGCGCTCTCAAGAGCATGGGAGTGGTAGCGATCGAGCAGAAGCCATCCGGCCGTCGTGTCTCCCGAGGCCATATGGTACTCAGCTGCCAAGAGGGGTTCTCCGCGCTTTTGATACCACGCGGCCGCTTTTTGCCAAAGGTCCTTCTCGTGGGCGAGGTCGCTGGTGCGACTGAACTGATCTCTGAGGAAAGCACGCAGGAGTTTTGGGTAGGCGAAGGTTGTGCCCTGGTCATCCACGGGGGAGATCAGCCCACGATCCTTAAGCCAAACGATGTATTCGCCAGAATCATCAGTAGAGCGTACGGTGTCGCACAGGGGGGCGGAAAATTCGTTCAGAATGCACGTATCGAGCATAAAGGTGCGAATGCGTGAGGGCAAGGTATCGTAGATGGCGTCATTGAGCCATTCTGTGATGCGGCGATCGCGGGCGCCGATGTTGGAGACGAAGTCGTCGCGATCTTCCGGATCGATGCGTTTTATTTGCAGAAGGGCCAGATGGAGCGCCGCTGGCCATCCGCCCGTGAGATCCATGAGGCGCTCCACGGATGTCTCTTTGAGATCAATCAGATTCTCCCGGAGGAGGAGGCGCAAGTCTCCTCGCGTGAAAGCAAGGTCTAGGGCTGAAATCTCGAAAAGCTGGCTATGGGCTCGAAAAGAAGACAAGGGGAACGGAGGCGTAGATTCGCTCGAAATAATAAGGTGCAATGAAGGGGGAGCCCATCGAATGAGGGCAATAACAGCCTCATGCACCTCGGGATTGGATACGAGATGATAGTCGTTGAGTATGAGGACGTGGTCTCCAGTTATATGGGAGACCTGCTCAAGCGTCCAGGCCAGGTCAAGCGACGAAGCGCCTGGGGGAGGGTCTGATTGATAATCCTGCTTCGACAGCATAGCCAAAAGAGACGAGGCAAGCTTCTGGTAGAACATGGCCACTTCGTTGTCGGACTCGTCGACTTGGAGTCACGAGACGTGCTTGTCGGTATGGTTGGCCCAGCTTGTCAGCAGCGTTCCCTTTCCCCACCCCGACGATGCGACGCAGAGCGTGAGAGGGTATTTCGTTCCTTCGTTTAGCAGGCTTAGCAGTCTGTGACGCGGCACGATGCTTTTTGACTCAAGGGATGTTGGAGGACAACCTCCTATGTTGATAACACTCAAAGTGCTCTCCTCGCGCGACGGTGCAAGCCACCAGCTTGGTTAGTGATGATATCACGAGAACCTAGGGGAGTAGCGCAAATACCTCAAGCGATACCTCATTTGTGCGGTGACCCGACGATCGTCCATTCCTATGATCGAACAGCGAGTTGAATTCGCTCGGCAGCGCATCTGCCGAAGTATCGAGGGCTTTGATCGAAGGGGCGGATATGGCTAAGTCGGAGGAAATACCCGATTTTGGTCTCCTTCACGGTGTGAAGGTGCTTAGCACGGGCACGGTGGCGGCCGAGCCCTATGCCGCCACGCTGATGGCCGAGCACGGGGCCGATGTCGTCCAGGTTGAGAATGCGCGCAGCCCTGAGGGGATGCGGAAAAACGTCGCTTTGGAATGGGCGCAGGATGCACGGTGCAAGCGCACCATTGCTCTTGACATCCCATCGAAAGAGGGGCGGGGTGTCTTCCTTGATCTCATCCAATGGGCAGATATCTGGCTGGAGTCCTCCAAGGGGGGAACCTATAAGAAATGGGGATTCGACGACGAGTTTCTTTTGGAGCTCAACCCTGATCTCGTTATTGTGCATGTCTCGGGCTATGGGGAGATGGGAGAGCCCGACTACGTGCGTCGCCCGAGTTATGACCCGATAGCCCAGGCCTTCAGCGGGTTTATGTACATCAATAGTCCTAGAGGTACGAAGCCCATGGCGGTTTTCCCGGGCATCGGCGATTTCATTACGGCGCTTTTTGCGCTCTGGTCATCGCTGGCGGCTCTCCTGCGCGCCCGCGAGACCGGTGAGGGGGATGTTATCGACTTGTCCCAGTACGAGGCGATCTTGCGCGTTTCGGCTCAGTATCCGGCCGAGTATTTCACCAAGGGCAATCAGCTGGTCAGAAATCCGGATATTGACGGAGATGTGGGCGGTCTCGGGGTCTATGAGTGTAGGGACGGCCGGTATGTGTACGTCGCCCTGAATCCCTCTGCCTTGAAAAGCGACGGGCTTGCGCTTTTGGGATTGACGGGAGATCCCGATTTTGATCGGCAGGACGCAATCGTTGCTGGGACGGCCCGGGATGAGAAGTCGAAAAGAGCGATCGAGGACTACTGTTTGTCCCATACGGCAAGCGAGGTCGATCGTGACTTCAACAAGGTCAATATCGGCTGCTGCAAGATCATGGACTACTCGGAACTGGGAGACAATCCGCACTGCCTGAAGCGGGAAAGCATCGTCGAATGGTTCGATGACGCTTCGGGACAGATGGTGCGGGGAGTGGGCATTGTGCCCCGAGTGGAGCGAAGGCCCGGCCACGTTTGGCGCGGCGCCCCCCGCTTGGGCCAGGACAACGAGGATATCTTGGAGGAGTTGGGCTACTCCTCTGCGGATATAGAAAAGCTATACGCCGAGGGCGTCATTGTGCGCGACTAGCAGGTTGCATGCGAGGCGCCCCCCAGGGCGTCGTTCTACCGCAAAGCTAGTGCCCGTTTTCGGAAGGAGATGCTAAACGCGCAATTGTTCATAGATGTATTGAAAGGAGGAAGCATGATTGAGATTCCCGAAAGTGTGGAGACATGGGAAGAAACCGAGAAGACCATCGGGGAGACCCTGCCTGTGATTTACGGGGCAGACGCGGCGACCCTTGGATGGATTCGCCAATGGAATGAGGTGATCGAAGCTGATTGTCCTCTCTATTATGACGAAGAGTTGGCGCAGCGGCTGGGATACAAGACCATCCCGGCACCTGCCGGCATGGCCATGGCGGTGGGTACGGCCTCATGGTGGGAGCCCGGGGTGGAAGAGGGTCGCGTCGGGCCGCTGTATCCCCTCGCAATGCCCATGCTCGTTCCCACTCCTCGGCACTCGCTTGGCTTTGCGACAGACACCGAAGTAGAGTTTCTGCGTCCCCTCTATCCGGGGGACACTCTTCGCCAAGTCGGGCGGTTGGTGAGCGTGACCCGAAAGCGTCTTAAGGTTGGCGACGGCGCTTTCTTCACTGTGGAAATTGAGTTTATCAACCAGAACGATGAGACTGTCGCCATTCAGCGTGTTACGACCTGGTCGGGCAATCCTGTTGAGGAGGGTGAGTAGTTATGGCGAAGTGGGACGAGCAGCTGACTTTTGAGGAGGTCAAGGTGGGGGATGAGCTTCCCGAACTGGCCCTTCCTCTCACAGTGCAGCGTCTTGTGATGGAGGCCGCAGCGAATCGCGACTTTGTGCCGTTGCATCATGATGATGCCGCGGCTCAGAGGACGGGAGCGCCGGCCATGTTCGCCAACACGTGGTACTACATGGCTCTCAGCGAGAGGCATTTGCGCGAGTGGGTTGGACTTGAAGGCGAGATTCTCAAGATCGGGCCGTTCCGCATGGGCAAATTCGCTTGTCCGGGCGTTGACTTGCATTGCGGTGCGCGCGTTGTGGAGAAAAGGGAGGAAAACGGAAAGAACGTCGTCGAGCTTGATATTTGGCAAGACGACGGCACCGATAAAAACATGTGGGGCAAAGCGTTGGTCGCCTTGCCTGCAAAGCAATCGTAATCAGGGGAAAGGTACGATTCAACTATGTCGAATACAGTAAAAGGGTGGCTTTGCGCCATAGCGGGCATGGTGACCATGGGCGTGTCCCATCTGTGTTACTCGATCATCATCATCTTGATGGCATCGATGGTTGCCGCCGTCGGGTGCTCTGCGGCAGAAGGTGCGCTCATCTTCAGCATTACGGCCATCGGCTCTCTGGTGGCATCGCTTTTCATTGGGTCTCTGCTCAAGGTGCTCAAGACGAAGTACGTCTATGTCATTGGCGGAATTCTCCAGGGCGCGCTGCTGGTGACCATGGGGCATTCCACCAATCTCATGCTCGTCTACGTCATGGCATTTTTGTTTGGCATCGGCAACAAGTTCTGCGGTGCGATGACTCATCAGATTAACGTTACCAACTGGTTTGCCTCTGGGCGCGGGACCATCTCCTCTATGGGAACTTTGGTATCGGGCCTGATTAACGCGATTATGGCCACGGTTACCGGCGTGCTTAGCTCGATGTTCGGGTACCAGACTTACTCGCTGATCGCCGGATTCGTTCTCGCAGGCATTATTGTGGTGCTGGGTCTGCTGTTCGTGTGCGATGCTCCCGAGAAATATGGCATGCAGCAAATTGTGCTGAAGGAGAAGGAGGGCAAAAAGACCCGGACGATTGGGGCGGATTCGAAGGTGTACGAGACGGCTATGCCCATCTCGAAGCTGCTGCGCCAGCCGCTTCTGTGGGCCGTGCTGGTGTGCCCCTTCCTCATGCAGTTCGCCTGCACCATCTATTACAGCAACCAGTCGCTCGTGCTGGGTTCTATGGGCCTGGACGTTGTGCAGATCTCCTATTGCGTGTCGATAGTGAGTATTTCTCAGATGATTCTGGTGCCGTTGTTCGGCGTGCTGTCCGATGTTATCAGCGCTCGCAAGACGCTCATTATCTATTGCGTTGTGGGCGCGGCCAACATGTTCCTCTTCAGTTTGACGTCGCAGATGGGTCTTATCGGCGGCATGATCATTGCCTTCTTCTATAACGCGGGCATGGTCAACCTGTACTTCGGCGCTGTTGTGGCTACGCCTCTGTTCGGCGTGAACAAGTCCGCCACCATCACCGGTTGGTGCAATGCCTCTGTGTCCGTGGCGGCCATGATCGCTCCGGTGTTTGCGGCGGGGCTGTACGGGGCAACGGGCTCTTTCGTTTTGCCGCTGGCCATTGCTGGCTGCTGCTTCACGGTGGTCGTCATTCTTGCCGCCATCGGTATGAGCAGCAAAGCGCGCAAGCATTTGGAGGCAGCCGATAAGCCCTACAAAGAGGCTGAGGCGATTGCAGAGGCGGTTGCTGCTTAGAAGCATTGGCCTATCCGTTCAATTAAAGGAGAGAAAATGGCAAAAGCAAATGATGTACCTCAGTTCGGCCTGCTCAATGGTCTCAAGGTTCTCAGCTGTGGGCAAGTGACCGCAGAGCCCCACGCGACGTCTCTGATGGCGGAGCACGGAGCGGATGTCATTCATGTCGAGAACTGCAAGTCACCCGAGATGACGCGTGGCTTTGCAATCTCATTCGCTCAGGAGAACCGCAATAAGCGAAATCTCGCTATGAACGTTCCCGAGTCAAAGGATGTGTTCGACAAATTGCTTCAGTGGGCTGACGTGTGGATCGAGTCCTCGAAGCCCGGCATGTATGACAAGTGGGGCTACACCGACGAACATGTGCTCGAGCTGAACCCGAAGTTGGTGGTTGTTCACGTTTCCGGTTACGGTCATTTCGGTGATCCGGATTACGTGCCGCGTCCCAGCATGGACGTGATCGGTCAGGCGTTTTCGGGCCTTATGGCGTTGAACGGCGAGAAAGAGCCGTCGGCTCCTCTGGTGAGCAAGCCCGGCATCTGCGACTATCTTACAGGTCTCTATGCGATGTGGGCGGCGCTCATGGGCGTCTACCATGCCCAGAAGACGGGCGAGGGCGATGTGATCGACGTCTCGCAATACGAGTCCTGCCTGAGAGTGCAGGGCTATGGGCCCCTTATGTACACAACGACGGGCGAGCAGTTGAAGCGCACGGGCAACAAAGAGGCCACCTACGCCGGCATCGATGTATTCGAGTGCAAGGACGGCAACTACTGCGTCGTTCAGGTGTCCGGTCGTCCGGCGGCAAAAGCCATTGCCGCGTTGCTCGGTCTTGACGACGAGGAGCACTTCATTGAGGGTCGTCCGACGTTGAATGGTACGCCGCAAGGAGATCGCCTCGATGGGGCTATCAAGGCGTTCTGCCTTGAGCGCACGCCTGATGAGGTTGAGACGCAGCTGAAGGCTATCGGCGTCGCATGCGCGCCCATCAACAACTACGAGATGCTCATGAGCAATCCCCATGTGATCGCGCGCAACGACTTTGTCGAGTGGTACGACGAGGCGAGCGAGCAGACACTGAAGGGCGTGGCCGTGCTGCCCCCCGTGAAGAACAATCCTGGCCAGATTTGGCGTGGCGCTCCGAAACTGGGTCAAGACAATGAGGACATTCTGGAAGAGCTCGGATACTCGAACGAAGAGATCGAGGCAATGTATGCCGAGGGAAAGATTGGAAAGGCGGAATAATTACATGGATTTTTCGTTCACTGAAGAGCAGGAGCTGTTGGCCGAGAACTTGGTGGAGTTCATGGATCGAGAGTATCCTGAAAGCCTTATTAAGGAATGCGATGAGCAGAAGATATTCCCTGTAGAGGCGAATAAGAAGTTCTATGAGGCGGGATTCGGAGCCATCGGCGTTCCGGAGGAGCTGGGCGGCGTTCCTGCAGATATGGTGACGATGTGTCTGGTCACTTCCATTGTGTATCGCTACTCCTGGGCCGGATGCACCTATAGCCCCCTGTCTATCATGAATGCCGCCGATAAGGCGAGTCCGGAAATTCGCACGGAGATGCTCGAGGGTCTTATGAGCGGCGAGAAGCGTCACTCTTTCGGCAATACAGAGCCGGGAGCCGGTTCGGATGCCGCCGGCATCAAGACGTCCTACAAGAAGGTCGACGGAGGTTATGTCATCAACGGGCATAAGATCTACAACACTTATGCCAGCTGTTCCGATTACAACATCATCACCGCAAAGGATCCCGAGATTGATGATCCTTACAAGGCGGTTACGCTGTTTGCGATTCCCAACCCGACGCCGGGCATGACTATTGTGGATTTGCCGACCATCGGGCAATGGCTTGAGCCTACTTGCGAGACGTTCCTGGAGGATTGCTTCATTCCCGATAAGTATCTGTATGGCAAGGAGCATGGCGGCTGGGTCCAGCTTATGAAGCACTTCGAGGCAGAGCGCCTTCTTTGCGCGGCCATGTACCTTGGTCAGGCCGAGACGGCGTTCGCCGATCTTTGCGCCTACGCCAATTCACGCATTCAGTTCGGTCAGCCTATTGGCAAGTTCCAGCTCATTCAGGAAAAGGTGTGCCGCGACAAGATCATTCTTGAGAGCATGCGCAATATGGTGTTCCGTACTGCTTGGGAGTACGACCAGGGCAAGTCTATCCGCATCGATGCGAATATTTGCAAGCTGCTCTGCACTGAAGGCAATTGGCAGATTTGCGACGATGGCATCCAGATCCTTGGCGGTCTGGGCTATTGCACCGACCATCGTATGCAGCGTTTGTGGCGCGATGCCCGTGTCGGCCGCATCGGTGCCGGTTCGAGCGAGATTCTCACGAAGACCATCGCCAAGGACGTGCTTCGCGAGGCTGGCCAATATGGCGGCGGCACGCGCGCGTTGGGTATCTAGGAGGGCACATGCGTATTGTAGTTGCAGTTAAGATTCTGCCGGATAGCAAAGATCTTCGTGCTGGCAATGACGGTGCTCTTGATTTCAGCCATGCTCGCAATGTCGTGTCTGAGTATGATCTGAATGCCATTGAGGCCGCGGCTCAGCTTGCTGCCTCCCAAGAAGGATCGACGGTAAAGGTTCTTTCGGTGGGCCCGGCGTCTATTGACGAGTCGAAGGTAAAGAAGAACATTCTATCTCGTGGCGTTGACGAGCTCTACTTTGCCACGAACGACGCTCTGGAGCATGCGGATGCGCGAGCGACTGCGCAGGCGCTTTCGCTGGCCCTGCAAGACGTTGGTGGCTGGGATGTTGTGATCTGCGGCGATGGATCCGATGATTTCTACGCAAAGCAGGTCGATGCGCAGCTTGCTGCGACCCTTAACGTCCCCTGCGTGAATGGCGCGACTCTTTTGCAGGCAGGAGACGGCTGTATCGTGGTCGAGCGCGTGCTCGAGGATGTGGTGGAGACGGTGGAGGTGCCTCTGCCCGCCGTCATCTCGGTGCAGCCATCGGTTGCCGTTCCTCGGACTCCGTCCATGAAGGACATTCTAGCAGCAGGAAAGAAGCCGATGCACGTAGCGCCGTTGGACGTGGCTTCCGAAGAGACGGTCGAGTGGGTTGAGTGCAAAGTGCCTGAGCCGACGCCGCGCAAGAAGCAGATCTGCCACGTCAGCGACGAGGGCGCCATTGCGAGTTTTGCTGCCAGCCTCAAAGCCGCGCTCTAGAAAGGGGAGAAACGTTGAAAGTGTTAGTTTTAGCTGAGCGTCCGGGTGCGGCAGAAGAGCTTAGCGCCGGTGCGAGGGCCATGGGTGCCGATGAGGTTGCCCTGGTGGCTTTCGGCGACATGGAGATGCCGCCCTCATGCGCTGATCTTATCTATCGCGTGACGGTTCCGGAGGGGCTTTCGCTCGATAACGCCACGGCGACGGTCAATGCGATCTTCGATCATGTACGGCCGGATGTGGTGCTGGTAGAGCCTACGCGTCATATGCGCATTCTTGCTGGCGCCCTTGCGTTCCACGGCGGCACCAGCGCTATTGCCGACGTGATGGAGCTTGACGGCGATGTGGCCTCCAGCATGTATTATGGAGGAGCCGCTATCCTAAAGCGAAAGCCCGGCAAGACCGCCATCTATCTGATGCAGCCAGGTGCTTTCGGCGATAGCGTTGCAGCATCGGGCGCCAATCAGGAAGAACCTTTTGCGTGGGTTGATCCGGGTGCCACAGTTAAGGTGCTATCGAGCGAGCCCATCGAGAAGAGCGGGGTCGACTTGCAGAAGGCCGATGTCGTCGTTGCCGCCGGAAGAGGTTTTGGACTCGAGTCCGATCTTGATATGGCCCGAGCGCTCTGTGACAAGCTGGAGGCTGGTTTGGGCTGCACGCGTCCTTTGGCCGAGGATATGAAGTGGCTGCCGCGGGAGACGTACATCGGTGTCTCTGGGCTCATGCTTGCTCCTAAGGTGTATGTTGCAGCAGGGCTTTCGGGCCAGATGCAGCATATGGTCGGTTGCGATCGAGCCGGAACCATCTTTGCTATAAACAAGGATGCCGATGCTGCCGTATTCGATCAGTGCGACTATGGCATTGTTGGTGACATTCAGACGGTTCTTCCTTTGCTGGTGAACGAGCTTTAGAAAGAACGGTAGACGTCGAAATGGGGAAGTGCCCCTGGTTTATGCCGGGGCACTTCTTCGGTTTTGGGCCGCTTTCTCTGGTATAGAGGTTCGCAATGTCGAGCAACCGGGTGTTCGCCTGTCAACGAAAAGGGGCAGCCTTGAGGCTGCCCCTGGAGTAAGGGAATCGTGGATCCCTGTCGTTGGCTGCTCAGGTGCGGGCGAGCGTGCCTCCGCTGTGGCTTAGCGCTGGCCGAACAGGTCGTCCAGGTTCAGGCCGTTGCCGTAGCCATCGCCGTAGCCGTACCCGTTGCCGCCGTCCTGGCCGTAGCCGTCGCCGTAGCCCCAGCCGTAACCGTAGTCGTTACCGTCGCCGTAGCCCCAGTCAAAGTCCTGACCCTGCTCGGGCATCTGCTGCTCCTGCTGGGCCTTCTGCTCGGCAGCCGCTTTCTGGCTGGCGGCGTCGTCGCCCAGGGTGACGGAAATCTCCTGCTCCTGGCCGTTGCGGTTCACCGTCAGCTTCACGGTGTCGCCGGGGTTCTTCCCACGCACGGCCAGCATGAGGTCGGAGGCACCTTCCACAGACTCGCCGTCCAGGGCCGTGATGATGTCGCCCTCCTTAAGGCCGGCCGCCTCGGCGCCGGAGCCCTGGGAGACGGCGGCCACGTAGGCGCCGGACTCGGCCGCGAGGCCATAGCTGGCAGCCGCCTGGTCGTTCACCGTGGACAGGCTCACGCCGAGCTGGGCGTGAGTCGGGGTCTCGCCGGCGATGATCTGCTGGGCGAGGTTCACCGCGTAGTTCACCGGAATGGCGAACCCGACGCCGGAGTAGTTGCCGGAGTACGAGGTGATCAGCGTGTTGATGCCGATGAGCTTGCCCTCGTCATCCACGAGCGCGCCGCCGGAGTTGCCCGGGTTGATGGCCGCGTCGGTCTGAATCATGTTCGGATAGATAGTGGTCTCGCCGCTGCCGCCGGACTGCATGGACTCGCTCGCGTCCATGATCTGCGAGCGGCTCGTGGCGGACACGATGCCCGTGGCCACCGACTGCTCGAGCCCGAAGGGAGCGCCCAGGGTCATGACCCACTCGCCGACGGTCAGGTTGTCCGAATCGCCGATCTCCATGGGGGTGAGGTCGCTGGCATCCTTGGCCTTCAACACCGCCACGTCGGAGGAGGGGTCGGTACCCACCAGCTCGGCGTCGTAGGTGTTGCCGGCGATGGTCACCTTGTAGGCGCTGCCGCCGTCGACCACGTGGTTGTTGGTGATGAGGTAACCATCCTCGGTCATCACGACGCCCGAGCCGGTACCCAAGCCCTGGAGCTGGCTGCCCGCATCGGCGTAGGTCTCCACGTATACCACGGACGGCAGGCACTTGGCGGCCACGGCCTCAGCCAGGGTTGCGTCATCGTTGGTGTTGATGACAGTCTGGGTAGCGGAAGGGGTGCCCGTGGCCTCGGCGGTGGCGGGGTCGATGATGGCGCCCTGCACGCCGAACGCGAGCATGCAGGCGAGCGCGGCGCCGGCGAATCCGGTGAGGAAGGAGCGGCGGCCGAACTTCGGCTTGGCGGCGGCGGTGTTCTCGACGCTGGCGGCCACGGAGCCGTCGATGTCGAACTCGTAGGTCTGGTTCGCGGCGGAGTCGACGGCGTTGTCACGGAAGGAATGCTTGCCGAAGGGGTTCGGGGTGGTGTTCAAGTTGGTCATTGGTGATCTCCTTCTGAAAGGGGGTCGGTCATGTGCTGGAGTGCACACTATCACGCCCCAGCACGTTCCCGAGACCTCGGCAACCCCTAATCACGACCGGCTCACGCAGATACACCAACGGGAGTAGTCCCCGCGGATTATGGGGAAGCCTCGAATGCACAAAACAGGGTACTTCTCGTAGGATTTTGTGCCGGGAGGGCTTGAACCGTTTGGCGTGAACAGGGAAAACTTTTCGCATTTGTCGCCAATAGCTACGAGAAATGGCTCATTTTGCACATTTCGGATCGATGGTGCTTTTAGACGCTCTTCTTCCAGTGTGATGCGCCCGATGCGGGCGGCCGGGTCATGACCGCGCTCGTAGAGCCGCAGGTTCTGGTTGCGCGTGGTGTCGCGCCAAGGCTTTAGACGGCTTGGTGGTGCGCGTCGGCTGGTGCACCAAGCGGCGCGCCCCTCCGTCGGCTTCTAATACTTCTCAACGAGATCGATGAGTTCCTGCTTGGAATGCAGGCAGGTCTTCTCCAAAATGCGGCGGGTGTGGGTGCGGATGGTGGATTCCGAGACGAAGAGCGCTTCGGCGATGACCTTTGCGGAGCGGCCGCGGGCGAGGTAGGGGAGCACCTCGGCCTCGCGACGGGTGAGGCCGTAGTCGTCGGCGAGGAGCGCGAAGACGACCTCTTCGCTGTTAATAGCTTCGGCCCCATCGATCTCGCCGGTCGCAGAAGTGCTGATGGACTCCGCAACGGGAGAGGTGCTGGCAGGGTCGGCAGCTGCTTTGTCGGTTGCCTTGACGGCTGTTGGGGCAGCTAAGACCGACGATGGATCTGAGACGCTCGAATGCGGATTCGCGTTGCCGTCGCCGGTCGCCTCGCCAATCGCCATTCTCCCTTCTGCCTCCTCGCCCGGAACCGAGCGTTTGGCGTTGTGCCAGAGAAACCATAGCAGGATGACGAGCAGATACACCGCTCCGATGCACACGCCCACTACAGCGTAGCCAGCCACTTCGGGGAGGAGCATGATCAGATACCCGATGCCGATGCCCACGAGCCGTGCGAGAATGGACAGCGCCCTCACCAGGCCCCCTATAACGAAGCCCGATACGGCGTAATCGTAGGCAGCTGTGGCTACCAGGTACCAGATGACCACGTCGAAGACCCCATGTACGGCGCTCATGATTGCGTTCAGCACCACGGGGTGAACATTCCAGAAAAACGGCAGCGCCGCGAACAGCACGATGGCGATGGGGATAAGCAGTTGGTAGACAAGCGACAGGTTTACTCGCCGCTGCAAGGCAACCGTGAAGGCCAAAAGAAGCACTGCAACGACGAAATTCAGCACGAGGGGCAGTTCATGGGCCGTGCTCGCGGAGTTCACGCTGAGCACGGCGGTCTCCCACATAAAGCCGAACAGGCAGGAGAAAACGAGGGCGGCGATGATGAGCGGCACGAGGGTGGTGAGAGCCGCCAGGTAGCGCTGAGACTCGGTTCGGTGGGGCGCGAGGAGGACCGACGGCTGGCTGCTCTCGGTACGGCAGCGCTTCAGGCAGAGAACCGAGGCTATTGGCAGGGGAGCCATGAGCGCAAGGGGCGGAAAGGGAGTGAGGGCCACGAGGGAGTCGACGGCGAGAAAGATGATGGTGGTGAGCAAGAACGACGCCGGGGCATACAGGGCCGTGCGCGAGGGATGCACGCGTCCGAGCACGTCCGCCCAGCTCCCCCATAGGTAGCCGAAGCCGACGCCGCATAGCGTCGAGCCGATCACGAGCGATGCGGAAAGCGCTGGGCCGGCAAACCATATGCCGGCGCCGCCGATAGCCGCGATGCCGACAAGGATGCATCCGCAGAAGGGCCACGGCGAGAGTTTCGCCAGATTTTCCGGCGCCCGCTCTACAAGGGCTGACACGCCTAAGAGCACGGTCATGTTTGCCAAAAACGATACGACGACGATCAACGTATTGTACTGGGGCGTGTCCGCCGCGCCGGTGAGCAGGATGGAGCTGCGGAAGGTGAGCATGCTGCAGGCCCAGAAAAACGCGAGGCCGAGATAGCACAGGTGCAGAAAGCGGGGAAGCGGCTCGATAGCGGCCGATGGTGCATCGCGGACTGCTGTCACGGCCCTGCTCCTCCTTCTCCATTGCCAGTGTGAACTGGGCGTTTCCCTGTCGCGTCCTCTATTATGACTGACTTGCGTCTCGATAAATCATCAGAAACTGATGATATGGCGCATAGCCGACGATTCTAGCATGGAGCGCCAACGGAAGGAGGTGCGAAATGCAAGAGACAAGAGGCGGGGCTGCGCGTGCGACCACGCAAACATCGGAGAGAGAGGTCGTGCGCGATGCCGCACGGGTGAACGTCTGCGCCAAGGCAGCCTACCTGAGCACCATTGGAGCTCTGTTCTCGCGATGGGGCGATGACTATGAAGCGGCGTACGAGGCGGCCCGTGCGACAGCGGCCGATTTAGCGATAGCGCCCGCGACGCCGGTGGGCGCCGTGCGCTGCCGACTCGAGAACGAGGTGCTCACCTTGGGCGCTCCCGCGGCGGCGGTGCCCGTCGAATCGCTTTATAAGCCTTGGGCCGATGGACGGGAGCGCCGCAGAGGGGTCTCGGCTGAGTTTGGTGCGGCCCGGCATCTGCTCCTCGGTGACAGCGCCCAGCACATGCGGGCCCTTTATCGCGCTCTCGAACTTGAGGTGCCGATGGAGTTTTGCGCCATGCCCGACCATGTGACGCTCATGACCGAGGTGGTGGCCCTGTGCGTCGATGCGGGAAACCATGAGGCTGCTCTTGCGCTGTTGTCCGAGCATTTCGACTGGCTGGACGCTTACGAGCAAACCTTGCTCGCCCATGCGGCCGCGCTCTCGTCGGCGCCCCCCTCGGCTCGTACCGACGAGCTGGCTCGCGCTCTGGCCCATGGGCGCGAGCTGGCGGTAGCTCTCGCGGCGGCCGTCCGAGACCTATCCGTGTCCCTTCGGTAAAAACCGAGGACTTCCCCAGACAAGGAGAAAGCAGATATGCAAGAGAAGGAGGCTTTAATGCACTGCAATCCCACCAGGCGAACCTTCCTGAAGGGTACCGCCGCCACCGCTGCGCTGGCTGCTGTGGGCACTTGCTCGGTGGCCGCGTGGCGGGCCGAGCAGGCCGAGGCCGCCGCCACGGGCGCGGCCAAGATTCAGGGCGCATCGCTGTGCAACGGCTGCTCCAGCAAGTGCGGCCTGATCGCCACCGCTCTCGACGGGCGGTTGTGGACCGTCGAGGGCATGAAGGAGCACCCCTATTCCAAGGGAACGCTCTGCGGTCGCGGTCACGGCGCGGCTCAGTGGGCCTATTCCGACGGCCGGCTGACTCAGCCTATGAAGCGCGCCGCCGACGGCAGCTTCGCCCCTATCAGCTGGGATGACGCTCTGTCCGAAATTGGCGCGAAGGTGCAGGAGATCATCGCCGAGGCCGGCCCCGAGGCGCTGGCCATCATCCAAGATCCGCGCCCCTCGGGCAAGTACTACAGCAAGCGCTTCATGAACGCGCTCGGCTCACCCAACGTGTATACCCATGCCGCTGCCTGCAATCTGTCGAAAGAGAGCGGTATTCAGGAAGCCACGGGAGCCCAGAACTTCTCGGTGGACTTCCCCAACACCAAAATGGTGGTGTTCATCGGCCGCAGCTATGGCGATGGCATCCGTCCCTCCTCGGTGAAGAGCTTGGCCGGAGCGGCCGAGGGCGGGGCGCGGGTGGTCATCGTGGATCCGCGCCTGAACAACAGCGGCGTCTTTGCTACTGACTGGGTGCCTATCAGGCCCGGCGCTGATATCGCGTTCCTGCTCGGCATCGCGAACGTGCTGGTGACGCGCGACCTGTACGATCACGCGTTCGTTGAGCAGTCCGCCGTGGGCTTCCCGGAGTTCGCTGCTCAAGTGACCGAGTACACGCCGGAATGGGCCGAGGGCATCTGCGATGTGCCGGCCGATACCATCGTGGAAATCGCTGAGTCGCTGGCCGCCGCCGCACCGGCCTGCGCTATCGAGCCTTCCTGGCGGGCAGCGTTCGGCTGCGCCTATCAAAACTCCTTCGAGACGGCTCGCGCGGTGTGCGCCGTGAATGCGCTTCTTGGCTGCTGGGGACAGAAGGGCGGAGCGCTCATCACCTCTTCGCCCAAGGCGGGCGACGTGGATCCGGTGAAGTTCCCCGAGGTGCCCAAGCCGGCCGCCAAGCGTTTGGGCGACGCCGAGTACCCGCTGGCGCTCTCGGGCACCGGCACCAACCTGGCCGTGCTGAACGGCTGCGCCGATGGCGTCATCCAAGGCGTGTTCTTCTACAACTCCAACGCCGTGCAGGGGTATGCGCAGCCGGCAAAGTGGCGCGAGGCGCTTTCCCAGGCAAAGCTTGTGGTGACTATTGACGTGCAAATGAGCGAGACCGCTTTGGCTTCGGACTACGTGCTGCCCGAGTGCACAGTGCTGGAGCGCCTGGAGCTGCCCGAGTTCATCGGCGGCAAGAAACACTATGTGGCACTGCGCACCCCCGTCATCGAGCGCATCCATCCCGAGACGCGCCCCTGCGACGAGATCTTCACCGGGCTGGCCGAGGCGTGCGGCGTGGGCGAGTACTTCGACTTCACGGTGGAAGAGCTGGCCGACGCGCAGCTGGCCAGCGTGGGCACCTCGCTCGATGCGGTGCGTGAGGCGGGTATCGTGGAATTGGCTGACCCCGGCTTCGCATTCGGCACGCCGACGTTCAAGACTCCGACGGAGAAGTTCCAGTTCGCCTCGGCGAAGGTGGCGGAAGCGGGCTTGAACCCGGTTATCGGCTACGTGCCGCGTCTGGTGGAGCCGGCCGAGGGCGAGTTCTTCCTCATCGGCGGCAAGCAGGGTATCCACTCCCACTCCATGACGCTGAACCTGGAGGCGCTGAACGCCATCTCCCGGGAATATCAGCTTGAGCGGCTCTGGATGGCTGCCTCCGATGCCGCGGATCTGGGCATTGTCGACGGCGATACGGTGGAGCTTTCCTCCAGCGAGTGCTCAGGCCAGGTAGCTGTGAAGGTGACCGAGCGCTTGAAGCCCGGTGTGCTGTTTCTGCCCACCCATTACGGCGGCACATCGCCCTATCTCACTCGGGCCCAGGGCTTTGGCCTCAACATGATGGATTTCGTTCCGCTGCATTTGGAACCCGGCGTAGGCTCCACCATGAGCCAGGAGGTAGCGGTGAAGGTTAGGAAGGTGGAAGGCTGATGGCCCGTTACGGAATGCTCATCAACACGAAGAAGTGCGTTGGCTGCTACGCCTGCCGCGTGGCCTGTCAGATGGTGAACGGGCTCGAGTCCGATGAGGCGTTCATCAAATTCGACGAGATGGAGCAGGGGGTCTACCCCAACGTGTATGCGGAAGTGGTGCCGGTGCAGTGCATGCACTGCGAGGACGCTCCCTGCGAGGCGGTGTGTCCCACCCATGCCACCTATACGACCGACTCGGGCGTGGTGCTGGTGGACGAGGAACGATGCATCGGCTGCAAGTACTGCATGGCCGCCTGCCCCTACGGCGCCCGTATCCAGATTAAGAAGACCGGCGTTATCGAGAAATGCCGCTTCTGCTGGTACGAGGGCGAGCCGGGCAACCCGCCGCGTTGCGTGGGAACCTGCATCTCCGGCGCTCGCCTGTTTGGCGACCTGGACGATCCGCAGAGCGAGATCTGCCAGGAAATCGCTCGCACCAATGCCCAGCCGCTGGCGGGCGACCTGACCACCGCGAAAATCTACTACGTGAGGTGATGATCAATGGTTTGGGGATCTATGATCGCTTGGTACCTGTTTTTGGCGGGCGCATCGGCCGGCGCCTTCCTCACTTCAGCCTTTGTGGAGGCGAAGTATCCCGACAGCGTGAAGATGCGCGTCGCGGGCCGCATTATCTCGCCCATCTTTCTGGGCATCGGTCTGCTCATGCTCATGTTGGACGCCGAGGCCGGGCTGCACAACCCGCTGCGGTTCTTCTATCTTATTATGAACCCGGGCTCGGTGATGACGCTGGGCGTGTACTTCATCTGCGTGTTCATGCCGGTGTCCATTGCCGCGGCGCTGCTTGAGGTGCTGCGTCGCCCGGTGCCGAAGTGGCTCACCTGGACAGGTATCGTATCCGCGTTCTGCGTGGCGGCCTACACCGGCTTTCTACTGGGGGTCGTGAGCGCCTACCCGCTGTGGAACAACGCCATTTTGCCGGTGCTGTTCGTGGTGTCGGCTCTGTCGGCGGGTCTGGCGGCTACGAGCTTGGTGGGCCTTATCACCGATCGTGAGCGCTTCGAGCAGATGTGGCTCATCAAGAAGAGCCACGTGATTCTGTCGGCTATCGAGATGGTGGTGCTTGCAACCATGCTCATCATCGTGAGCTCGGGCAGTCCCGAGGGCGCCGCATCGGTTGCCTCGCTCGTGTCGGGCCAGTACGCGCCAATGTTCTGGGGCGGTCTGGTGCTGCTTGGCCTGGTGGCGCCGTTTGCCATCGAGGGCTACCCGGTGTTTGTCACGCGAAAGGTGGAGACCTCCACCACCTCTATGGTAGTGAGCGTCATCGGCGAGGGCGGTGTCCTTGTGGGTGGTTTCATGCTGCGTCTGCTGGTCATTCTGGCGGCTCTACCGGTGCTGTACCTGTAGCGAGATGGCGGCGCTGCCGGTGCTGTGCTCGTAGCGCGATGGCGGCGCTCGCCGGGTGATCGGGCGCCCCGGGGCTTTCTCCCATAGGCGACGCGTCGCCTGCGGCAAGGCCGTGGTCCTTCCGGGATCGCGGCCTTGCTCTTGCTGTGGCTTGGATCCTTTGCCGGGGCAAGGCGCTGCGGTCGCGCTGGGGGCTACTCCTCTTCCAGTGTGATGCGGTCGATGCGGGCGGCCAGGTCGTGACCGCGCTCGTAGAACTGGAGACTCTGGTTGTGGGCGAAGTAGCGGTCGCACCCGTGGTCGTTGATGAAGGCCATGCCGGCGCGGCTCACGGACAAGTCGGTCACCAGCATGAGCATCTCCTGGCCCTCGCCGAAGGCCTCTTCCACGAACTTGAACACGTTATCGAGGGCGGCCGTCGCCTCGTCGATGGCCGCGTCCAGCTCGTCGAGCCGCTCGTTGAAGCGCTCGCGCAGCAGGTTGAACGTGGCGCCCTCGGGCGTATCGGCTCCTGTGCGCAGCACCTCGTCAAGAAGACTGATGGTTCGCTCGAAGGAGCGGTAGCGCTCGTCGGAAAGCAGGCTCGCGGCCCGTTCGGTGTCGCGGGTGCGTGCCAGCTCGGTGGTCGTGGCGCGGATGAGCGCGCTCGCATCGGCGTCTTCGGCCACGCCTTCGGCGGCCAGGCGCTCCTTCAAATCGGCCAACACGCTATGAGCGAACGCGGCTGCTTTCTCTTCCATAACCGCCTCGCGCAAGCAGCTCACCGTGGCGTCCACGATAAGCCCCATGACGGCCACGCGCTCGTCGAAGGGCGCCGCCGCGGCCCGCTCGGCCAGGCCGGCATCGGCGCTGCCGTTCAAGATACGATCGATCTGATAGTCGCTGCGGTACTTCGTGAACAGGTCGTAGTACATGGCGAATCGCTTTGCGATCTCGCCGTTTTGCACATACTGCTCCACGAGCAGCTCATCAACGGTGAGCCCCTGGGCCTCGTAGAGCTTGATCATCGCCGACAGGTCGTCCCAGCCGCGGGCCGTCACGAACGACGCGCCGTCGGGCGTGGCCTCAACGGCGTAGAAGTGGGACCGCTCGATGTCCAGGTAGGTGATGACCGCGGGATGCACCTCGGTCGATACGGCGAACTCGCGCCACACATCGAAGTCGGGCTCAACCTCGATGCGCTTGAGGCGATCCCACGTGGCGATGTCGAAGTCGTGGGCCGTGCGGTTGTACTCGGGCGGGTTGCCGGCCGTCACGACGATCCAGCCGTCGGGCACGGCATGGCGGCCGAAGATCTTGTATTGCAGAAACTGCAGCATGGCCGGCGTGAGCGTCTCCGATACGCAGTTGATCTCGTCGAGGAACAGAATGCCCTCGCGGCGCCCCGTGGCCTCCATCGCCTCATAGACCGAGGCGATGATCTCGCTCATGGTGTATTCGGACACCTGGTATTCCACGCCGTCATAGGTTTTCGTCGCGATGAACGGCAGGCCTAGCGCGCTTTGGCGGGTATGGTGGGTCATGGAGTAGGACACGAATCCCACTTCCAGTTCTTGGGCGATTTGCTCCATGATGGCCGTCTTGCCGATGCCCGGCGCGCCCAGCAGGAACACCGGACGTTGGCGCTCGGGCGGCAGAAGATAGTTGCCGAACTCGTCTTTAGTGAAATAGGCAATCATGGCGTTTTTGATCTGCTGTTTTGCTTCGCGGATGTTCATAGTGGCTCCTCTTCTAGCACGAAGGTTTCATCCAGGATAACTTTCATGGCCCAGGGGGGCACGGGCGCCGAGGCTGCGGCATCGTCGGAATCGAGGAACACGAAGGCGGTTTCATAGGCGGGACGACGTGCAGGATAGGTGCCCTGGCCGTCGGTGAAGTAGATGAGTCCGCCCAGGTCGTTCAGCTCGCCGGACGCGAGCGCCTCGTCCACGTAGGCGAACACGGGACGGAAATCGGTGCCCCCCAGGCCCTTGATGGTGGGATTTTCCAGATAGTCTTCCAAATCGCGCAGGCAGGTGATGCGCGCGACGTCGGTAATGGCGGCGTCGCACTGCACGATGAGCACGTTCATGCGCGAGAAGAAGCTCGTCTCGTCGGCCAGGATGGAATAGGTGCGCTCGATGAACCGCCGCACGAGGCCGTCTTTGGTGGAGGCCGAGGTGTCGATGGCGATGACGAAGTCGCGGATGCGCTTCTCCTCGGCAAATTCCACTGGTTCCACGAGTGGCAGGTTGCCGTATAACTCAAGGCCGTAGGTGTAGAACACGTAATCGAACTCGTCGTCGTTCACGCGGATCTGCTCGCCCATGCGGGCGAACTTGCGCAGGAAGGCCCGATAATCGTGCTTTTCGCGGGTCACTTTGCGCAGGTTCATGGCGAGATTCGATCCCTCGATGCCCCACAGCTTCGCGTAGGCGTCCAGCTGGATGCCCATCTCCAGCGCCGCGTTTTCCCATTGCTCGCGGGAGCGGTCGAGCTGCACGGTGTCGGCGAAGCGCTCGCCAATGGCGCGGGCGGCGTTCTCGGGCGCGTCCTTTTGGGTGATGTCGGCGGCGTCCATCGCTCGGTGCGCCTTGTGGGAATAGGGAACGTCGGCGGCCTCATCGGGGATGTCCATGTCGGTGCCGGAAGTATCGGCCTTGGCGGCGGGAGCGCTCGTGCGACCCTCGCCTTCGGTTGCCTCGCCCGTCTTGCCCGATGCGTCTTCTCCTTCGGCAATGATGACGGCATGCCAGGGGCGATGGTCGTCCACGTGGAAACGAGCGCCGAGGCGGGCGAGCTCGTCGTCGGTTGCGCCGGCGGCGCGTTGGTCGCGCAGGGCGGCGTAGACACGCTCGGCAGTCATGAGGCCGGCCTCTTCGGCCATGCGCTCCAGCTCGGGACGCGAGGCTGCCGCTTGTGGCGTGCGCGTGGCGGGAAGATCGAGCTGATCGATCACCGATTCCACCACCATGTCGCAGGCGATGTCCCACAGATCGGGATCGATGCCCTCGCCAGGGTAGAGGTGCAGAAACACACAGTGGAGCACCGTGTGCAGGTAGGCGCGAGAAGCTTCGGCCGGATCGGCGGCGTAGGTGCGCGCCCAGGTGACGGGGTCGAACCGCAAATGCGCGCCATCGGTGGCGAGCGTAGCGCCGGGGATGGGCAGGGGCGCGAGTCGGGCGAACGCCGCGCTCATGAAGCGCAGGCTCACGAGGAGCTCGTTGCGCACCAGGCCGAGCGCGTCGAGGGCCAGCGCCTCTATCTCGCTTTCGTGCACGGCCCCTCCTTTCGCGACTCGAGCTACAAACATTTCGACATTTTTGGTCACAAAGTCGAGTTCTGGGTTTTTCTCCTGCCGGAAAGACTCACTCACTTATTGATATTCGATATATTTGGATAAGATCCAATACTGTTGTGGGTTTCGCTGTCCGTAATTCCCTCTCAAAGAAACCCAGAAGTCGATTTTGTGACCAAAAATGGCGATTCTTTTGTCATTGTGCCTCTTTGCGCTGTAGTGTAGCATGGGGATTACGCGGGGTAAACAGCCCTTGGGCATCGAAATTGGGAAGGTGCACAAAATTATGGACGCCACTGCTCTGGTCTTTCGCGACGCAACTTCTTCTCTTGACGATCTCATTGCGCGGGTGCAAGAAAATCCGCTTCATTTAACTCTGGCCGACGTGACGATTGAGGAACCGGGGCACCCCATCGAGGGGGAGAACTGGCGGCCCCAGCTGGCTCCCTACAAGCCCTGGGTGCACGATGCGGCCCTCGATGAAACCGAGGAGCTTGATGGCACCGACGGAGATCTGCTCATCGTAGGTGCGCTCGGCATGGGTATAACTGATGAGGAGCGCATGGGCATTATCGGCAGTGCTGTGCGCGGGGAAGAGGGGGAGGGGCCAACAGCAAGCGCAGTCGGACAGGCCATCGGAGAGGCGGCTGCTGGCACTGGCGCAGCAGCGGCGGCAGCGCCAGCGCGCAAGCTGTCGCCCCACGAGCTGTGGACCTTGGGGCAAACGCCGCGCTGGCAGCCGAAAGAGGAAGCGAAGGATCCGTCTTGCGAAAATGCGCGCGAAACCCAAAAGCGTGAAACATCGCAAAACCGTGAAACGCTTCTAACAGCTCGTGAAACATCGCTATCCGACCGTGAAACATCGCAAAGTGAAGAGACGTACTTTGCCACCAACGTTCCCATAACGGTGCGACGCGATGGCGAGGGCTACGCGGTTTCCGCCGTGCACCTGGGAAAGCTTGCCGAGCACGGTCTTCGGGCCGACGGCTTGATCGTTGTGGTGCCGTCGTTTATCGACGATGTGCCCGTGGTGCGCATCGCCTCAGAGGCTTTTTCCCGACGCTTTACGAGTGGCGCCCAGGTTCGCTTGCTAGTGGTGCCTGACACCGTGGAAGTGGTGGGCTCTCAGGCGTTCAATGCCGTAAGTGCCGAAGTGGTGTACCTGGGCGCGGGCGTGCGCACGTACGACCCGTCCCCGCTGGACATGGCTCTGCCCAACCCTCGGCTCGAGGCGCGTCGCTACCTGGTGAGCCCTGTCAACAAATGCTATGCGATAAAGGAGGATTGTCTGCTCGAGCGTCTGGGCGGTGGGCACAGCGAGAGGTTGGGCGCTGGCGATGCGCGCCTTTTCTCGAGCGAGACGATGGCCCCCTTCCGCCTCATCTTCGCCTCGGCACCTTATGCCGAGCATTTTGTGGTCCCTGATGGCGTGCGCGTCATGAGCGCCGCCGCCTTCGCGAAAGGATGCCCGCCGCCGCGCGTCATCGATGTGCCCGACTCGCTGGAGCGCGTGGACGGCTCGATGAACCCCGAGACGCTTTGGCGGGCCAGCGATCCAGCGGCGCTTGCGCGCATTGTCGCGCGCTGCGGAGGTCGTGTCACTGATTTTCAGGCCGTGGAAAAAAACCAGTGCTGGTACGGGTTTGCAGAAGGAAACGACCCCGCAGAAAAGGATGGCTTCGCGCGGGAGGACGGCGTTGCGAAGGAGCCCAGCGTCGCTGCGGAAAACGGTTCGCGTGAGGCTCATCTGGTGGCGGGTCCTCCGGCCCCCGATTCCCCCTCGCGCCAGTTCTCGTCGGCGGCCCATGCCCGCATGAGAGGCGCGACGGCGGTGTCGGCTCGCGAGGCCGCGGCGAACGCAGCGAGCGCCATGGTGGCGCCGGTTTCTGCCACCGATCGCCTGGCTTTGCCGCGCGAGGTGGAAGGCGCACCGCTGACGCTCATCGCCGAGCGCGCGCTCATCACGGCGCCAGCGACGTTGGTCATCCCCGATACGGTGCGTGAGGTGCGCGATGACAACGCCTGCAAGGGCACGCGTAAGCTCATGCTTCCCGAAGGCTTACGCACCATCGGTGCCCACTGCTTCTGCTCGCGCACGCTGGTCGGCCCCGTGCTCATCCCCGCGAGCGTCACCAGCATCGGCGAGGGCAGCTTCGAATACGCCATCGTGCGCCTGGCTGCGGCTGATGCGGTGGTGCATATCACGTCCGACCAGCTCATAAGTTGCTTTTTGGAAGACGTCGAGGATGGCATCCCCTTCGACTTCGCCCGCTACGATGACCAATTGCTGGTGGGGCGCGGCTTGCCTGATCATCTGGGAGCCCTGCTCCACCGCGTGGCGGCGCCTTTCCGCTTGGCGCCCGAGATGCGCGATCGCATTGTGGAAGCGCTGCGTGAGCGCGCTGCGGAGGCCGTGCAGTATGTGGCGCGTGAGGGGGACATCGCCATGGTGCGCGCTCTGGCCGATGCCGGGTTCTTGAACGATGTCGAGCTGTTCGATCGCCAGATCGAGCGCCTGCGCGCCAGCAACCGCACCGACTGTGTGCTGTTCCTCATGAACTGGCAGCACGACCGCGCCGAGGCCACGCGTGCCACCGCCCCCAAGCGCGCCCGCGACCGCTTCGCGCTATAGGTGCTGTGAGGGAGGCGAATCTATGGATCGCAAACTGTTGCAATATTTGGTGGAATACCTCGTCGAAGAGGGCAAGGCGCATGGGTGCGCTCTGCCGCCCGCGGCGGCCGATGCGGCTCAGGGCGGCCTGGCAAGCGCTTCGACCGAGGCGCTGTGGCTTGCGTTCCGATCACTTGTAAACGTGCGGCCTCCGTGGCCCGCGCCCGGCGAGTTCCTCGCGACCCAGGACGAACTGCTGCAGGGGCTCATCGCCGAGGCGGGTGTGGCGACCTTGGCCGACACGACCCCGTCGCCAACCGACCCGCGCCTACGCTTGTGGCGCGGCGACATCACCACCTTGGCCGCAGACGCCATCGTGAACGCCGCCAACTCCGGCATGACCGACTGCTGGGCGCCGCTACACTACTGCATCGACAACGCCATCCACACTTTCGCCGGTGTGCAATTGCGTGCGGCTTGTGCGAACCTCATGGCAGCGCAGGGGCACCCGGAGCCAACGTCCCAGGCCAAGGTGACCGACGGCTACAACCTGCCCGCGCGCTACGTTATCCACACGGTGGGGCCCATCGCCAACGGACGTCCCACCGATACGCACCGCCGTCAGCTGGCCGAGTGCTATCGCGCGTGCCTGGACGCGACGGCCAAGGCGGGGCTTTCCAGCATCGCTTTCTGCTGCATCTCCACGGGTGTGTTCGGGTTCCCGCAGGAAGAGGCGGCCTCCATCGCCGTCGCTACGGTGCGCCGCTGGCTTAACGAGCATCCCGATGTGCCCATGACCGTGGTGTTCAACGTCTTCTCCGAAACCGACGAGTCGCTGTACCGCCCGTTGCTCGGACTGTAGGTGGCATCGTAACGCTATACTGTCTTCACTCGAATCCGATGAAGAAGGGAGCGGCGATGTTGGAAGTGCGCGTGGCGCGGCCCGATGAGTTCGATGCGGTGCTTGCGTTCTACACGACGATGATCGACGAGATGCAGGGCACCGATTTCGACGTGCAGTGGCAGCATGGCGTGCATCCCTCGCCGGCGTTCTTGCGTGAGTCGTTGGAGGCGGCCCAGCTGATCGTGGGGCTGCTGCCTGCGGAAGGGGTTGAAGTGGTCTCCGAAGGCGGTGAGTCCGAGCCCATCATTGCCTCGGCCATGGTGGTTAATCATGAAGGCGCCCCCGGTTACAACGCCGTTCCCTGGGCCGTGGATGCTGCGCCCGAACAGGTAGGCGTCCTGCATGTGGTGGCCACGTTGCCGGCCTTCCACGGCCGGGGCTTCGGTCGCCAGCTCGTGAATGGTGCCGCTGACATCGCCCGAGCCCAGGGCCTGGTGGCTCTACGCCTCGACACCTTCCCCCACAACGTACGCGGCCGCGGCCTCTACGAGTCGTGCGGTTTCGAGGACAAGGGCGAGTGGACCGTGCACTACCCGGCCCTCGGCGACATCCAGGTGGCTATGTACGAGTTGGCGCTGTAGCGTTCGCAAACGCATTCTCGCGCAAGTCTTCAACGGTGCCGTGACAGTTCGGCGCAGGCGGGGTTGTTGCGCGGCGCTTGCGGCGGCCGTCTTTCTAAAATAGGGAGAATCCCCTGATTGGAAAGAGGCGACCTATGGCGGCGAGCGCAGCAGATACGACTTCGAAGACGGAGGCGGCTTCGGCCGTTGCAGCTGCGTCGCCCGCAATAGCTCCTACCTCATCGGCGCCCGCAAAACCCGCAGGCGCTTCCACGCCCCATACCGATCACGCCCTGCACGGCCGGGCGCTGGCGCTCGTGTTCTTCGGGCTTCTGCTCGCCATGTTCATCAGCTCGCTTTCCGAGACCATCGCCTCCACGGCGCTGCCCACCATCGTGGGTGACTTGAACGGCGTGGAGATCATGCAGTGGGTTTCCACTGCCTACATCCTGTCGTCGACGTTGGTCATGCCCATCTACGGCAAGCTGGGCGACCTTGTCGGCCGCAAGCGGCTGCTCATGGCGGCGCTCACGCTGTATGCGGCGGGCAAGGTGGTGTGCGGCCTGGCCGTGAACATGGAGATGCTCATCAGCGGCCGCCTCGTCTCCGGCCTCGGGGGCGGCGGCCTCATCATCTTGTCCCAGGCGACGCTCTCCGACGTGGTGCCGCCGCGCAAACTCGGCACCTACATGGGCGTCATCGGCGCCGTGTTCGCCGTGTCGAATGTGCTGGGCCCGCTTATGGGCGGCTGGTTCATCCAGGTGACGGGCTGGCGCTGGATCTTCTGGTTCACGGTGCCCGTGGCCCTGCTTGCCGTGGTGGTACTCGGACTCACGTTGCCCCGCGACGCCCGTGCCCTCGGAAAGCACCCCCTCGATTGGCCCGGCATGATGGCCATGACCGTGGCCGTGACCTCGCTCGTGCTGGCCATGGCCTGGGGCGGCACGCTTATTCCCTGGGGCAGTCTGCCGTTTATGGGCCTTGTCGCTCTGGCTGTGGCTGTCGCTGTGGTCTTCGTGCTGTTGGAGCGCCGCGCCGTCGAGCCCATCATCCCCATGGGGCTCTTCCGCAACCGCAACTTCGTGCTGTGCTCGGTAACGGGGCTTCTCCTGAACATCAGCTTCATGGGAGCGCTCAACTACCTGCCCACCTACTTCCAAATCGTGGACGATCTGTCGCCGGAGGTGGCCGGTCTCGTGTGCACGGCTACCAGCGTGGGCATCCTCATCACCTCCATGGCCACCGGCTGGGTGGCGTCGAAGACGGGGCGCTACAAGGGGATGCTCGTGGCCATGTGTGTCGTGAGCACGGTGGGCCTATTCTTGCTGTCGCGCATGCGGGTGCACGAGGCGCTGTGGGTGCCGGTGCTGTATCTGTTCGTACTCGGCTTCGGCATGGGGCTCGGCATGCAGCTGCTCGTGCTCGTGGTGCAAAACGAGTTCCCCCACGCCATGGTGGGCACCGCCACGGCGGCGAACAACTTCTTCCGGCAGATCGGCGCTTCAGTGGGCACGGCGCTCGTGGGCGCGCTGTTCACCATGCGCCTTACGGCCGACGTGGCCGGCAAGCTCACCCATGTGGACAATCTGTCGCTCGCCACGCTGACGCCGCAAATCGTGGATGCGCTGTCCAGGTCAGCCCAGTCGGTCATTGCTGTCGGTTACTCCGACGCGCTGCTGCCGCTGTTCCTCTGGTTCGTGCCGCTCATGCTTGCGTGCCTCGTGATGATGCTTCTTCTGAAGCGCCACCCCCTCGCCACCACCATCAACCACGGCGGCGCGGGAAAGTAGGACGCTTGTGGCCAAAAACGGCTCGCGAACTGCATGCGAAAGTGTCTCTAGAGCATTTTTTGGTCAAAAAATCTGCGCTGGCTGCGTCAGCGGCTTGCGGTTTCGAAAGTGCGGTTTCTCTTGATCATAGTTTTACCTGGTCAGAACATTATTGAAAAGGACGCGCGAATGCGTAGATGGTGAAAGTCGGGGAAAGAGGGCTGAAAACCGCAGTTAGCGCGTCTTTTTTGGCCATCTGGCGAATGCGGCTGAAAGGCGCTGGGGTGCAATCGGCTTGGGCACAGAAAGAAGCCCCGAAATGGCACTTTTAAATCAGAAATATCATTTCGGGGTCAAAGGTGCGCGAGCGAGAATGTTTGCCTGCAGGTTCGCTCGCTAGCTTACCCGCAGGCCTCGGGGTCGAGGCGGTAGCCGATGCCCCAGACGGTTTCGATGATGCGGGGTTCAGTGGGGTCGTCCTCGATCTTGGCCCGCAGCTTCTTGATGAACACGGTGATGGAACTGGTCTCGCCGACGAACTCCGGTCCCCAGGCCGCTTCCACCAGCTGCTCTCGGGAGAGCACGGTGCCGGGGCTTGCGGCCAAGGTCGCCAGGATCTTGAACTCTTTCGGGGTCAGCGGTACGTGCTCGCCGCCCAAAGTAGCGCGGTGCTGGGCCATGTCCAGGGAAAGCCGTCCGACGGTGATGGTGCCGGTGGACGGCATGGCGGCGGTCGGGCGCATGGCGGCGCGGCGCAGGTGGGCCTCGATGTGCATCATCAGCTCGCGTGGGTCGAAGGGCTTGACCATATAGTCGTCGCCCCCGGCTGCGAACCCGACGCCCTTGTCCACGATGTCCCCTTTGGCCGACAGGAAGATGACCGGTACCGTGACGCCCCGGGCGCGCAGTTCGCGGCAGGCGGTGAAGCCATCCATCTTCGGCATCATGACGTCCATGATGATGAGGTCGGGCGCATCGCGAGCGACGGCGTCCAGCGCATCGGCGCCGTTATCGGCGTAAGCGAATTGCCACTCGGCGCCTTCCACCATGTCGCGCACCACCCGGGCAATGCGCGGTTCATCGTCCACGAGCAGAATCTTCGCCATCGTCGTCCTCCTTCGCGGTTGTCGGCGGTTGCGCCTCGGCGCCGCCGCGGCCTTTACGATTCCTCGTCCTCTTCCTCGATCACGGGAACGTAGGGAATGCGCACGGTGAACGTGCTGCCTTCCTTCACCCGGCTTTCCACGGTCACGGTGCCGCCATGCAGCTCGGCAAGATCGCGCACTACGGCCAGCCCCAGCCCCGTGCCCCGATAGCGGCGGTTGGCCGACTGCCCGGCCTGCTTGTGCAGCTCGAAGATCTGGTCCAGCTCCTCGGGTGCGATGCCCATGCCGTCGTCGGCGACCCGCATGACGATCCAGCCGGTGGGGGCGGTGTCTCCGCCGTCGGGGGCGTGCGTGTCAGTAGGGTTGCCGCGGTCGCGGTCCGCTGCTTCGCCGTTTTCGAACCCTATCGTCAGGCGCACGAAGCCGCCCCGATGGGTGTACTTGATGGCATTGTTCACCAGGTTCTCCAGAATGCGCCGCAGCTTCTCCCAATCGGCCATGGAAAGGGGCACATCCGGCGCCACCGTGCAGGTGAGCCGCACGTCTTTGCCCTCCGCGATGGGGGCGAGCGATTTGCGCACGAACTGGGCCAGATCGACGAAATCCACGGGTTCGGGCAAAAGCTCGTCCTTTTTAGCAGCGTGCTTGGAAATGACGAGGATGTTGTTCACCATGTTCAGCAAAAGTGTGGCGTTCGACTCGATTTCGCTCACGGCTTCGCGGGTCTTCGGTGCCAAGCTGTCGTCGCCGTTTAAGATGCGCGCGTAGGCCAAAATGCTGGTGAGCGGTGTGCGCAGCTCGTGGCTTATGATGGCGAAGAACTCGTTTTTGTAGGCCACCTCCTCGCCGAGCCGATCGAGTGCCGCCTTCAGCTCGCGCTTCTGGTAGTTCAACATATCGTTCAGCACCATGAGATCGTCGGTTTTGGAACGCACCTGCCCTTCCAAGTCGGCGTACAGTTTCTCCAGGTCGCGGGCCATGCGGTCGAACTCACCGGCGAGCTCGGACAGCTCGTCGCGGGGCCGCTCGCCAGGGTTGGGCACCGTCAGCGTGTAGTTGAAATCGCCCTTGCCGACGGCGCCCGCCGCCGTGCGCAGCTCATCGATGGGCCTCAGCACCAGCCGGCTGGTGACGAAGTACAGCCCGGCGAAGGCGGCTACCATCATGAACAGTACCATGATTGCCTGCTGTATCATGCTGTCTTGAATGCCGGCGGCGTAAATGTCCATGGGTTCGATGATGGACATGGCGCCGCCCACCTCGCCTACCTGCATGCCCTCTTTCGCGTAGCCGTACTGGTCTAGCTCGCCTGCCGGGTCGCCGTGGCATTCCAGGCACGACTCGGTCACGTACAAAGGCTCGGTATAGCGAAACACCCGCGTGCCGTCGCCGGCGTCTACCACGCGCCAGAACGCCTTGCGTTCCGGGTCGGCGTTGAAGGCGGCCAGAGCCTCCTGCTCGAAGGCGTCCGGCGCATTGGCGGCTTGGCGGGGCGTGTCGTTGGTGAAGCGGATGGAGTAGTCGGTTTCCGTGGTGAACAGCATGGAGATGGACTTCGCCGCCACCACGCACACGAGGTGCTTCGTACGGAAGGTGCCGTCCTCGGCACGGTTGATGACGTCCTGATTCATATCGACGAAATCCCATGCTGCGCGCATCTCGGAGGCAAGTACCTCGGCCTTCTCGCGAGCCTCGTTCTCGGCTTGGGCGTTCTGCAGCGACAGGTTCCACAGGATGTCGACGGCCATGAGCGCAACCATAATGACGCCGATGGAAACGGCGATCTTGAAGCGTATGCCATAGCGGAACGGGCGCCCCGGGTGGTCGTTAGACATGGTGTCCCCTCCTCGTCAATCTTCATATTATGCCCGATGGAGCTGCATGCAGGAGACTTCGGTGGGGAAGGTAATTCTTTTTTAATATTTGCCCCGAAGTCTTAATGAAAAGTTCCGCTGGCCGCCATTGAAGTGACGTTGAGTCAACGGCAGAATAATAGCCAGCGAGTGCGAGGGTTTCGGCCGAGGAGGGCCGCCCGATGCGACAGCAAGGCGGTAGGAGATCCGCCGAGAGCGGGGGTTCAAACGTCTTTTCGCCGCAGCTCGCGAGAAAATCCTATCTGAGGGAGGAGAGTTCTATGACGAAGAACAGCGAACGCGCCATTGACGCCAAGCTCACCCGTCGCGCCTTCGTGGGCGCTGCGGCGGCTACGGCAGCTGTGGGCCTGGCCGGATGCGCTCCGGCGTCCACCGACGAGGCGCCGACCAAGGACGAGGGGGAGGGTCTGGCCTTCACCGGCGAGGACGAGTTCGCCGACTGCCAGCTCGTCTACGGCTGCTGCTCGCCGGAGTGCCAGCACCATCTGCTGAAGGGCTACGTGCGCGACGGCAAGCTCGTGAAAGTGGAGAGCGGCGAGGTGAACGAGAGCCCCGCTTGCGCCCGCGGCTTCGCCCGCGTGGAGCTGTGCAACTCCGACAAGCGCCTGACCAAGCCCCTCAAGCTCGTGGGCGAGAAGGGCTCCGGCGACTTCGAGGAGATCACCTGGGACGAGGCCTACGATCTCATTCAGGAGAAGATCCAGTACGCACTGGACAACGGCGGCAGCCAGTCCATCATCGTGCAGGACGGTACGGGCAACTTCAGCTCGCTGACCGACTCCATGAGCACGCTCGGGTCTTGGCTCGGTGGTACTACGGCTATCACCGGTAACTCCTGCTGCGCTGGTATCGATTCGGGTCTTGGCACAATTCTGGGTAGCCGCACCACGCCTTTGCGTAATGAGATCGAAAAGGCGAACTACATCATCGCCTGGGGCAACAACCCGGTCGTCACCATGACGGGCTATTTCGGGCGTTTCCAGAAAATGATGGACAACGGTGGCACTCTTTGCACCATCGACCCGTTCCTTTCCGAGACGGCTGACAAGTCCCAGGAGTGGATCCAGCCCTGGCCCGGCACCGACTCTGCTGTGGCCCTGGCCATGTTGAAAGTGGTTATCGACGAGGGTCTCACCGACGAGGAGTACCTCATTGCCCACACCACGGCCCCCTGCCTCATCGACAAGAAGACTAACGCGCCGGCCTTCACCGACGCGTCCGACGACACCACCTACCAGGTGTACGACCCGACCACCAAGGCACTCGTTGCCCACGACGCCGCTGGTGTGACACCGCCGCTCACCGTGGCGGATACCGAGATCGCCAACGACTATGTGACCATCTACGACCTCGTCAAGGCCGAGGCTGACAAGTGGGGCAAGGAAGCCGTCGAGGCCGAAACGGGCTGCTCCTACGACGACATTGCCCGTATTGCCCGCGATTATGCCAAGGCCGACAAAGCCATCATTGTCCAGAACATGGGCGGATACCAGCGCACCGAGAACGGCGCCTATGCCACGGCGACCCAAGTCTACTTGGCCCTGTTCTGCGGTCATATTGGCCACGAGGGTGATGGTATGTATGATATTGGCGGATCCGCAGAACTCGTTCCCTCCGGTGCGGCCTTCGAGAGCAATCCCGATGCCGGTAAATTCGAGCCGATCCCCTTCCCTCATTTTGGTGAGATGGTGCTCGAGGACAAACCGACCAAGATCAACTTCATGTGGGTCGCTCAGGGAAACCCGGTGGCCCAGATGCCGAACACCAACATGTGGAAGAAGGCTTTGGAGCATATTCCCTTCGTGGTGAAGGTGGATCAGTTCATGAACTCTACGTGCCTGTGGTCCGATCTAGTGCTGCCCAACACGGCCTTGTTCGAGACGCCTAATGTCACTCATTCGTCTCGTTCTGCTGTCATCCAGATCAGCGAGGCTGGCGTTACTCCTCCGGGTGAGGCGAAGACCGACCTGGAGATCACCGCTGAGGTGGCCAAGCGCTTCGGCTTCGAGAAGTACTTCAACGAGGATCCGTCGGTGTACATTTCCCGCGTGCTGGAAGGTTCTGGCGTCACCTATGAAGAGCTGGTAGAGAAGAAGGGCGTGAACGCCTGGGATCTCGTGCCGGGTTGGATTGCCTACAAGGACGGCAACTTTGACACCTCCACCGGCAAGGCTCATCTGTGGGTGCAGGCCTGGGTCGACGAGGGCTTCCCACCCATCGCCTGCCACCAGCGTCCCGTCGAGCATCCGCTCAACGCCGATAGCGAGCTGGCGAAAAAGTACCCGCTGGCGGCCGTGCAGCGCAAGACGCGCCATCAGGTGCATACTATTTTCAACAATCTGGAGACCATGCTCTCCATGGACGGCCACAAGCCGCTGATCGTGATTCATCCCGAAGATGCTGCCGCTCGCTCGATTGCCATGGGCGACGACATCACGGTGTACAACGACCGCGGTGAGCACTCCGGCGTGGCTCTTGTCTCCGAGAACGTGAAACCGGGCGTCGTCGTGCTACAGAACGGCTGGGATGACACCACCGCTTCGCCGACGAGCAACGTCACCAACAACGCCTGGCCCACGCTCGGCACTATCCATTGCTGCAATTCCACGCTCGTTGAAGTGAAGAAGGGGGCGTAAATCATGACTCAGGGATTTTTCGTTAACTCGGCGAACTGCTACGGCTGCAAGAGATGCCAGGTGGCCTGCGCCAACGAGAAAGTGCTCACGCCCGGTGTGTTCATCCGTCGCGTACGCGAGGTGGAGAAGGCCGGCGGCCACGCCTTCGTGTCCATGGCCTGCAACCACTGCGACGAGCCGGCCTGTGTGGCCAACTGCCCGGTGGGCGCTTACCAGAAGATGGACAACGGCCTGGTCGTGCAGGATCACGAGAAGTGCATCGGCTGCAAGACCTGCATTGAGGCTTGCCCCTTCCACGCGCCTTGCTACGACGAGGCGACGTCCACGACTTACAAGTGCGATGGCTGCGCCAATCGTCAGGCCCGCGGGGATATGCCCGTGTGCGTCATGACGTGCCCGAGCTCCAACCTTACGTTGGACGAGATGGACAAGCTGCCCGAGGGCACCGACGTGAAGGATCAGGCGGCGACGAAGCCGAACCTGAAGGTGGTTTTGGACAAGGATCTCGATGCGACGGCGTTCGCCGACATCGACGCTGCGACGGGGCTCATTGATCCCGGCATGGAGCAGGCTTAAGCTCGCGAGGCGCATCTGGGTGTAAGATTGCTTGCATACCAGGCATTCGCGGTAATGGCAGAGCGTGGCGCTCGACTCGTACTGGGTGCCACGCCTCATGGAGGTGCGCGGGGAATTCCACCCTCCCTTATTTCCCCGGGCACCTCCTCTCAACACAAGGGAGGTTGTCTTCGTGTTCTACCTGGCATGGAGAAATATCACGCGCCGGCTGGGCTCTTCTGTGCTCACGGCGTTTATTGCGTTTATGGCCGTGCTCGCGCTGACCGCCTCGATGATTGTGGTGACGTCGCTGGAAGACGGCGTGCGCCTGTCCCGGGAACGGCTGGGGGCCGATATCATGGTGTTGCCGGCCGGCGCCTCGGGCAATGCCTCGGAGGTGCTCTTCTGCGCCGAGCCGGTGAACGTGTATCTGCCGGCGTCGGCCGCAGAGGCCGTGGCCGCCACCGAGGGCGTGGCCGCCTCGACGCCGCAGTTCTTCACCCAGACGGTGGATCAGAGCTGCTGCTCGGTGGTGGGGGTCACCCGCGTCGTGGGTATTGATGCAGCGACGGACTTCGTGCTGGCGCCCTGGATCGTCGGCGGCGCGGAAGGAGCCGAGGGCGGTGCTTCGGCCGAGGCCGACGACTTCGGCTTGGGCGACGACGGCATTCTGCTGGGCTCGGCGGCTCCGGCCATCGAGGGCGGGCAGGCTTCCATTTTGGGTTCGGTCTTCCACGTGGCCGGCACCTTGGCGCCGACGGGCACCAGCGTGGACGAGACCATCTTCATGGACATTGACGCGGCACGCACCATCGCGGCGGCGAGTCCCTATTTGGAAAGTGTATGGGGCGATGCCGATCCCTTCAACGCCGTTTCCTGCCTCATGGTGAAGGCGGCCGACGGGGCTGACATAGACGCCCTGTGCCAGGCGCTCGTGGATGCAGTGCCGGGTTCGGTGGCCGTGCGGACGGCGGACATGGTGTCGGGCGCGTCCTCGCAGCTTGCCGTGGTGGAGGCCATCGCCGTGGCGTTTCTCATCGTGCTCGTTATTCTGGCGGCTTTGGCCCTGGCCGGGCGCTTCTCGGCCCTGGCGGCCAGCCGCATGCGCGAGCTGGGGCTTTTGCGCACCTTCGGCATGAGCCGGGGCCGGGTCGTGGGGTGCTTCGCCTGCGAGATCGGGCTGGTCACGCTGGTGGCGGCCGTGGTCGCCGTTGGGATCGCCTGCTTGGTGGCCGGGTCGGTGGTCGGCACCTTCCACAGCGAATTCAACATGCCCGGGGCGGTGGTTCCCGCGAGCTCCTACGGGACGGCGGTGGCGGCGGGCCTGCTGTTCGCCGTGGTCCTGACCGCTGTGGCGCTGGTGCAGCCGGTCGTGCAAATGCTGCGCCGCGACCCGCAAGAGACGTTGACGAGGGGTGATATGTGATGGAGCCGTTGATTGAGCTTAAGGGCGTGGTGAAAGAGTTCCGCAGCGTGCCGCCCGTGCGTCCGCTGGACGGGGTGTCGCTGGCCGTGGCGCCGGGCCGCATCGTGGCGGTGACCGGCGTGTCGGGCAAGGGGAAGTCCACGCTGCTCAACGTGATGGGCGGCCTTCTGCGGGCCGACGAGGGATCGGTGCTCTACCACGGTACCGATCTTGTGCGGGCCTCGGCCGCCGAGATCGATGCCGTGCACCGCTGCGGCATCGGCTTTGTCTTCCAAAGCCCGTACTTGTTCCCGGCGCTGACGGCCCGGGAGAACATGGTGATGGCGCTGCGGGCCGCCGGACAGCCGGTCGACGGGGGCGCCATCGACGCCATGCTTGAGGAGGTGGGTCTGACCGATAGGGCCGATCACTTGCCCGCCGAACTTTCCGTGGGACAGAAGCGGCGTCTCGTGCTGGCCCGCGTTCTTCTGGCCAAGCACGATCTGCTGCTGGCCGACGAGCCCACCAACGACTTGGATGCCGACTGGTCCGATGAGGTCTTCGGTCGCTTCCGTGCGTTTGTTGCCGAAGGCGAGCGCTCGGTGGTCGTTGTCACCCACGACGAGGCCTACGCGCGCCAAGCCGACGAGGTGTACGTGCTGGAAGAGGGGAAGCTTGCGCGCCGTGAGGAGGTAACTCCATGCTGACGCGAAGGACGTTCGCCTCGTTGGCAGGGATAGCTGCGGGATCGGTGTTGCTGGGGGCTCTGCCAGGGTGCGCCGGTTCGGAAAAGGAGCCAGAGGCGGGGCAGGCTACCCGTTTCGCGGATGAGGGCGAAAACCCGAATCCCGGCGAGGGCGGTAAAAGCGAGATGCCTTCAGCATCTGAAAGTGCTTCAGCTGCATCCTCGGCGGCTGCGCTTGCTCCGGGATTGTTGTGCGTGGCTGAATACGCGAACAATACGCTCGCGGTCGTTGATCCCTCGACGGGGGAGATCCTGCAGCGCATCGCCGCCGGGCAGAATCCCGCCACGGCTCTGGTGGCTGACGGCTGGGTGTATGTGGGAAGTTCCGGCGGTGGCGAGGTGACGGCCGTAAGCATCGCTGATCCGTCGCAGGTGACGCCGATCACAGTGGGCAAGCAGCCGCTCGGGCTGTGCTATGACGAGGCGCGGGGCATCCTCTATGTGGGAGATTATTTCGCTTCCAGCATCCATCTCGTTGATACACAGCTGAAATCCCTGGTCAAAACCGTGAAGCTCAACGCTTCCGGCTACCATAACCGAACGGATCCGCCCGATTGTTGCCGCATCGATCCTGGCACGGGTCGTCGTACGGTGGCGCTAGCGCTGGCGCCCGAGGGGGATCTGCTGTACTGCGCGAACTATGGCACCTTCGACGTGGCCCGCGTCGATTTGGAGGCTGCAGCGGAAATCGAAGCTTTCGATGGCGTCGTGGGCCCGCGTCAGATTCTCGTGTCTGCCGACGGAGCGCAGCTGCTTCTGGCCGGCGTGGGCGGGGAGGGCGAGCAACAGGTAAATGACCTGTACGTGCTCGATCGCGCTTCTGGCAAGCGGGTGCTGGAAATACCTGTTGGGCAGTCCGTCGCCGGGGTGGCCCAGGCGTCCGACGGCTCGGCGGTGTGGGCCATCGCCCGCGACGACGGGGAGTTGGTGGCCTTCGACGCCGATTGGAGCGAGACGGGGCGGCTGCCTTTGGGCGTGGGCATCGACACGCTCGTACTTGCTCCCGACGAGAAGACGCTGCTGGTGGGCAACAGCATCGGAGGCCAAGTGCATGTGATCGATGCGGCAACGATGGCATTGATGAATACGATTGAAGGATTGGCGAGCCCCAAGGGCATCGCCGTCATCGCTTGAAAGGGGAACTCATGAAGAACTTGTCTTTGCTGGCGCCGATTGCGGCGCTCGTCTGCGCCGTTGTGATATGCGGAGCTGTGCTTTTGTGGGCGCCGGTGTGCGCGGGAATGCTTGAGCTGGCGAATGGCAATATGGTGCCCATGCGCTGCACCTACACGGCGAAGGTCGAGCTGCTGCTTGCCCTCATCCTGGCCGTTGTGGCGGTGGTGGCGCTTGTGACGAAGCGACCCATGACCGTGGCTTTGGTGCTGCTGTCGCTCGCCATCGTGCTGCTCACCTTTGACACGCCGCTTTCCATCGGCGTCTGCAAGAGCGCCGACATGGCCTGCCAGACTACCGCACTGTGGCTGCGCATCGCCGGCGCCGTATCCGCCGTGGCCGCCCTCGCCGGCGCCCTCATCAACCCCGATCGCAAACGCGTGACAGAGTAGGGCGCCCTTGCCTGCGTATCTGAAAATTTTGCAATAATTGACTCAACCTCACTCCTGCTTTAACATGCTATATCACCAAAGCGATATAGCAAGGGAGGTTGCCATGAGCGATTGTCTGCGCTTGTATCATGGGTCGCCGATTCGGGTTGAGCGGCCGCTCTTTGGCGTGGGCAATCCCTACAACGACTACGGTTTGGGCTTCTATTGCACGGAGTCGTTCGAGCTTGCCTGCGAATGGGCCTGCCCGAAGGCAAAGGACGGGTTCGCGAATGCCTACGACCTTGAGCTGAAGGGCTTGCGTGTTGTGGATCTGGATGCCGAGCCCTACGGCACTATCGAATGGCTGGCCGTGCTCTTTGCCAACCGGCAGTTCGACGTGGCGACGAACCTCATGGAAGCCGCCAAGTCCTATGTGGCGGCTCGCTATCCGGCAGAGCTGGGCAGCGCGGATGTGGTCATCGGCTACCGGGCCGACGACTCCTACTTCTCGTTCGCCCGGGCCTTTCTGGAAAACCGCATCAGCCTTGGGCAGCTTGAACGGGCCATGAAGCTCGGCGGCCTGGGCCGCCAGGTGGTCGCGGTGAGCGAGGCCGCTTTCGGGGCCCTCACGTTTGCGGGGGCAGAAGTGGCCCTAGCGTCTCGGTGGCACGAGAGGCGCATGCGGCGGGACGAGAGGGCCCGGCGCGATTTCGATCGCATCCTGCACGAAGAGCCCTTCGACCCCGCTGGCGTGTACATGCTCGACCTGATGAGGGAGGGCTGAGAGGTGGGGGAGTACCATTATGCGGTCATCGAGCTGCCGTCCTCGCCCTATGCCCACGACCTGCAGGAGGTGCTGGCGTTCGTCTTCGATATCGGCGTGAACCTCGCCGGGTGCACGGGTGCCCAGGTGGCCCACGCGTTTTTGGCATCGGGCCTCGCCGAGGAATTTGAGAAGCAGAACCCGGTGTACGTGGCCGGGAAGTCGTCCTACGACCTGCTGCGCACCATGCTGCCGCTGCTTCCCTGCGAGGAGCTGCCCGCGCCGAGTCTCCGCTACGACCGCACGCCGGACTTCTGGGTCGGGTGGGTGCTCGCGCACTACCAGATGGTCACGGGGTGCTCGTACCGATCCATCTTCGCGACGGCCACCTACGACGAAATTCGCTCCATGTACTGGCCGCTGCACGAGGCCCCCGAGGGCAAGTTCGTCGCCGTTTTCGACGAGATGCGCACCGAGCGCGCGGGGGCCACTAACCTCCGCATGCTGCGGGAGGCGGCCGGCCTCTCCCAGTCGCAGCTGGCGAAGGCGTCCGGCGTGGGGCTGCGATCCATCCAGCTCTACGAGCAGCGACAGAAGGACATCAACAAGGCCCAGGGCATAGCCCTCTACCGCCTGTCCCGCGCCTTGCGCTGCACCATGGAGCAGCTGCTGGAACGGTAGAAGGGGACGCACGCTGGCAGCCCCTGGCGATTCTGCACTCACTGCGTTCAGAATCGCCTCTGCTCTTACCGTCCCTCGGACTCGAAGCGCTCCACGAGGGCGATGAGTTCTTGGCGCTTGTGGATGTCCAGCTTGACGTAGATTCGTTTGGAATGAGTGCGCACCGTGTTCTCGGAGACGAACAACAACTCGGCGATGTGGGCCACAGTGTTGCCCCGGGCGATGAGCTCGGCCACCTCGGCCTCGCGGGCCGAAAGGCCGTAGAACTCGCGCACCGCTGCCATCTGCTTCGAGAAACAGTCGCGGAAGGCGGCGCCTTCGCGTGCGAGCAGCGCGCTGCTAGACGGTGCGCTCTTGGGGGTCGTTTCTGTAGCACCTTCGCCCTGCTCGCCGCACTCTTCCTCATGCGCTTCACCTTCTACATGAGCCACCTCACCGTAGGCCTCGGCGTCTAAATCTGTCAAAAAATTTTTTACAGTTTATGGGAAAATCTGTTAAAAATTTTGACAGATTGCCGCAGTGAGAGCGAGTGAGATCGCCTAAGCCTCTAAAAGCACTTTTCCGTTGAGGTTCTCTATCCAGGTGTGCAAGATGCGGCCGTCTTCCACGTCCATCTTGGCGATGGTGCGGCCGAAATCGCTGCGGGGGCGGTACACGGCGCCGGGG
This sequence comes from Adlercreutzia rubneri, assembly GCF_009755265.1. NCBI lineage: Bacteria > Bacillati > Actinomycetota > Coriobacteriia > Eggerthellales > Eggerthellaceae > Adlercreutzia > Adlercreutzia rubneri. The sequence goes on along the minus strand of NZ_WPOO01000004.1, from coordinate 6,731 downwards.
CACAGGTAGAGGCCCGCGGGCCGCGCGTCGGGGCCCGTTTTCAGCTCGGGCACGTGGGTGTGGCCGTGGATGATGACGTCGGGCAGGGGGTCGCCGGGCGCGAGTGCCGCCGAGCCGGCGAAACTCACGCGCACGTCGCCCGGCTTGTGGCCCACGAGGAAGCGCACGCCTTCCAAAACCGGGTGCGCGAAATGGCCCACGGCGCTGCCGTACTCGTCGAAGTCGTTGTTGCCAAGCACCGCCGTGACTGGCGCCAGTGTTTCCAGCTCGCGCAGAACGGACGGCCCGCCGATGTCCCCGGCGTGAATGATGTGGTCGCAATCCGCCAGGGCCGCATAGGCGCGCGGGTCCAGCGAGCCGTGGGTGTCCGAGATGATGCCGATGCGCACAGCCGGGCTCCTTTCGAGAAATGCCATGGCCCTCCATCGCTTGTTTGCCTATCCAGCCAGCGATAGGTGCGGGCGCGAAGGCCGGTTCCTCCCTATAATAGCGCGTGGAAGATATGACGCGCCCGACGCGCAGAGGAATCGCACGAGGAAAGAGATCCGTCGCTTATGGAAACTGTTGCCCGCCTATTCGAGGAGAGCCGCGAGAATCGTTCGGCCGACGCCCGGTGCTGTGGGATGGCCGATAAGGAAGGCGCCGCGGGGCGCATTCCCTTCTCGGCAGAGATGTTCCCGCCGAAAGGCCAGCTCACGTTAGATGCGGCCCGAAAGGTTGTGGAAGGTTTGCGCGCGGCGTCGCCGGACTTCATCTCGGTGACCTGCTCGGCTGGCGGCAGCGGCAACGGCAGCGACGGTCAGACGGCGGCTATCGCCGAGCTCGTCCAGAAGGAGGCGGCCATACCCGCCGTCGCCCATTTCACCTGCGTGAGCGCCACCCGTGCTTCGGTGGACGATGCTGTGGAAGACCTGCGCGCCGCCGGCGTGAAAACAGTGCTCGCCCTGCGCGGCGACCTTGTGCCCGGCCAGCAGCCGGCCGACTTCCGTTATGCCTGCGAGCTCATCCCGCGCCTGAAGGAGGCGGGGCTGTGCGTGGGCGCGGCGGCCTACCCCGAGGGACACATCGACTGTCTGGATCCGCGCGAGAACATCCGCCATCTGCGCGCGAAGCAGGACGCCGGCGCCGACTTCTTCATCACCCAGCTGTTCTTCAACAACGATGACTTCTACCGCTTCCGCGAAGCGGCCGAATCGGCGGGCGTTACCGCGCCCATCTCCTGCGGCATCATGCCGTTTCTGGGGAAGTCGCAGATCCAGCGCATGGTGTTCCTCTGCGGCAGCTCGCTGCCGGCGCCCATCATCAAGCTTCTGGCGAAGTACGAGGACGACCCGGCCTCCCTGCGCCAAGCCGGCATCGAATACGCCTGCAACCAGCTGGTCGACCTCGGCCGCCACGGCGTCGACGGTCTGCATGTGTACGCCATGAACCAGCCCGACATCGCCTGTGCCGCTGCCGAGGCGGTCGCCGCTGCCGGACTTCGGTGAACACCGTGGTTGTCTTTTACGCCATCTCGAGAGCCGTGCCGAAGGCGCTGTGCCTAAGAGCCTCCGACGTTGTTGGAGGATGGTGACGCCGTGGAACTGAAAACGCGCGTCGATAGGGAAGAGGCCCTGGCGTTTCTGGGCCATCGCGGCCAGGAGCTGGGGGATCTGCGCGAAAGGCTGGAACGCGCGGCTTGCTTGTGCGAAAAGGAGCTCGTCCCGCGCGGGGTGTACCGCGAGATGGACGCGTCGGAAGCCCTCGCCCTGTTGCCGGGCCTCGATATCGCTCGCCATGTGGGAGGCTGCACGCGCGTGGTGCTGCTGGCGGTGACGCTGGGGACGCAAAGCGAGATGCTGCTGCGTCGCGAGCGCGCCCTCAGCGCGACGGACGGCCTGCTCGTGGATGCCTGCGCATCGTCACTCGTGGAACAGGCGGCCAATGTGCTGAACGGGCATATCGTGGAAGAGGCCGCGGCGCGAGGTCTGGCCGCCACTACGCGCTTCAGCCCCGGCTATGGCGACCTGCCGCTGAGCTGCCAGCCGGCTTTTCTCGTCGCAAGTGGCGCCGATCGCGCCCTGGGAATCTGCGCCACGGCGGCCCACCTTCTCGTTCCCGCCAAATCCATCACGGCCGTCATCGGCCTGTGCCCCGGGCGAGGTTTCGTCCGGGAAGGAGCGCGCTGCTCCACTTGTCCTGTTGCCGATTCATGCGCCCTGCGTGCCCAAGGAAGGACCTGCTATGGCAACCCCGCGTAAGCTCACCGTGACCGACGACCGCTTGGCCGAGGCTCTGGCCGGGCGCGCCTACCTGCTGTTCGACGGCGGCATGGGCACGCTTGTTCAGGCCGCTGGCCTCCATACCATCCACGAGGTGCCGGACCTGCTGAACCTCACGCATCCTGAGGCCATCGTGGCCATCCAGCGCCAGTACGTGGAAGCCGGCGCCGACTGCATCACCACCAACACCTTCAGCGCCAACCGCCTGAAGCTCGCGAGCACCGATGCCACGGTGGCCGAGGTGTACGCGGCGGCTGCGGCCAACGCGCGGGCGGCCGGAGCGCCGCTCGTGGCCGGCGACATCGGACCGACCGGCGCCTTGCTCGAGCCTTTGGGCACCCTCACCTTCGACGAGGCCTTCGATATCTTCTCCGAACAGGCCTGCGCCGCCGAGGCGGCGGGCTGCGATCTCATCGTCGTGGAAACCATGGCCGACCTGCTGGAAGCCAAGGCTGCCGTGCTCGCTGCGGTGGAAAGCACGACGCTGCCGGTGTTCGCCACCATGACCTTCGGCGAGGACGGCCGGACCTTCCTCGGCACGACGCCGGCCATCGCCGCCACGACGCTGTCGGCTTTGGGCGCCTCGGCCGTGGGGCTCAACTGCTCGCTGGGGCCCGTGGAGTTGGCGCCGCTCGTGGAAGAGCTTGCGCCTCACGACCGCGCCCTCGTCATGGCCCAGCCCAACGCCGGACTGCCGCGCATCCAAGACGGCGAAACGGTCTTCGATGTGGGACCCGACGAGTTTGCCCGGGCCATGGAAGCGATCCTGGACGCCGGCGCTACCGTTGTCGGCGGCTGCTGTGGCACCACCCCAGCCCACATCGCCGCCCTCAGCGCCCTTCTCGACGCCCGCCCCCTTCCCGCAGTCGAGCCTTCCGCCCCCCGTGTCATCCTGAGCGAGCGAAGCGAGCCGAAGGATCTCCCCGCGCCCTCCATCCCCAATCCCCTCTATCGCCCCGCGTTCGCGGTGACCTCGGCGCAGCAGATGGTGTCGCTGCCCGAGGGCGAGGCGCGCATCGCCGTCATCGGCGAGCGCATCAACCCGACGGGGAAGAAGAAGCTGAAAGCGGCTCTGCAAGCGGGTGATGTGGACTACCTGGTGGCCGAGGCGGCCGCCCAGCAGCGCGCCGGCGCCGATATCCTCGATGTGAACGTGGGCGTGCCGGGTCTTGACGAGCCGGCGCTCTTGTCGCAGGTCACGCGCGCGTTGCAGGCCACCGTGCCGCTGCCGCTGCAGCTGGACTCATCGGATCCGGCCGCCATCGAAGCCGCGGCTCGCGCCTATGCGGGCCGCCCCATGGTGAACTCCGTGAACGGCAAGGCCGACAACCTCGCCACCGTGCTGCCCGTGGTGGCGCGCTACGGTTGCACGGTGGTCGGCCTCACGCTGGACGAAAACGGTATCCCTCCCACGGCCGAAGAGCGCCTGGCCATCGCCGAGCGCATCGTGGCCACCGCCGAGTCCTACGGCATTCCGCGCGAGGACGTGGCCATCGATTGCCTCGTCATGGCCGCGGCCACCAACCAAGACGAAGTGCGCGAAATTCTGCGCGCCGTGGCCCTGGTGAAGGAGCGCCTCGGCGTGCGCACGGTGCTCGGTGTGTCGAACGTGAGTTTCGGCCTGCCGGCGCGCCCCCTCGTGAACAGCACCTTCCTCGCCGCTGCCTTCGGTGCCGGTCTCGATATGCCCATCCTGAACCCCCTGAACGCCCGCTACCGCGACACCGTGGCCACCTTCCGCATCTTAAACGGCCAAGACGCCGGCTGCCGAGCGTTCTTGGAAGCCTACGCGAATACGGCCGATCCCTACGAGGCCGCCGCCGGCATTTCGACTGCGGGCGTGGTCGGCGGCTCCATCCCCGTTGGGGGCGACCTTGGTCGCCCCTCCTCAAGCAAGGCGACCCCACTTGAGGAGGGCGGCGCAAGCACCGCCCCTACGGATGGGGCGCGCAACAACGACGTTGCTGCCGGAGTCTTTCCCGTAGGGGGCGACCTTGGTCGCCCCTCGGTCCCAAGCGGCTGTCCCATCCCGATAACGGAAACCTTCGCCGACGTGGCCGACGCCGTTTCCCGCCTAGCCGAATGCGTGCTGGAGGGCCGCGGCACGCCGGTGGCGGCGGCCGCCGAGCAGCTGCTGGAGACCCACGACGGTCTGGCCGTCATCAACGACATCTTCGTGCCCGTTCTCGACGTCGTCGGCCAGAAGTACGATGAGGGCGTGTTCTTCCTGCCCCAGCTCATGGCCTCCGCCGAGGCCGTCAAAGCCGGCTTCGATCTCATCCGCGACCACACCCAGGCCGCCGCAAGCGCTCCCGGAACCACCAACGCCGCGGGCGACCGCGCCATTATTGTGGCCACGGTGCAGGGCGACATCCATGACATCGGCAAGAACATCGTGAAGATGCTCCTGGAAAACTACGGCTTCACCGTCATCGACCTCGGCCGCGACGTCGCCCCCGAGGCCGTCCTGGCCGCCGCTCGCGACACCCGCGCGCGCCTCATCGGGCTCTCGGCGCTCATGACCACCACGGTCGGCGCCATGGAGCGCACCATCCAACTCATTCACGAGCAGCTTCCCGGCACCGCGGTCATGGTGGGCGGCGCGGTCATCACCCAGGAGTTCGCCGACCAGATCGGAGCCGATTTCTACGCAAAGGACGCCGCCGCTTCCACCCGCGTCGCCTCGGCCTTCTTCGATGACTAATTCGCGTAGATGCCCCCACAGACCGCCGATCGCGCTATCATAAGGCCGTTCCAATTCCACCCTCACCGAAGCAAAGGAGCCTTAATGGGGAAGAAGGACGTTGAAGCCCTCGAGATCACCATCGACGAACTGCCCACTTATCTGCACACGAACCACGCCGTCTACATGGAAGTGGCCGATGGGCTGTATTACCTCACCGATGTGAATGACCGCTATTGGCGCGCCCAGGACACCAACCAGTTCAACGAGAAGGGCCACTACGTCGACGCGAGCCCCCTCGTCCCCACGATCGCCGAGTTCCTCGAGCTGCCCTTCTGCGACGGCAGGTCGGTGACGGATCTGTTCGCCGAGGCCACCTTCTACGCATCCGGCGACGGCAAGGACATGCCCGAGGATTTCTAAGCGCCGGCGCGTGTTTTCCGAAGCGGTCTGTCTTTTGTTCTTACGACGTTCAAGAACCCCGAGGTGTCGAAAGGATGCCTCGGGGTTTGTGCTATGATGCCCTGCGAACTATCTTGGCCGCGAACAATGCGGCGACACGAGAAGAGAAAGAAGGAATCATGGCAGAAGAATGCTCGCACGAGTGCTCCAGCTGCGGCGTCTCCGGCTGCGGCGACCGCACCGCTGAGGCTGGTCCGTCCACCCTGGCGCCCAACAATCGCACCAATGTCAAGCATGTGATCGGCGTCGTGTCCGGCAAGGGCGGCGTGGGCAAGTCCCTCGTCACCAGCCTGCTCGCCTCCGAGATGAACAAGCGCGGCCACAAGGTGGCCATTCTGGACGCCGACATCACCGGCCCGTCCATTCCGAAGTCCTTTGGCGTCGACAGCCGCCTTACCGCTGACGCCGACGGCATCAACCCGGCGAAATCCGCCAGCGGCATCGAGGTCATGTCCGTGAACCTCATGCTGCCCGAGGGCGACATGCCCGTGGCCTGGCGGGGACCTGTCGTCACCGGCGCCATCAAGCAGTTCTGGCAGGAGGTGAACTGGGGCGATGTGGACTACATGTTCGTCGACATGCCTCCGGGAACTTCCGACGTGTTCCTGACGGTTTTCCAGTCGCTGCCCGTGGATGGCATCGTCACCGTGTCGGCTCCCCAGGAGCTCGTAGCCATGATCGTCGGCAAAGCCGTGAATCTGGCGAAGTCGCTGGAGGTGCCGGTGGTGGGCCTCGTGGAGAACATGGCCTACTTCAAGTGCGACGAGTGCGGCAAGGAGCACCACATCTTCGGCGAGCCCCAGGGCGCGGCCGTGGCCGAGAAGTACGACATCCCCGCCGTGGCCACGCTGCCGATGGACCCGACCTTCGCGCGCCTGGTGGACGAGGGCAAGGTGGAGGCCTACGAGGTGGAAGGCGCCCTGGACGGCATCATCGACCAGATCGTCGCCACCTGCGAGGCCGAGTAAAGCCGGCGCTGCGAGGGGCGCGAGCGCCGCGCGAGGACCGCTAGCGGGAATTTCCAAAATTCCTGAAAAAAGTTCTTGCGCACCGCTGCCGTTATGCTAATATAGTCCTCGCACTTTTTCGGGGCCTTAGCTCAGCTGGGAGAGCGCATGGCTGGCAGCCATGAGGTCAGGGGTTCGATCCCCCTAGGCTCCACCAACCTTTCAAGCCCGCCGTTAGGCGGGCTTTTTTGTTCAGGCTCGTGAGCCTGCACGGCGCGCGAAGCGCGGCGGGCAAAAAACCACCCGCTATGCGGGTGCGCGTCGAAGGCTCCGCCCTTGCGTCAAAACGCCGCCAGTCGGGATACGATACGGGTGTTC
>NZ_WPOO01000003.1:0-183407 GCF_009755265.1 Adlercreutzia rubneri | reverse complement strand
CTACTCGACCGTCCGTCTAAAGGCCTTCCGGGAGGGCGGCAGGACCGTCTACGATACGATAGACAACCGCAGGAGGCGGTTGGGGCTGGCGGCGTAGGCCGCTGTCCAAGTAACTGTCCGCACCCCCCTGAACTCTGCGTTGCGTTCGGTCTTCGGAAGAAGTTTTTGGAAAACGCCTGGTCAAAGCTTCGCGCGCATCGAGACTATTCCGGGTCACTGAAGGATCTGTCTCCTAAGACGCTTATAACTCAAGATCTCATGCGTTTTCCGAACGGTTCGTTGACCGAGAGGCGGCGAGTCGCTTATAACTCGATATTTGACGCATGCTTGAATGCGATGCAAGTATGCGGAACGGCTCGGCTCCTACTTCGATGGCGTCGGAGCCGAGCCGTTTAGGGTGCCAGCGATTTGCGAGACACTTGGGCGGCCACTCGTGCGTGCTGTTACGAAAGGGCGGCGTACTCCTCGTCGGTGACGGGCTCGCACCACTCGTTTGCGCAATCGGTGCCCGGGGCCTCGAAGGCCACGTGGCTCATCCAACGGTCGGCGGTGGCACCGTGCCAGTGCTTCACGTTGGCTGGGATATACACCACGTCTCCGGCGACGATCTTGCGGGCAGGCTCGCCCCATTCTTGGTACCAGCCCTCGCCGTCGGTGACGAGCAGGATCTGGCCGCCGCCTTCGGCCGCGTGGTGGATGTGCCAGTTGTTGCGGCAGCCTGGCTCGAAGGTGACGTTGGCGATGAACTGGGTCTTTTCCGAATCGGTCAACGGGTTCAGGTAGGACTGACCCGTGAAGTACTGCGCGTAGGCGTCGTTGGGCGCGCCGAGGCCGAACAGGCCGCCGTGACCCTCGGGGTTTTCAAAGTCCAGCGGGTCTGCGGCGTACACCTTCAGCGCCACGCGGAAGGCAGCCCAGGCGTTGGGCCAGCCGGCGTAGAAGGCCACATGAGTGAGGATGGCGGCCATCTCGCGGGCCGTGACGCCGTTCTTCTTGGCGTTGGCCACGTGGTGCTCGAACGAGCCGTCGGCCATTCCCTTGGCCACCAGCGTGGTCACGGTGAGGATGGAGCGCATCTTCAGGGTAAGCTCGTCGCTGCTCCACACCTCCCCGAACAGCACATCGTCGTTCAAGGCGGCGAACTGAGGCGCGAAGGTACCGAGCGCATCGCGGCCGGCGGTCTGTACTACTTTGGGCATGAGGTTCCTCGATTCTTTTGGGGTGTTTCCGACGCTACTGCTCATTGCGCGCCTTCAAGTTTTACGCACTTGCTTTCTCGTTACCCTAAACCTTCGAGTAAGCTCAAAGTCAAGGCACAATTGCGAGAGCGAAGAAGTTTCTGCCGGTCGTTGAATCCCCCTGTTTTTGCATGAGATTGACGGTTATGAGCGTCTGGTTCTCGCGCGAAGGAGTTCAGCGCGAAAGGCCCTTGGCAAAACTCCAGGTCAACAGACTGTATGTGATACGGCTCTTTTAAATCCGTATTCGGTTAGCGCCTCCAGACGCTCCTAACCGGTGATTTGCTGCAATTTCGAGGTGGTTCGTCGACCGAGAACGTGAGTGAGTGCTCTTATGCCTATCTTTTATGGGCCATGACGAACACGCAGTTGCTTTTGACGAGAGTGCCCGCGACAATAGGGAAAACGATGCGGAAAGCGGCGGCCCGGCCGCCGCTTCGAAGCAGGCGTCTCGGAAGAGGCCATCGACGAGTTCGTTACCCCCTACGCCGAGTAGCCGCGCAGTTTAACCTTCACAAAACTGGTCAAGTTGCCTTGCCAATTATTGAAAAACTGGCAGAGTTACTTGGCCAGTTACGGGGACGTTAGATTCTGCGCGTCCCCGCTGTCTGCCTCTTCGCGACCTGCTATGCGATCTCGATAAGGTCGCCGGGGGCGATGGTGCCGCCGGCGAGCACCTTGCAGAAGACACCCTCCCGGGGCATGATGCAGTCGCCCATCTGGTGGTAGATGGCGCAATGGGCGTGGCACTGCTTGCCGATTTGGGTCAGTTCCAGCACCACGTCGTTGCAGACGAAGCGCGTGCCGATGGGGAGGCTTTTCAGGTCGAAGCCCTCGACGATGATGTTCTCGCCGAACGCCCCATGGCCCACTTCGGCGCCGCGGTTCTTGAATGCCTCGATCTGCTCGTAGGGCAGAAGGCTCACCTGGCGGTGCCACGGCGCAGCGTGGGCGTCGCCCTCGATGCCCCAGTTGGGCCTAAGCTCGATGACGGCTTGCTCGGTTTTCTGGATTCCCTTGATATCGCTCGTGCATACGGCTTTGATCACGCCCATGATGCACCTTTCTCGCTGGCGATGGGTCGTGCGCCACTCTCGACCCACCCGGTGCATAGGATTTGGCCCCCGACCCGCTGCACGACGCTGAAGGGGAAATGCCGGCGCGCCCAAATTCTAGCGAACCCCTAGACTATTTGCAAGCGGGGATAGTAGAAGCGAATGCTCATTTACCAGTTTTAGAGCCTTTAGAATTTTTAGCAGTCTTAGCCAAGGCCCCCGACGCGGCTCTTCTGGCGTCTAGCCTGTCGGCATGAGCGCGCGAGCGAGCACCTTTCCGACCAGCACGCCGGCGACGCACAAAACGACGCTGACCAGGGCGTAGGCGCCGGCGATGGCGTATTGGCCGCCCTCGATGAGCTCGAGGGTCTCCAGCGAGAAGGTGGAGAACGTCGTGAACCCGCCGCATAAGCCCACCTTCAAAAACAGCACCGCCTCGCGGGAAAGGGCGCCGGCGGCCAGCTCGGAGGTCTCCACGATGGCCCCTATGGCCACCGACCCCAGGAAGTTGATGAGCAGCGTCATGAGCGGCAGCTCGCTTCCCAGCGGGATGAGCCCCAGGCCGTAGCGTCCCATGGCGCCCAGCGCGCCGCCCGCTCCCACGCACAACAGGCCCATCATCGCTCGCTCTCCTTTTCCTTGATTCCGTCGCGCGCCCAGTATACGCCATCGGGGAAGAACGCGCTGCGCCATTGGGGGAGCGCGCGCCCCTCTAGCGGCGGGTGCGGCGCACGCCGTCGGGGAGGCCCGCTTCGGGCATGCGCAGGGTGCCGGCCTTCTCGCGGCGGCGCATGTCCCACAGCATGATCGCGGCCACGGCCAGAAGCGGCAGGCCGCCCACGATGCCCGTGCACAAGGGCCCCACGAAGGGGTTGCCGCCCGAAAGCGAGAACAGCGTCACGCCGTTAGTCGTGCCGTTCGCGGCCCCGTGCCCGATGGCCGCGGCAAACGTGGAGCCGGTGCGGATGGTCACGTAGCTGAGGAAGATGGCGAGCACGGTGCACCAGGCGCACATTTGGAATCCCTCGCGCGTCACGAGGCGCGTGAGCACCACGCCCAGGGCGGGGAAGAGCATGGTGAGCGCCACGGAGACCATGTAGGCGAGGTCGGGCGAGAGGAACTCGCTCGCGTAGGGGGCGGTGCCTTGGGCGATGGGGTACACCACGAGAAAGTCGTAGGCGTAGGTGATGCCGAAGGTGATGGCGAGAAAGACAAGGGCGCGTTTCATAGCGGAGTCCTTTCGTCGGGAACGAGCGGGCAGGGCTTCGGGTGGCCGCGGCGGCTTTCGCGGGGCGACGAGAAGCCGATCGCCCGTATTTTGTTCTATGACAACTAGAACAGTTTATGTTATACTCCGAGTAGAACAAGAAGTCAATGGCCCGTAGCGCGCCGCTACGGGCCGCTCGGAAAGGACGCCCCCATGCTCATCGCCGTCGACGCCGCGGCCGCCGAGCCGCTCTACCTGCAGATACGCAACCAGATTGTGGCCGGCATCGCCACCGGGCAGCTGGAGCCGGGCCAGTCGCTGCCCTCGGTGCGCTCTCTGGCGAGCGACTTGGGCATCAACCTGCACACGGTGAACAAGGCCTACGCGGTGCTGCGCGACGAGGGCTACGTGCGCATGCGCGGTCGCGCCGGGGCGGTGATCGCCGATCCGGCCGCCGCCGATCGCGCCGACGCCGACGCATCGGCCCAAGTGAAGATGGAGGATGACCTCTTCAAGCTGGCCCTGGCCTTCCGAGCCCGGGGCGGCGCGCGCGGCCAGTTTCTGGAAGCGGCCGCCGCTCAGGCCGCCCGCGCCTACGGGGTGATGGAAGATGCCGAGGCCGCCCCGCGTCCGGCGCAAAAGCGGAAGGCCGCCGACGCTTCTTCGGCGCAGGGTGCAGGGAAGGCGATGGCCCCCCAATGAGCGCGACGACCCCCATGCTTCTGCTTCTCGGGCTTCTGACCCTGGTCGTTCCCTTGATGGGCGTGACCATGGCGCTCACGCCCTACCTCATGCCGAAGCGCGAGTGCTTCGCCGTCACCGTACCCGACGACGCGGCGGCCGATCCTTATCTGCGCCGCCTGAAACGCACCTATCTTGCGATCATGCTGGCGCTTACGGCGGCGGCGACGATTGCGTGCGCGGCGGCCCTGGCGCTCGACCCTGAGCACGCTTTCGTCGCGGCGCTGGTGGCCGCCGCCCTCGTTCTGTGCCTTGGCGGCTATGGCCTCATGCTGTACTTCCGCGCAAAGGTGCAGCGATACAAGAAGGCCCAAGGCTGGGTGGCCGAGGGGCGCCGCAGCGCGGGATTCGTCGGCGACGAGCCCTTCCCGAAGCCTCTTTCCCTTGCGTGGGGTCTGCTGTATGTGCCCGTGATTCTCATTACGCTGACCATGGGTATCGTGGGCTATCCCGCCATGCCCGACAAGGTGCCGCTGCACATGGATTTGGCGGGGAAGGTGACCGAGTGGGCCGACAAATCGTCGGGCATCGTCGCGTTTCCGGTGCTGTTCGTGGTGCTCATCGCCGTGTGCCTCACGGTGGCCCATTGGATGATTTTGCGGTCGAAGAAGGGCAGCGACCCCGCCATGCCGGCGGCGAGCGCCTGGGCCTACGGCATGTTCGCCCGCGCTCAGAGCGTGATGCTCGTCGGCATGGGTCTGCTCGTGAGCTTGCTGGGGCCCGTTATCCAGCTGACGTTTCTCGGCGTGCTTTCCATGGCCCAGGCTCTCGTGCCCATCGGGGTCGTGGTGGCGGTCATACTGGTGGCGAGCACCGCGGTGAGTCTCGTGTACGGCCAGAACGGCAGCCGCCTGCTCGCCCGGGTGAGCGCCGACGGGCGCGGCGGCGCCATGCCGCGCGACAACGACCGGTATTGGAAGGGTGGCATCTTCTACGTGAACCCCGACGACCCGGCGCTGTTTCTGCCTGAGCGCTTCGGTATCGGCTGGACGATCAATTTGGGGCGCCCCGCAGCGTGGGCTTTTGTGGTAGGCTTCGCTCTGGTGATCGCGGGATTCATCGCGGCGTCGTTTCTGCTCACCTAAGGAGTCGGGCGCAAGCGGCCGTTCGCGTCTCGCCGGGGCCATCGCGCGAGGAGCAAAGGGAGGCTGCCATGAAAGATTGCGCCCAGCCGCTGCAGCACATCGAGCACGGTATTCCGCCGGTGTTTGACGAGCGCTCGGAGGTGCTCGTGCTGGGCACGATGCCCTCGCCGAAATCGCGCGAGGCGGCGTTTTTCTACGGGCATCCGCAGAACCGGTTCTGGCGCGTGCTCGCTGCGCTGTTCGACGAGCCGGTGCCCGAGGACAACGCCGAGCGCGCCGATCTGCTGCTGCGCCATCACATCGCGCTGTGGGACGTGCTGGAAAGCTGCGACATCCGGGGCGCCTCGGACGCCTCCATCGCCAACCCCCACCCCAACGATCTGTCGCGCGTTTTGGAAAAGGCGCCGGTGCGCCGGGTGTTCTGCACGGGTGCGGCGGCGGGGCGCTACTACGCGAAGCTATGCGAGGCTGCCAGTGGCTTGGCCGCCGAGGTGCTGCCCTCGCCGAGCCCGGCCAACGCGGCCTGGTCTCTGCCGCGGCTTGTGGAAGCCTATCGTCCCGTAGCCGATGCGACGACCCCCTTTAAGCCTCCCGTGCTTGAGGTGTCCCAGGTGGTGGCGCTCGAGCGGGCCATCGCGGAGGCGGGCACGCCGCTCGACGCGCTCATGCGCCGCGCCGGCCGCTTCCTCGCCTTCGAGGCGTGTAAGGCGCTGGAAGGGATGGAAGGCGCGAAGGAAATAGTCATCCTCTGCGGCAGCGGCAACAACGGCGGCGACGGCTGGGTGGCCGGGGAGTACCTGGACCGCTGGGGCATTCCCGTCTGTCTCGTGACAGCGGTGGAGCCCGCGGCGCTTACGGCCGAGCCGGCTCGCGCGGCCGCCCTGCGGGCGACGGCGTCCCTGAGCGCGCACAGCCAGGTGGTTCTCGCGCCGACGGACGCGGAGGTGTCGGCCCTGCTTAACGGCGCCTCGCTCGCCATCGATGCCCTTTTGGGCACTGGGTTCGCCCACGAGACGGTGAAGGCGCCCTTCGACGGCTGGATCCGCGCTCTCAACGCTGCCCGCGACCGAGGCACGTTCGTGGTGGCCGCCGACGTGCCGAGCGGGCTTTCGGCCCAGATGGGCCGCGCGGCGAAAGATGTCGTGCGCGCCGACCTCACCGCCACGATGATCGTGCCGAAGCCGGGTCTTACCGCCGGAGATGGCCCTGCGCACTGCGGCCGCGTCGTGGTCGCGCCGATCGCCTACATCGAGCCGCTCGTCTAGAACTTGCCAGAATTGGCCATCGCAGAATACGCGGGGATCGGGCCGAACTGCTGCCCCGCATCGCATTTCGACTGACGCGGATGCGTGTGGCCCCTATAAGGTTTCCGCAAGTTGAAATTTTGCTGTCGAGACCATGTGCCTTATGGAAGTGGGCGGGCGCGGGTGCTATGGTGCCCAGGAAAAACTAGTGGCCGCGCGGTGCCCGCGCCGAAAAGAGACGAGCGCGTCGCAGCGGCATTCAGCCAAAGGAAAACTCGCCATGTTCAAAGTTCGCTCGAAGTACCTGCTGCTCATCGCGGCGGCCGTGTGGCTCATCGCTGGAAGCCAAGTCGCCCGCATGGGCATCGAGGCCATCGCGGCCGGCAACGGCAACCCGTGGCTTCTGCTCATCGGCATCCCCGCCACCTTCGTCGTCTTCCACATGATGTTCTCCAAGCTGGTGGGCAAGCATGCCGCCCGCATCCGCAGCTACGGCGAGGAGAAGATGCACGTGCTGAAGTTCTTCGATGTGCGCGGCTACCTCATTATGGCCGTCATGATGGGCGGCGGCATCGCCCTGCGCTCCTTCCATCTGGTGCCGGGTTGGTTCATCGCCTTCTTCTACACCGGTCTCGGCATCGCGCTCGCGCTTGCCGGCGTGGGCTTCCTCGTGCACTACTTTCATCGCGACGGGTATATCACCTGCCCCGTGACCGGGAAGGTGCGAGAGGGATAGGGGCTTCGGTCTCAAGGTGATTCCTCGCGTGCCCGTTTCGCGCGTCGGCGCCTAAGTGTGCGATTGCGATCGCCGTTCCTGAAGTTTGCGGCTTGCCGCTTCGACGATTTTGGCGGCGGCGAATCCCGCGAGCAGCCCGACGACGGTCCCCGCCAGCACATCGGTGGGGTAGTGCACGTAGCAGTACAGCCGCGTGAGCGCCATGAGCACCGCGCCGATGCCGACGACGATGACAAGAGGTTTGGGCCCCTTCGAGAAAAGCAGCGCCCCGAACGCGGCGAAGGCGGCGGTAGCGTGCCCGGAGGGAAACGACGAGCCGTGGGGCCGATCGACGATCATGGGCACGAGCGGGTTCACGTCGCACGGTCGCGGGCGCATGATCAGGGGCTTTAGAATGCCGCTCGTGACAATGGCGCCGATGAGAACGGCGACGAGGACGGCCGCGCCCAGCTTGCGCGTCTTTGGAATGATGGCGAGCACGATGCCGAGCAGGATCCAAATCTGGCCGACGTCGCTCGTGCTCGTATAGGCGGCAACAAGGGCGTCGAGCCAGGGTGTGTGGATGAGCTGGATGGCATCCAGGATGGCAAGTTCGTTCACGGCAGGGGAGGCGAGTGTCTTAAAGGGAAGGCTTCGGGGAAAGGCTCGCCCCGCGCTCCTTTCAGGCACAAGGCTACAGGAAGCGGCGCCGGCGGGCAACCCGTCGCGCTCTCAAAAACGCAATGCCGATCGTCCCGAAGCGCTCCATCGGCTGCGATATCCATGGTTTTCCAGGTAATCCGCGCGCTTGCTTGCCCATGCGCGAACGCGGCGATGCGCATTCGGCAATCCGCATAGCCGATTCCCTTTCTGCATTGCCCAAAGGGCGCTGCGCCCGTTACTATGGAACTGAACAGTATTTGGAAGGCGCCGGGCGGCAGGGCTCGGCGCCGGCGAAGGAGGCATCATGGATCAGACGCGCGTCATCGAAGTGAAGAAGAACATCCTGGCGGCCAACGACGAGGCGGCCGACGCCTTCCGCGCGGCGCGCGCCCAGGAGGGCACGTTCTTCGTGGACGTCATGGCGAGCCCGGGCGCCGGCAAGACGACGCTTTTGCTCGCGCTCATCCGCGAGCTGCGTGCCCGGGGCGTCGAGGCCCTCGGCGTCATCGAGGCCGACCTGGAATCCGACGTGGATGCCCTCAAGATCAAGGAGGCCGGCGTCGCCTCCGTGGAGCTGAACACCCGCGGGGTGTGCCATGTGGAGATGGGCATGGTCACCATGGCCTTCGAGGCCTTCGACGGCGATCGCTTCGACT
Organism: Adlercreutzia rubneri; assembly: GCF_009755265.1. Taxonomy (NCBI): domain Bacteria; kingdom Bacillati; phylum Actinomycetota; class Coriobacteriia; order Eggerthellales; family Eggerthellaceae; genus Adlercreutzia; species Adlercreutzia rubneri. The sequence goes on along the minus strand of NZ_WPOO01000003.1, from coordinate 174,803 downwards.
ACCTGTTCCTTGAGAACATCGGCAACCTCGTGTGCCCGGCCGACTTCGACACCGGCGCCCACACCCGCGTCATGCTGCTGTCGGTGCCCGAGGGCTGGGACAAGGTCATGAAGTACCCGCCCATGTTCGCCGCCGTGGACGCGCTCATCGTCACGAAATGCGATTACCTGCCCTTGAACGAGGACTTCGACATGGATCGCCTGAAAGAGCAGGCGCGCCTCCTGAACCCCGCGCTCGACATCTTCGTCACGAGCGCCCGCACCGGCGAGGGCATGGCCGAGCTCGCCGACTGGATGCAAGCCCAGCGCGCCGAGAAGGTGCAGGGTTAAGGCAGCTTGATGGAGTTCTTGCAGATGCGCCCTACACCCCGAGCGGGGCGTCGTCATCGTAGGGGAGGCGGGCCACCAGCTCGCAGTACTCTTGGATCTGCTGGCGCGTCTCGTGATCGAACAGGGCGATGTGCTCGTGGGCCTCTTCGGCGAACTGCTTCACCGGCCAGCGACGGGCTTCCTTGTCGCGGCCCTCTTTCTTCTCGATGACGTCGGCCCATTCCTCGGCCGCGGCCATGGCGTGGCGCAACTTCTCGGGGATGTCCTTCGTCTCGCCGGTCTTTTCCATGGCCGGAATGATGACGCTCTGCTTCGCAATGATCTTCTCGAGCAACTCTTTATCTTCCATGATGACGCCTCCTTGGTGCGTTGGGATGTGCGACGGGATGCCGTCAGTTCTTTCGGGAAGGCGAAGGAGTCGGCGGTTCCGAAGACCCATGGTAATCCGCGCCGGGCGCGGTGGCACCTTTTGGCAGGAAACGGTCATCGAGCCAGGGGAGACCCGTTGCCAAATGGCGAATGTGCGCACCGGCGCCCGCCTCGGAACGAATGGGAACCTAGGCGTGGCGTTCCTTTTTGCAGTCGGGGCGCGGCGCGGCGCAGGTCTCGCAATGGTGCAGCGGGTGCTCGGCCAGTTCGGCTTCCCAGTCGAAGTCCGGGGGCGGCGCGGTGGGGTAATCGGTCGCATCGGCGGTGTCGGCCGCGCCCGAGTCGCCGGTCACGTGTGCATTTCCTGGCGCCCCTGCGCTTTCCGGACGGCCGTCCCACTGGAACTCTTCCATGAGCACGCGGCCCTCTTCGTCGAAGGCGATCCCCTCGGCGGCGAGCATGCCTCGCTGCTCGTCGGGGCCTCCGAACGCGAAACCGGTGGCCATGCGTCCGTCCTTGAATACGACCCGATGGCAGGGGATGCAGCCCGGATCGGTGCCGGGCTCTGGGTTGGCGTGCAGGGCATAACCGACGTAGCGCGCCGTGCGCGGGGCGCCGATGAGCCGTGCCACCTGTCCGTAGGTGGCCACCTTTCCGCGCGGTATGCGCCGCACGACGGCGAACACCCGGTTGGCGTAGTCTCCCATGAGGTCTCCTTCGGTGCGCTCTTCGCTGATTGGGGCCACCATAGCAGACGAGCGGGCGATGTGAAAGCCCTTCTTCTCAGTTGCCCAACGTATGGGAGATGAGTATTGCTGATGCTGCCGCTTACGTATAAGATGACCGCGCTGGCTGCAAGGGACGCGATGGGCGTCGAAGAATGCGATCAAAGGAGCGGGAATGAAGCTTAAGGCGAAGATCATCGGGGCGGCAGCATGCGCCTTCGCGCTGTGCGTGGCGCTGGCAGGATGTGCCGGTGCGCCGGCGGGCAACGATGCCGCGAACTTCCAGGGGGATTGGATTTTGACGAGTGGCACCGTCGATGGCCAGGAGGCCACCGAGGAGACGCTGGCCCAGGCCCAGGAGATGGGACTTTCCGTTTACCTGCAATTGAACGAGGGCGGTTCTGCCGTGCTCAGCGTGCTGGGCACCAACATGGACGGCTCCTGGACCGCCAAGGACGCCACCACGGTGGAACTCACCTTCGACGGCAGCTCGGCTGAGGCGACGCTCGAAGGCGAGGAGCTCGTGATGCAGCAGGACGGCGACGTCATGCGCTTCAAGCGCGGCGAGATTCCGCCTGCGGCCAGCGAGGTTCAGCGCGACGAGAACCAGGCAGCCGAGCCAGAGGCTTAGACAACCTGCTGAAACGTCTGTCAATAACGACCATCGTAAGGTCCTTCGCCAGTTGCGGAGGGCCTTTTTGTGCACGTGACCAAAGAAAGGGAATTTTGCGAAACCATCTTTATACGGGTAAGATTTCCTATAAAATGACCTTTTGGCTCAGAAAGTGGTACACTGTAATAGTGCAACGTATGGGATTTTTTCAACAAACCTGTCAAGGGGAGTTTTGCCGTGGATGAACTGTTGAGAGCCTGGGAGACGACATTTGGCTGCAGCACGCTGCCTTTCGGTGTCGCCGAAGTGCTGCTTGACGATCGGGGGCGTCCCTATGATTTCGCCTATCGCTATATCAACGCCGCGGCGGCCTCTCTGACCGGGCATGTGGCGGAGGACCTGCTCGGCGAGGAGGCCTACGCCCTATGGGGCGGCGATCCCATCTGGCTCGACCACTTCTACGAGGCGGCGTACAAGGGCCGCGCTTCGGAGTTCGAGGCACCCTCCGAGATGCTCCAGCAGTTCTTCCGCGCCGAGGTGTTCCCCATTTCCGAGGGGCTGTGCGGGTTCACCATCCACGATGTGACGGACTGGATCCTGCCCGCTCAGCGTTCCATGGAGAAGGCCGCCGCCGGCCTGTTCTTCTACGACATGCGCTACCGCCAGATGCTTTTGACGGAGCAGGCCCGCGAGCAAAGCGGCGTGGACAGCAACTATATCAGCCTGACCGAGTTCGTCGGCCTCACCTTCGGCAGTACCTTGAGCGAAGAGGTGCGCCAGAAGATGGAGGCCTTCCTCGAGCGACGCGAGGCCTTCTATCAGGAGGGGCGCCTTCCCAACGGCCGGTGGCTGCGCATGAGCCTCGATCATACCGACCGCTCCGAGCGATTCGCCTTCGGCTTTCTGGAGGATTTCACACGCACGAAGTTGGCGGAGGAGCGCAGCGAGCAGTACATCGATGTCATCGACAGCTTGGGAGCGGAGAACTTCGCGCTGTACTTGGTCGATTTGGAGACGCAGGAGCTTGAGGTATACCGGCGCGGCGAGGACACGACGGCGGAATTCGCCCTGGCCAGTGTCGCGGAGGGCGATTATCCCGCCGCCATGGAGCGCTACGTCGACACCTTCGTGGTAGTCGAGGACCGTGCCCGGGTGCGCGCGGAAATCGGCGGCGAGGCCTTGTGGCGTCGGCTGGAGGCGGGGGAGACTGATTTCTCCGTGGGCTATCGGCGGCTGTTCGGCGACGAGGAGCAGTACGTGGAGCTGCGCATCATCCGTCTGCCCCAGCGCGACTCGAAGGTCATCTTGGCCGCCCGCAACGTCACCGGCGAGATGCGCGAGCAGCTGCGCCAGAAGGTGGCGCTGCAGAATGCGCTCGATCTGGCCGAGCATGCGAGCCAGGCGAAATCGACCTTCCTCACCAACATGTCCCACGATTTCCGCACGCCCATGAATTCCATCTCGGGCTTCGCGTCTATCGCGCTGGATCACCTGAACGACACTGATCGCGTGCGCGACTGCCTGCGCAAGATCATGTTGTCCAGCGACCACTTGCTGAGCCTGGTGAACGACATTCTGGATGTGAGCCGCATCGAGAGCGGCAAGATGTCCTTCAACGAGGACATCGTCAGCCTGCCGGATGCCGTGATCGAGGTGCAGGACATGTTCGACGAGAAGGCGGAGGCCGTCGGCATCGATCTGACCATCGACGTGGACAGCCTGGCCCATCCGCAGGTGGTCACTGATCCCTTGCGCCTGAACCAGATCCTCGTGAACACCGTGGGCAATGCGGTGAAGTTCACGCCCGCTGGGGGACTCGTCACCGTGACGCTCACCGAGCTTCCCGACGCGCCCCGCGGTTTCGGCTCCTACCGGATGACGGTAAGCGACACCGGCTGCGGCATGACGCCGGAATTCCTCGATCGAATCTTTTTGCCCTTCGAGCGCGATGGCCTCGGCTATGCCAACAAGACCGAGGGCACGGGCCTGGGCATGACCATCACCAAGAGTCTCGTCGACCTTATGGGCGGCGAGATAGCGGTGGAAAGCGTCGTGGGCCGCGGCTCGACGTTCGCGATCACGCTGCCTTTGCGCGTGGCCGACGCCGACGATCTGGCCGAGGCCCGCGAGAAGGCCGAGGCGGCCGAGCGGTGCCAGCGCGACTTTACCGGGTGCAAGGTGCTCGTGGTGGACGACGACGATCTGTCCCGCGAGATTCTGGTGGAGATCCTTAAAGATTACGGCTTTAAGCCCGAAGAGGCCCGCGACGGCGATGCGGCCGTGCGCAAGGTGGCCTCGGTGGAGCCGTTCTACTACGACGCCGTGCTCATGGACATGCGCATGCCCCGCATGGACGGCGACGAGGCCACCCGCGAGATTCGCGCCCTGGATCGACCGGACGCGGCCACGCTGCCCATCATCGCCGAGACGGCCGACGCCTTCGAGGAGGGCCAGCGCCGCGCCCGCGACGCCGGCATGACAGCGCTGACCACCAAGCCGCTGAACATCCACGAGCTGATGGCGCTTCTGGCCGAGCACATCCCGGAGAAATAGCAAAAACGGCCCGGAGAATTCCCCGGGCCGTTTTTGCGTGCGATCTTTTTGCGAGCTCGCCGGGGGCTTAGGCCACCGGCGGGGTGCCCTCCCAGTTGCCGGCGATGGCGTCGATCATGACGCGGGCGCCGAAGGGCAGCTCGCCGCATCCCACGACTTTGCGGGCCGGTTTGTGGTCGCCGAAGAAGGCGACGTAGGCCTCATTCATGGCGGCGAGGTCGGCGATGTCGGCCAGATACACGTTCACCTTCACGATGTCCTCCACCGCGTGATCCACCGACTCGATGATGGCCTTCACGTAGGCGAGGCACTGGGCGGTCTGCTCGGCGACGGTGCCGTCGATGAGCTTGCCGGACAGATCGAGCGGCAGCTGGGCGGAGATGTTGTTGTAGTGCGAGAAGGCCACGGACTGGGTGGCAAGCGGGCACTTCGGGGCGGCGTCGGTGTTGCACGCCTCGATGATGAGGCCGTGACGGTCCTCGATGGCCTGGGGCGGCGTGCCGTCGCCATGGGAGACCACGGCCTCGACGGCTACGTCGCAGTGGTAAGGCAGATCCTTCACCGGCACCACGGTACGGGCCGGCAGGTAGTTCACAGCGCGGGCGATGCCGGAATCGGGGAAGAAGGTCTTGTACACCTCGTCAACCACGCTTGCGTCGGCCAGGTTCTTCACGAAGATGGTCACCTTCACGATGTCGTCGAAGGGCACGTCCACGGAAGTGAGGATGGCCTTCACGTTGCGCAAGCACTGCGCGGTCTGGGCGGCCACGTCGCCCAGGATGGGGCGGCCCGTGCCGGGATCGAGCGGCAGCTGCATGGTGATGTTGTTGTAGTGGGAGAACGCCACGGTCTGGGTGGAGCCGGCGTCGTAGGGGGCAGCGTGGGTGTTGTTGGTGAGCTTCACCAAGTCGCCGGCCTGCGGCACCGACTGGGTGCCCTCGCCGTTATCGACGAGCGCCTCGATGAACACGAGCGCGCCCTGGGGCAGGGCGTCGACGGCCACCACGGTGCGGGCGGGCTGATAGGTGGGGAAGAAGGAGGCCTGCACCTTCTCCACCGCGTTCAGATCCATGATGTCGGCCAGGAAGATGGACACACGGATGATGTCGTTCATGTCGTGGCCGATGCTCTCTACGACGGCCTGGATGTTCTTGAAGCACTGCTCGGCCTGCTCGGCGGCCCCTCCCGCCACGATGGCGCCCGTCGCCGGGTCGATGGGCAGCTGGGCGGAGAGGTTGTTGTAGTGGGAGAACGCCACCGTCTGGGAATACAGGTCGCTCACGGGCGCCTTGTCGGTGTTGCGGGCCACTACCACGTTCGGATCGCTCATTGGTACCCCTTTCAAAGGTAAGAATCAGCAGCGATGCACAAATTGTGCAAGTGCATTAAACATGACGAAAAGAGTCGTTGTCAACAGAAAAAGCTTATTGCTACGGTGTCGATGGGAAATTGCGATGATCTTGACAAATAGAACTTTTTCGAAAGCTCTGGTCATGTATGTAAAATTTGAGCATGTGAACAAAAATATGCCAGTTGTGGGTTTTTGGCGATGGAGGTGCGACGAAGCATTGAAGGACGGTGTTTGGGATAAGAGGCTCCCTGGGGCCGAATCCTTGAATTGAAAAGGGAGGATGTTTAGAATTACTTTCCATTTCAATGGCAATTCAAATGAAAGAAATCCTTAATGCTTCGACTGCACATACTGGCCAGCGGCAGCGGTGGGAACGCTGCTATTGTGGAGAACGCGGCGACGGGCGAGGGGGTGCTTATCGACTGCGGCATTTGTAAGCGCGACTTCTTCGCCCGGGCTGAGGAGGCTGGGTTCGATTTGGGCCGGCTGCGCGCGGTGGTGATCACCCACGATCACGGCGATCATACCAAGGGACTTGGCGTGGTTCTACGGGGGCTGGCGAAGGCGGGGGCGCGTCCTGCGGTGCATGCCAGCGAGGCGGTGTTCGCGGCCTCGGCGCCGCTGCGCGATGCTGTGGCCAGCGTGGGCGCCGCGTTCGAGCCCTTCGGCGGGGGCGATGTGCTGGAGGCGGCCGGCCTGGCCGTGCGCCCCTTCCGCACGTCCCACGATGCGGCCGACTCCTACGGGTTTCGCTTCGACGAGGCAGGGGGAGACCGCGACTCCCTCGGCTACATGACCGATACCGGCATCGTGACCGATAAGGCCTGGGAGGCGCTTTCCGGCGTGCGCCTTCTGGCGCTGGAGAGCAACCACGACGCCCGCATGCTGGAGGTGGGCCCCTACCCTTACGTCATCAAGCAGCGCATCGCGTCGGCGCGCGGACACCTCTCCAACGATCAGGCCCGCGAGGCTCTGGACAACCTGGCCCACGAGAACCTGCGCGCGGTGGCGGCCATGCACGTCTCCCAGGAGAACAACACCTACCGGCTCCCGCGCGAGACCTTCGAGGCCGTCATCGCCGAGCACGGCCTTTCCACGACCGTCTCCGTCGCCTTCCAAAACCGCCTCGTGACCATCGGGTAGCGTTTCTACAGCTGCACGGCGTACACGCGGCCGGCGCCGCAGAGCTTGCCGAAGATATACTTGTTGGAGGCCGACTCGTCGGTGGTGTAGATGCGCCCGTCATGGGATTCGATGCCCTCCTGCATGGGCGGTCCGACGAGGTCGTCTGTCAGGTTGCGAGAATCCAGACAGAACAGCTCCACCTCGTCGCCGGCGTTCGTCGTGAAGGTGCCGTCCGGTGCGGCGAGGTTCACGTTGTAAGCGAGCAGGTGCGAGGGCGCGATGCCGTAGGAGACCGACAGCACGATGCGCCCGTCGTCGGTCGTGCAGGTGCCCTGGACCATGCCGGGGATGGAGAACACGTTGTCGGGCACCGTGGCGAAGCGGCCTGGACGGGTGGGATCGGCGGCGAAGGCGTACATGACGGCGGGGTTCTCGGTGCCGTCCGGCGTGGTGATGTGGTGGTTCTCCGGTGTCTCGTAGTCGTTCGGGTAGTAGAAGTTCCCGAGCAAGAGCTGACCCTGCTCGATGTTCATGAAGGCGGGGGAGAAATCGACGCCCACTTTCTCGGCGGCTTGCACGCAGGCGCCGTCTTCGGCGAACAGCAGGCTATCCATGGGGATGACGAGGTAGCCCTCCTCGCAGGCCAGATAGGCGTACTGCTCGTTGGTGGTGATGGCCGAGCCGTGGCCGTCGTAGGCCGAGCCGTCGGGCAGGGCGACGTAGAACTTCGCGATGGTGCCGTCGGCGGCGCGGCGGTAAATCGGCGAGGGCGAGTGGTCGGCCATATACCCGCTGAACAGCCACGAGTCGTCGGCTTCCACGTGGTCGAGGTCCTGGGGGACGAAACCGGTGTTGATGCCCGGGATGTCGAAGGGGGATTCCGCGCGGTCGAAGAAGGGGGCGAAGGCGACGCGCATATAAATGTTCAGGGCGACCACCGCGATAAGCGCGACGGCGACGATGGCGCCGATGACGATGCTGGTGATTTTCAGCGCCCGATGGCTTTTCGCGGCCATGGCGACCTCCTTAAGCGTTGGCGGTTCGGCGAGCGACGATGGCTCGGCTTCAGCATACCTTATGCCCGCGCTTCGCGCGCCGGCTCGTGGGCGCTACGTCATGAGTTTGTTTCAGATTGCTTCGTCTGGCCGATGGTTGCCTTGAAGCGCCGTCGGTGGTGTATACTCTTTAGTCGCATTTTTCACGAGCGCGGCGATGCGGGCGCAAGGCCTGCGCCGTCGCAAACGCAAAGGAGCCCCTGTGATCAGAGAGATTATCACCGACGAGGAAATCCTGTCGAAGCCCTGCGATGCCGCCACGGCCGCCGACGCCGCCATTGCCGACGATTTGGTGGAGACGCTGCTTGCCAGCGACGAGGCCGTGTGCCTGGCCGCCAACCAGATCGGCGAGACAAAGCGCATTGTCGCCTATCTGAACGAGGCCGGCCGCCCGCAGGTCATGTACAACCCGCGCGTCACCCAGAAGCTGAAACCCTACACTGCTGTGGAGGCATGCCTCTCGCGCGAGGAGCCGACGGCCGTCACGCGCTACGACTGGGTGCGCGTGAGCTACGAGGTGCTGGTCGACGGCGAGCTTGTGGAGCGCAAGAAGAAGCTCGAGGGCAACGCCGCCCAGGCCGTGCAGCACATGATCGACCACTGCGAGGGCATCCTTGTCTAGGGAAGGGCAACAGAGCGCCGGCGCTCCTTCCGTAGGGGGCGACCTTGGTCGCCCCTCGGCCGCGACCGGGCAGGAGGCCACAGATCCCGTCTTCGCCGCCGAACAGGCGCACCTGAGCGAGACCTACGACAAGCTGGAGAAGATCGGCCGCGACGCGATTGCCGCCATGGAGGCCGTGGCGCGTGATGCCGCCGAGGACAAGAAGTCCATGGCCGAGGAGCTGGCCGTGAACTTCGCCACCTGGGATGACATCCTGGAGACCCATGCCGACATCGTGGCCATGAACAACATCATCGAGGCCCACGACATGGCCAACTCCGTGCAGGCCGAGCGCCTGCGAGCCGTGGAAGTGCTTCTGCGCGAGCCCTACTTCGCGAAGATCGCCCTGCAGTTCAAGGAGGGCCATCCGGCCAAGGAGCTCTACATCGGCTCGGCGGGCATTTCGGACGAGAACTACCGGCGCCTGGTCGTGGATTGGCGCAGCCCTGTGGCCGAGGTGTACTACAACCAGACCATGGGCCCCACCTCCTATGTGGCCGATGGGCGCACCATCCACGTGGACTTGCAGCTGCGCCGTCAGTTCGAAATAGAAGAGGACCGCCTCATCACCTACTTCGATTCGGACGTGGCCATCGAGGACAAGCTGCTGCTCGCGTCGCTTTCCCGCGGGCGCTCGGCCCATATGCAGGCCATCACCGCCACTATCCAGCGCGAGCAGAACGCCGTCGTGCGCCACGAGGACGTGCCGGTGCTTCAAGTGGCGGGCATCGCCGGCTCGGGCAAGACCTCGGTGCTCATGCAGCGCATCGCGTATCTGTTCTACCAGCATCGCGGCGCCCTGGACCCGACTCAGGTCTTCCTCATCTCGCCGAATCCGGTCTTCGGCCGCTACATCGACCGCGTGCTGCCCGACCTCGGCGAGCGCAATCCGGAGATCCTCACCTGGGAGGAGTTCCTGGCGCCGCTTCTTCCCGCCGGGCGCGGCGTGGGCGAGAGCGACGTATCGCTTGAGCGCTTGCGGGCCATTGATGCGGCGGTGGCCTCCTTCGAGTTCGCACGCAGCGACTTCCGCGACATCACGAGCGCCGGCGTGCGCCTGCTCGGCGGGGATGCGGTGGAGAAGGTGTCGGCGAAGTTCGCGAACCTGCCGGCCGGCCCGCACCGCGCGACGCTCATGGCCGAGGAGCTGTCCGCTCGCTTGACGGCGCGGCTGAAGTCGCTGGCGGCGCTGGAGGATACGCATGATGAGATCGCCTCGCTTCCCGTGGACGAGCAGCTGCGCCTGTTCGGAGAGGTCTTCGACCCCCAGAGCGACGAGGAGGCCCGCACGCTGGCCCTCGTGTATTTGGAAGAGAAGCACGCCGATGCCCTGCGCGCCATGGACGCCATGGAGTGGCTTGACATCGATCGGGTGGCCGTGCGCCTGCTCGGCCGCGAGGGGCTGACTTCGGTGGAGTGGGTCTACCTGAAGATGGCGCTGACCGGTCTTGGCAACCCCGAGGCGCGCTACGTCATGATCGACGAGGCCCAGGACTACTCCCAAGGCCAGTTGGCGGTGCTCGCCCGCTACTTCCGTCGGGCGCACTTCCTGCTTCTGGGCGATCCGAACCAGGCTATCTTCGAGGGCACGGCCACGTGGGACGAGATGCGGGCGGTGTTCGAGGAGATGCGCGGCGAGGTGTCGCAGTGCCGCCTCATGACGAGCTACCGGTCCACCCCGGCCATCACCGACCTGTTCGCGCGCCTTCTGCCCGAAGGCGAGGCCATGGAGGTGGCCTCGGTGCAGCGCGAGGCGCCGGCTCCGGAGATCGTGGTGTGCGAGAACGCCGACGAGTGGAAGGCCGCGTTGGTGGAAGCAGTGCGCGTCGCGTGCGACGCCGGCGGCTTAACGGCGGTGATCGTCCCCTGGAAGAACGACGCCAAACGCCTCGCAAAGACGCTGGACGGCGTCACCGTGCTCGGCGAGGGCGACAGCCTGCCGGAAACGGGGATCGTCGTGGTGCCGCTGAAGCTGGCGAAGGGGCTCGAGTTCGACCGCGTCATCATCCCCGACGCCTCGGCCCGCACCTTCCCGAACAGCGACATCGCCCGCCGCCGCCTCTACACCACCATCAGCCGCGCCACCCGCCACCTCACCCTACTATCCAACGGCGACCTGATGGAACTTTTAGGATAGCTATGTCGAAGAAGCAATCGCTTACGATGCGCAGCTTGCACTACTACTGGCTGGCAACCCGCAATCATCTGGGACTGTTCGTGGCGCTCGTCGCCTCGACGATCGGGTTCTGCGGCTTTCTCACCTACGGCAACCCCTACGTGATGAGCCTCATCGTCGATCGCATCAGCGCCGACCCGGTGGCTCCCGAGGCCGTGTTCGACGTGTTCGGCCCCTACATCGCGGCGCTCATCGGCATCAATCTGGCGGGACAGACCTGCAGCAAGCTTCAGGACTACACGTTGTGGAAGCTGCAGATCGCCGTGAACTACGATTTGGCCACCATGGCCTTCGATTGTTTGTGCAACCAGTCGCTGTCGTTCCATTCCAACCGCTTCGGTGGCACGCTCGTCAGCCAGACCTCGAAATTCATGGCCGGCTACACCCAGCTGCTTCAGGTGATGAACTTCCCGTTTTTGCCGATTCTCTGCTCTATCACCTTCACGTGCCTCATCCTGTTCCCGGTGGTGCCGGCCTATGCGGCGGTGCTCATGGCGATGCTCACGGTGTACGCGGTCATCAGCTACCTCATGTACAAGCGCATCCTGCATCTGAACGAGAAGGCCGCCAGCGCCCAGAACCAGCTGTCCGGCGAACTATCGGATGCGGTCACGAACATCCTGGCCGTGAAGACCTACGGGCGCGAGGACTACGAGCGGGGGCTGTTCGACACGGCGAATCGCGAGGTGGTGGCGCGCGATTCGAAGCGCATGCGGGCCTCGCTCGCCCGTGGCATCACCACGGCGGCCATCACCGTGGTCATCATGTCCGTGGTGACGGTGTTCATCTCCGGTGGCAACGCCTGGTTCGGCATCACGCCGGGCACGGTCATCCTTATGTTCACCTACACGAACACGGTAACGAACCAGTTCAACTTCATCAACACGGGCCTGCAGCGTATCAACCAGGCCTTCGGCGACGCGAGCGGCATGACGGCGGTGCTCGATGAGCCGCGCCTGGTGGCCGACAAGCCCGGCGCGCAACCGCTCGATGTGGAACTGGGCGACATCAACTTCAAGGACATCAACTTCTGGTACACCGACGGCGATGTGAAGACCCAGGTGTTCCGCGATTTCAACCTGCAGATTCCCGCCGGGCAGCGCGTGGGGCTCGTGGGCATGAGCGGGGCGGGGAAGACCACGCTCACGAAGCTGCTGCTGCGCTTGGCCGACATCCAGAAGGGTGAGATTCTGGTGGACGGCCAGAACGTGGCCGACGTGACCCAGCAGTCGTTGCGCCGGCAGATCGCCTATGTGCCCCAGGAGGCGCTGCTGTTCCACCGCTCCATTGCCGAGAACATCGCCTATGGGCGGCCCGACGCCACGATAGAGGAGATTCGCGAGGCGGCCCGGGCGGCCAACGCGCTCGAGTTCATCGAGGATTTGCCCCAGGGGTTCGACACCATCACCGGTGAGCGCGGCATCAAGCTGTCGGGCGGTCAGCGCCAGCGTATCGCCATCGCCCGGGCGATGCTCGCCGATTGCCCCATCCTCGTGCTGGACGAGGCCACGAGCGCTTTGGACTCGGAGAGCGAGGCCGCCGTGCAGGAGGCTTTGGGCCGGCTCATGGAAGGCCGCACCGCCATCATGGTGGCCCACCGCCTGTCCACGGTGGCGAGTCTCGACCGCATCGTCGTGCTGTCCCAGGGGCGCATCGTGGAGGACGGCCCCCACGCCGAGCTCGTGGCCAAGGGCGGCGACTACGCCCGCCTCTGGAACCGCCAAACCGGCGCCTTCGCGGGGGAGTAGGGGCTGGTTTTCGCGTTCGTGCGGCGATTGGCAAGCTATTCGCCGCAGAATTTGCGGTGAATAGGGAAAGGCGCAGGGTGCGACGCGAATTTGCGCAGGACTGGTCTACAGCTTCACGACGGTGTCAGTGGGGCCGGATTCGGTGGCGCTTACGAGAACGGTGGCCGAGGGGGAGGCGACATCGCCGGTGCACAGGGCGTAGAGGCCCGGACGGTTCACGGTGACGGCGCCCAGCTCGTCGGCGGACAGCGTGCGGTCGCGGGAGGGAACGACGGTGCCGTCCTCAGCCACAGCGGCGGTGCAGAGGTAGACTTCGTCGGCGCCGCTTTCCACGGCGAAGGTGAGGCCCGTTTCCGTGGCGCTGGCGGAGCCCGTGCCCTCCACGGCGGCGCGGCCGTCGCTATGGCAGGAGGCGCACTGCTCACCGGATTTCGTGATGGGGTGGCTCGATGCGCAGCCGACCAGGGCGAGGGCGCTCGTGGTTAGGAGGGCGGCGAGGGCGAGTGCGGCGAAGCGCCTGCGCTGGCGATGCGAATGCGTGGTAGTGCCGGTACTGGTACAGGGTGAGGCGAAAAGGCCCATGAGTCCTCCTCGGGATGGGGCGGCGGATGCGGTTTCGCGTTCTTCGTGTCGCGTCCATCATACTCAGAGCTGCTACCCGAGTAAGTTGCAAGCAGAGAATCCGGCAAGTTTTTCGAGGTTTCCGACATGCCTTAGGGAGTCTTCCTCTGGAAAATAATGAATTGCATGAATTCTTCTTGGAAGAAGCCGCAAAAGGGAGGATGCTGGGGGCTATTTCGGACTCTCTTAGGGAAGCGAGTGTCGAAAACCGTGGAAAACTTGCAAGAATCGAAGGTTCTCAAAGACGCGCAGGGGCCGCAAGGCCTTGCGCTTACCCCGCACTGCGAACAGACAAGTTGTGGTAACCTCAAGTGTTCGCATTCGGCAATTGAAAGGAGGCGCGGTGGGTCTGGGCGGTATCAAGTTGGCCGATTACGCCGATCCGCGGGCGGTGTCGCGGGGCGTAGGGCTGGCGGCCAGCGCAAAGGCGGTTGCGGATCGCACCGTACGGCGCGATGACGATACGACGATCATCTCGGCCCAGGTCGCCTCAGCGTCGGGCATTGCCGATTACTTTGAGACGTCGGTGATGTTCGGCGACTTCGAGTCGCGCATCGTCGATTACGAATGCACCTGCCCCGCCATTGCCCGCTTCGACGGGCTGTGCAAGCACTGCGTGGCCCTGGTAACGACCTACTTCACCCAGCCCCGCAGCTTTCGCGACGTTGGGGCGAATCGCGCGGCGTCTCGCAGCCAGCGCACGACGAGTGAGGCGCTGGCCCGCTGCCTCGCCCAAGGCGCGACGGCGCCTGCAGGCGCAGCATCGCGCGGAGCGGGATTGCCCGTCTTGGGCGTGGCGCCCGGCAGTGTTCATTTGACGCCGCACCTTGCCTTCGACGGGCGTCTCTGGTCGCTGCGGCTCGATGCGGAAGGCCCGCAGGGCACTTACGTGGTGCGCGACCTTGAGGCCTTAGCCCATCGCGTGCAGCGTGGGGAGTACTTCTCCTACGGGAAGAAGCTCGCCTTTGCCCATCGGCTCGAGGCCTTCGACGGGCCTTCCCGCGCCGTGGCCCGCACGCTGGCCGAGGTGTTTCCCGATGAGCGCTTGTTCGGCGGCTCCACGTTCCGAGCCGCCGCCGGGAAGCGCGAGGTGCGCCTGCGAGAGGCGGAGCTGGCCGATATGCTCGATGCCATGGGGGAGCGCGCCTCGTTCATCCTTGAGCGAAGCGATGGCGGCGCTGCCGCTCCGGCTCCGACGCCGTGGACCATCGCGGAGGACATCCCCACTGCATCTCTTGAGTTCCTTCCCTCCGAAGGCGGTTACGACCTGCGTCTTTCCAAGGAGGTGCTGGTGGTGCGCGGGCTCGAAGTGGCCTTCGTGCTGGCCGACGGCATAGCTGCGCGGACGACAGGTGCCGATGCGCGCGCTTTCTCGTTTCTGCGGGATGCGGAACTCGACGCGGGTCGGGCGGCCTTTGTGGCTGAGCGCGATGCCGAGGCATTCTGCCGGCGCGCGCTGCCCGTGCTGGAGGAGACGCTTGCGGTGGATCTGCCCGAGGCGTGGGAGGCGCTGCGCCCGGTGGCTGGTACGCTCGCCTTCTACTTCGACGTGACGGGTAAGAAGGAGGCTGCGCTCATCCGCCTCACGGCGAAGGCCTTTTACGGCGAGCGGGAAGTGGTGTTGGAAAGCCCTGCCGATTCTGCTGAGGAGCCGGAGTTGCGGCCGGCCTCGAGCCAGGCCTTCCGCGATCAGGACCTGGAGGATGCGGGCGTGGCCGTGGCCGCGCAGTTCTTCGATGGCTCGTGCACGCTGCCCCTGCGCCAGACCGAGCTGGCCGGCGAGCTGCTCTATGGCGGCCTGGCGCAATTTCGGGCCGTCGGCGAGGTGTTCACCACTCCGGCGTTCGACCGCCTCATCGTGGAACGGCCGCCGCGGGTGTCGCTGGGTCTTTCCCTGCGCGCGAACCTCATTCAGATGGATGTGCGCGAGAGCGATCTTTCCGCCGATGAGCTGCGGGCAATGCTTTCCGCCTATCGGCGCCGCAAGCGCTTCCATCGCCTGAGCGACGGGCGCATCGCCGCTCTGGGAGAAGGGGATGTGGCGGTGCTCGGCGATATGATGCGCGACTTGGGCGTGTCGGCCGACGCGTTGCTGGACGGTAGCGCCGAGCTGCCGACCTACCAGGCGTTCTATCTGGATCGGGAATACGGCGACGCCGTGCGCGACCGCGCTTTCGAAGACTACCTGCGCTGCCTGGACGGGTCGCCTGCGGCTGCGGAGGTGCCCGCATCCCTCGCGGACACGCTGCGGCCCTATCAGGTGGAGGGCTTCCGCTGGCTGGCTCGCCTGGCATCCCTCGGCTTCGGCGGCATTCTGGCCGATGAGATGGGTCTCGGTAAGACGCTGCAGATGATCGCCCTGGTGAAGAGCTTGCGCGATTCGGGGCAGCTGGACGGCCCGGTGCTCGTGGTCTGCCCCGCCTCGCTCGTGTTCAACTGGGCTGACGAGTTCGCCCGGTTCGCGCCCGATGTGCTGGTGATCGCTCTGGAGGGGTCTCGCGCGCACCGCGAGGCGCTGCTGGCCCGTGCGAACGGTGCGCCCTGCGTGGTCGTGGCCTCCTACGACCGGGTGCGCATCGACGCCGCCTCGCTCGCCCGCATCGAATGGGGCCTGGTGGTGCTCGACGAGGCGCAATACATCAAGAACCACGCCACCAAGACCACCCGCGCCGTGAAGCGCCTGCGCTCCCGTTTGCGGTTCGCGCTCACGGGTACGCCGGTGGAGAACCGCCTCTCGGAGCTCTGGAGCATCTTCGACTTCCTCATGCCCGGGTTCCTCGGCAGCTACGAGCGGTTCCGCGAGCGCTACGAGCTGGGCATTATCGGCGAGGACGAAGAGGCGGCCGCGCGGCTGCGCGCGCTCATCGAGCCGTTTGTGCTGCGTCGCCGCAAAGCCGACGTGCTCACCGATTTGCCCGCCAAGTTCGAGGGTATCCGCTATGTGCCCCTTTCCCGCGAGCAGCGGCGGCTCTACGACGGCGCCGAGCAACGCTTGCGCGAGGATTTGAACGTCCAGAAGCGTCAGAACGCCTCGCGGGCCAATCGTCGCGGGCATATTCCCGATGCCGAGAAGAGTGCTGTCGAGGTGCTGGCTGAGCTGACGCGCCTACGCCAGATCGCGCTGGATCCCTCGCTCGTGTTCGAGAACTACAAGGGCGGCGCCGAGAAGCTTGGTGCCATTATGGAATTGGTGGACGAGGCCATGGAGGCTGGGCGAAAGGTGCTCGTGTTCTCGCAGTTCACGAGCTATCTTGACGTGGTTGCCGCCGAGTTGGACCGCCGCGGCATCGCCCATTTCGCTATAACGGGCGCCACGCCCAAGCGCGAGCGCGTGCGTCTCGTGAGCCAGTTCAACGACGACGAGACGCCGGTCTTCCTCGTATCGCTGAAGGCCGGCGGCACGGGCCTGAACCTTACGGGCGCCTCGGTGGTGGTGCACGCCGACCCGTGGTGGAACGCCGCCGCCACCGACCAGGCGACCGACCGCGCCCACCGCATCGGGCAGAACCGCGAGGTGGACGTGTACAAAGTGGTGGCCAGGGGCACCATCGAGGAGCGCATTGTGGCCCTTCAGGAGGCCAAGCGCGACCTGGCCGATTCCGTGATCGCCGCCACAAACGGCGAGGCGCTCGCCGGACTCACCCGCGAGCGCCTCGCCGAACTTCTAGGAGATGAGAGTTAATGGGTTCGTCCTCTGCCGAGTTCAGTCTCTTTTTGGGCTTCGGGGAACAGACGGTTGCGAAGTACGAAGCGGGTACCTTGCCTGACGAGCTGCACAGCAACACGATGCGCATGGCCTCCACGAAGGAGGGCGCGAGATGCTGTTCAGCCTCAATGGCGATAGGATCTCGAAGGCATCGCGGGCGAAGGTGCGAAAGTGCCTCGGCCTAGAGGAAGGCCGACCCGTACGCCTCGCGTTCCACCCTCTCGCCGCGTCCGTTCCGTTGCTTCTCTGAGACACTCTTCAGGTAGGCGGCTCATCCTTGGGAAACCATGCCCCTCGTCGACTTCTCCACTTTCAGCACGTCTTCATAGTTTACGAACCGCTCCCAAGAACCGCCTGCCGGTTTCGCTGTTGTCATGGCGCTATAAGATGAACGGGTAACTTGGTCAATGCCAACGAAGGGGGGCGGTGTGGAGAAACGCGACTTGACACCGGGCAGCCATCTGTCCGCCGTTGCGCGACATACGGCAGCCTCCGTCGAAAAGAGCTGCTCGTTCGAGGCCTATCGGAGCTCGCAGGCCCTGCTGGTGCCTCTGGGCACGGCGCTCATCATTGCCGCATTCGCGATCCTGCACTTCGGGGATCTCGTATCGTTCGATCTCGGCGGCAACGGGCGCGCGCTCGGCGTCCTGCTGGACGATGCCGTGCGCATCGTGTCGAAAGATTTAATAGACACGAACTACGCCGAAGAGCATGTGGTCTCGATGCTGCTGTTCGTCATCGTGTTAGCCGCAGGCGTCGCCGTGCATAGGGGAGCGAACGATCAGCGATCCGCCTTTCGAGCGGCCCATCCTTACCTGCGCGGGTCGACTGATGCGGAAGCGCTCGCATGGGGAAGGCGCAGCGGGAGGCGCCTCGTGCTGGCCGCCGCGGTACTCGCGCTTGGGGGAATCGTCTTGCATGCAGCGACGCGCTCGCTCGGCCCCGCCGACACGCCTGGGACAACGGCGCTGTTCGACAGTCAGGCGTCGCCCCTTTACAACATAACGGACGGCGCCGTCGTGCTCCTGTTCGCCGTGGCCGTCTTCCTGTTCATGAGGGGAAGCCGCATCGCGGAGGCACCGAGCTACCTGGCCTACAATCTGGGCGCCCTCGCGGAACGCTCCGTCTACAGTGTGGATGCAACCGAGGACGGCCGCCTGCGCGAGGTTCTTCTCGCTGCGAAGGGGATCCTCGATGCGGGACTCCTGCGGGGAAGGGTAGGGCTTGCGGTTTGCATCGCTCTGTCCGCCTGCCTGTTCTTCCTGCCGACGCTCGAGACGGCGCTTTGGTGGGTGCCGATCATCGTCGGCCTCGTCTTCCGCGATGCCATGGTGAAGGTGGCGGTGAGCCGCTGCAAACGAGAACTCGGGCCCGCGATGGAAGAACTGGGCGTCGGCAGGGTGTCCTAGGTACGCCCCTCGCGCGAAGGGCTCGGTGTCCATGCAGAAGGGGTTGCGTTCGCTATCGATACGCTGCTTCAGCAAGTATCAGGTTGCTTAGATGAAATGGAAGTGGGTCAAGAACGAGCCGGGGAACCACCTCCCTTTATTTCTGTCTCTGGGGGATCGTGCCCTACTGCACAAGAAAGGGGCGGGAATGCCCCGCCCCAATGGTGGTCTTGCCTGTGTGTTGAGAGTGCGCTCGTCGGTTCATTGCTAGAAGAAAGCGAATTCCTCGGAGCGCAGAGCAGATGGCGCTACTTCCGCTTGTCTTCCTCCACCATGGCGTTGATGGCGGCGCGCTCCTGGTCTTCTAGGCGCTCCTCGGCCGCATCCAGCGCGCGCTTGTCGTGCTTGGCGTTGGCGATGGCGAGCACCGCGCCGGACAGTGCGAACAGCGCGATGGCGTTGGGGATGACCATCAGCTGGTTGAACATGTCGGCGAGCTCCCATACCAGGTCGTTGGAGAGCAGCGAGCCCATGAAGATGAAGGCCAGCGCGATGATGGTGAAGGGCATGACGCCTTTCTTGCCGAAGAGCCATTCCACGTTCAGCTTCGCGAACAGGTTCCACGAAAGGATGGTGGAGAAGGCGAAGAACAAAAGGCAGATGGCCACGAACCAGGCGCCCAGGTTCTCGCCGAAGAACTGCCCGAAGGCCAGCTGGGCGATGTTGGTCTTGGTGATGGTCTCGGCGGTGAGCGTGGCGTAGTCGCCGGTGGCCAGCACGCCGTCGCCCACGTAGAGCACCGACAGCACCACGAGGGCGGTCATGGTGACGACGACGATGGTGTCCACGAACACGCCGATCATGGCCACGACGCCCTGCTCGTGCGGATCCTTCACCTCGGCCAACGCGTGGGCGTGCGGGGTGGAGCCCATGCCGGCCTCGTTGGAAAACAGGCCGCGCTTGGCGCCCTGGCTGATGGCGGCGATGATGCCGAAGGTGGCGCCGCCCACGGTGGCGTCGGGGTTGAAGGCGCACTGGAAGATGAGGGCGAAGGTGGCCGGGATGTTGGCCGCGTTCATGATAAGGATCACGAGCGAGCCCAGCACGTAAAGGACGGCCATGATGGGCACGATCTTCTCGGTGACGGCGGCCAAACGCGACACGCCGCCGATGAACACGATGCCGGCCAGGATGACCACGATGAGGCCCATGACCCAGGTGGGGATACCGAAGGCGGTGTTCATGGTCTCGGCGATGGAGTTCGACTGCACCATGCAGCCCATGAAGCCGAGGGCCAAAATGATGGCCACGGCGAAGAACCCGGCGAGGAACTTGCCCCCGTTGCCCTTGAAAGCCGTGGTGATGTAGTACACCGGGCCGCCGTGGACGGTGCCGTCCTCGTCGACCACGCGGGTTTTCTGGGCCATGACGGCCTCGGCGTAGTTGGTGGCCATGCCGAGCAGGGCGATGATCCACATCCAGAAGATGGCGCCCGGGCCGCCCACGATGATGGCGCCGCAAGCGCCCACGATGTTGCCGGTACCCACCTGGGCCGCGATGGCGGTGGAGAGCGCCTGGAACGACGTCATGCCGCCGCCCTGGTTGCCGCCGCGCAGGGAGAAGTCGCCGAACACGCGGCGCCAGCCTTCGCCGAAGCAGCGGAACTGGATCGCCTTGGTGCGCACGGTGAACCAGATGCCCATGCCGAGCAGCAGGATGATCAGGATGTAGTTGGACAGGTAGTTGTTGATGGTGGTAACGATACCAAGTAGCGCCTCTTCCACGGCATTCCCTTCTTCTCGCGAGAAGACTCGGGGGAACTCATGCGTGGGCGGCCGAAGAAGTCGCGTCATCGCTCTGTCCGTTTGCCTGAGAGATTCAGCTTGCCTGCGGAGGTCGTCCGCGCGCACGCCTTGCACCTTCGGCACTCACTTAAGAGTTCTCCAGAGTTTTCTCCGCCCCCGGTTTGCTTATGCTGCGCTTGCGTTGCCTCGGCGCTGCGGGCAGGCCGCTTTGCCTCATCGCGCGAGCGCTTCGTGCATCCCGAAGGCCTCACAGAAATATTGACTCGGTCACTATACGCCCTGACGCGGCGTCGATCAACAACTATTTCGCTCAACGTTGCGCGTTGCCCCCGCAATGCTCCGTGGAGCCCGCGAAAGGCGGTGTCCGTGCAGTGGTTGCGGGATGACTACGAATGGGATTCGGCCGCGGCACCCGTGCTAGACTGGGGCGACGAAAGCGACAAAAGCCAAGGAAAGAGATCGCCATGAGCAAGTACGACAAACTGTGGGAATACGTGGAAGAGCAAGAAGGCGACGAGCTGGTACTCACCTTCGACGAGATCGGCGCCATCGCCGGCGTTCCTTTGGATCATTCGTTCCTCAACTATAAGAAAGAGCTCCTGCCCCATGGCTGGGAAGTGGGCAAGATATCCATGAAACAGCAAACCGTGCGCTTCAAGCGACTGGCGGAATAAGGCTGTCAAAATAGGGGATCGCGCGAGACGAAGAGAAGCCGCCGCAGCGGGGAGGGGAGGCTGCGGCGGCGTTGGGGAAAGGCGCGTTTGAGGCGCCGGGAAATGATACGGGAGCCTACTCGGCTGCGGCGTTCGTACCTGCGGCACGGCCCGAGAAAAAGCACCAAAGCATCGAGGAGCCGCTGCCGAAGTACTGGCCGAAAATCAAGTTGCTGCAAAGGCCCGCAGCGTAAAGGCCCGGGATAACGGCTCCCTCGGAGTCGATCACGTGAAGGTCAAGATCGACGCGCAAGCCACCTTGGGTCATATAGTACGTGTTCTCGGCGCTTGCATCGTAGGCGTAGAAGGGTGCTTCGTTCAGAGCGACGACGTGCTTCGGTTCCTTTCCGAACTGGAAGTCGATGCCGCCCTCGGCCATGTCGTTGTACGTGGCGACGGTGTGGGCGAGAGAATCGGCGTCAACGCTGATCGCGGCTGCGAGCTCTTGAATCGTCGCGCCCTCGGCGACGGGCGTCTGCTCGGCTTCGTCCATGATGGACTTCAGATTATTGCCAACGATGAGGTAGGCGTGCTCGCCTCGCTGGACGATGCGCTTGCCAATGAAGGCACCGTACTCGTCTTCGGCGGTAAAGCGCAGCCCGTTTTCATCGACCAGGATGCCTTCGCAGGCACGGTCGTTGATCGTGTACACGGAGAAGCCGATCTGGGTTTCCGACATGCCCTTGAGATCGGCGCCGATCTTCTGGGCCATCTGGATGCAGCTGCCGTCTTCGTTGGGGTTGGTGACGGGCCAGCCGGGATTGGCCTTGTAGGGAAGGTGGTCGCGCACCTTTTCCTCGTTGGACGTAAAGCCGCCTCCCGCCAGGATGACCGCCTTGTTCGCCTTGACGTTCTTGGATCCTCCGTCGTAGTCGGCGCAAACGCCGATGACTCGACCGTTCTCATCGGTGATCAGGCTGGTGGCAACGGCCTCGTACAGAACTTCGGCGCCGGAGCCTTCAACAGCCGCCTTCAGGGGACGGAAGAATCCCATGCCGGTCGCCTCGGGCTGGGCCACATGACCGCGAGGAGCCGGCGTGGCCACTTTCTGCGCTTCGCGAGAGAGCTCGTTGCCCGTATAGCCCAAGCAGATGCCCTCTTCGCCATCGGGGAGGTGGGCCTCAAGGACTTCTCCAGAGAAGTCGATGCCTTGCTCGAGGCACCAGTTGTAAATGTCCTCGGATTGCTCGGCGATAAGCTTCAGGGCGTCGACGTTGGCGGAGGGGCCGGCCATCTGCATCATGTAGTTGAGGAAGTTCTCGGCGCTGTCCTCGATGCCGTGCTCCTTCTGCAAAGGGGTTCCGCCCAAGTAGATGAGACCACCGTTGAGAGCGGTAGAGCCGCCGCCAACGCTGGATGCCTCAAGGATGACGACTTCGGCACCGGCCTTGCGCGCCTCGATGGCGGCTGCCGAGCCGGCGCCTCCAAAACCTACCACGACGATGTCGGTCTCTTTGTCCCATGTCACAGAATCGGCAGCAACGCCCGTGCTGGCGAGATCGTCTTTCGCGCCAGACGGGGCGCAGGCCGCAAGAGCGCCCATGGCTCCTACGCCTGCTCCTGCAAGCACCGTCCCTTTAAGAAATGACCTTCTGGAAAGCTCTCGATCAGTCGGATGCACCATATCCCTCTCCTTCATGCGGGTCTCCTTTCACGAGCCTGTAATGTTGTTTGTGCCGTCTTGTTCGCAGACGACGCGGGATGCATGGTAGGGCGTCGGAAGGGAAGTTCGGTACGCTCAAAACGGTGGAACGTGCCGTTTGCAATAGGTACAAAAGGGGTGAAACGAAGGGTTTAGGGCTTCCGGGCTTATCTTTGCGGGGGAGTGTCGAGGGTTTTTCGGCTATGATGGACCGTGCCGTGAGTAGGCGTTGGGGGTAAGTTTCAGCCGGAGTGACGGCGCATCTCGATCTAAGAAAAGGCGGGTGATAGATGTATGGAGGCGGGGAAGGATCTCGTCCCGTTGCTGCTCTCTGCTTTGGCCTTGGGATCGCTGCTGCTTTGGAATTTCCTTATCGGGCGCTTGGCATACTGGACGGGTGCGGAGCAGTATTCTTCTCTTGGAATCGCGTTTGTCGTGGCTTGGCACGTTGCCCTCGTGCTCTCTCTGCTTTCACTTTCCCTGTTGGGGTGGCGCCTTAATAGTCTGCGGGGTGTCTGGATCGTCTGTGCAGTGATGGCGGTGCTCGATGCCGTGCTTTGCGGGATGCGCTTAGGGATCGCCGACTTCCATTGGCTGGAACTGGGCGCCGCGTCGTTGCTTATCGGCATTCGCTATGGGATAGGCTTCGCTTGCTGGATTGTCTTTTGTGGCGGTTGGTCAGGCCTCTCGCTGCTTAAGGCGGGAGCCGGGGCGCTCCTGGTTGCCGGGGGCGCCTATGGAGCCATTGACTTATTGGGAATGGCGGATGCTCCGCTTGTCCCCTTTGCTTTTGGCTGCCTCACGGTAGCGTCCCTGGTTTTGCTCTCGCGTTATTGGTCAGATGCTGGGGCACGAAGAGAAGTCGTTACGCGCGGATTCGCAGAGGCAAAGTTACCATCACTGGTTCTTGTCGCCCTTCTCGCTCTTGCTATGCAGATGGTTACTGTGACGCTTCCCCAGCTTTCCGAATGGGGCATAAGCACGGTCGTCGCAGGGGCTATGCTGTTCGTGCTCGTTGCGCTTAAGGCGAAAGTCGTAGCCGATGACGTTGCTGCCTATTTCTTCATCGTGGGGCTCGTGAGCGCACTGATTGGGGTTATTCTCGTGCTCGATTGGTCGCATTCGCGCATTGCGCAAATAGCTTCCATGACGATTTTCTGGCTGCTGTTCATGCTTCTGCTCGTCGTGTTCTGCAACAAGAATGGGACGTTGGCGGGCTTCAGCTCTCTTCGCCTGTCGCTGCTGTACGTGGTCGTGATGTACTCCTCCCTTACCGCTGGCCCATTTTCTCAGTTCGACGGGTGTGGCCAATGGCCTCGTTGCGGCCTCGCTCTTGGTTATCTGCTCGTTGCTCATTGTCATTCGTATGGTTCTTCCTCCCAAGGGGCGAAAGACGGAGATGTCGGGCTCTTCGGACATCGAGGGGTTTGCTCAGGCGTATCATCTCGCAGAGAGGGAGGTCGAGGTGCTGGGCTTTCTGATCAAAGGCTATACGCTGAATGCTATTGCCGACGAGCTGTGTCTTTCCCCGAACACGATTAAAACCTATCGCACCAACTTGTACCGAAAGCTTGGCGTCAGTAGCAAACAAGGTTTGGTCGACAAGTTCTACGACGAGCAGCGCTGACGTTAGCGCAAGCGTTCTGGCTGGCAATTTTGCATTTCCGAAATAGTCCGAAGAGCTGTCCTCTTTTGCCCTCCGGTCGGCGAAGGTGCCGATTTCTGCACGAGATTGCCGTTTATGAGCGTCAAGGGGGGTGGCAGTCGCTCGGTTTTATCGAATGCCGCTAGTTCTGCTGATTTCTCTTGCGTCCAGGGCGCTCATAACCGTCGATTTCGTGCACTAACAGTCCACTATGCTGACGGGCCGAGCAGGCGATTCTTTCGCGGTGCGCGCCTTCTGGGGGGCGGAGATCTTCTCAGCCGGCTTTAAAAAGGTTTTGAATGCCACTTATGTTTTCCTTAACTCGATTCCTCTTGTCGTACGGACGCGGTATATTCGTCCCAGATGGCAAAGGAAGGTGAGACGTGGACACGTGGCTTAAGCGAATCGGGCTGGGAGTTCTGGTGCTCGCCATTCTCGGCGCGGTGGCAGTCTTCGCGATAGACGCCCATGTGCAGACGACGGCGGGTCCGCGCATCGTGACGGCCGATGAGGCGGCCGTCCTCGGCAACGTTGATTGCGTGCTGGTGCTCGGATGCGGGGTGCATCCCGACGGGTGTCCGAGTGACATGCTGGCGGACCGCATCGCCCAGGGCGTCGCGCTGTACGAGAACGGCACGTCGCCGAAGCTGCTGATGAGCGGCGACCACGGCCGGGCCGACTACGACGAGGTGAACGCCATGCGGGAGATGGCCGTGCAGGCGGGACTTCCGGCGGACGACGTGTTCATGGACCATGCGGGCTTTTCCACCTACGAGAGCATGTACCGGGCGCGCGATGTGTTCGGGGCGAAGCGCATCGTGATCGTTTCCCAGAAATACCATCTGTACCGTGCGCTCTACGTGGCGGAACGTCTCGGGCTGGACGCCTACGGAGTGTCCGCCGATCTGCGTCCCTACGCCGGGCAGGAGGCCCGCGAGCTGCGCGAAGTGCTGGCCCGAAACAAGGACTTCTTCACAGCGATCGTGCAGCCGCCCCCGACGTTTCTGGGCGACCCCATCTCGCTTTCCGGCAGCGCCAGCGTCACCGAGGGCTGAGATGGCAGGGCCGCGAACATGCGACGTGGAGGTGCGCGGTTATGGTGGAAGCCTTCGAGTTTTCGTCCTATGGGCCAACGCGTGTGGTTGCGAAAGCTACTCTCCATACGATATAGTGCCTAAGTGAAATATTGTGAAACAAAGTGAAAACTTGTGAAATAAAGTGAAAGATCGTGAAATGGAGCAAGCTATGGTGAAGCTGGCACACAATCCGTTCACTCCAACTTTCGGGTGCGTGCCTCCCGAACTTGCAGGGCGCGATACGCTCATCACGGACATCCTTGAGGGACTGGACAACGCGCCGGGCGACCCCAACAGGGCAACTATTTTCGTGGGCGCTCGCGGAACGGGCAAGACGGTGCTTCTCACGGCCGTTGCCGAGCGGGCCGAAATGCGGGGGTGGGTCAGCGTCAATGTAACCGACCGATACGGAATGCTCTCGGAGATAATCGTTCAGCTTCGCCAAAAGGCATCTCACCTTCTTACTCCTGAAACATACTCATGGCTCTCGGAAATACATGTCCATGGCGTGGGGTTCACGCGAACCAAGGAGGAGGCGCCTTCTACATGGCGTGCGGATATGACGAAGGCCATCGGCGAACTCAATGAGAAAGACACGGGCCTTCTCATAACCGTCGATGAAGTGTCGGCGCAATCCGATGAACTTTCAGTTCTCATTGATTCGTTCCAGCATTTCGTCCGCGAGCGTCGGGACGTCGCACTGCTTTTGGCCGGGCTCCCGCACAACGTCTCAACACTCATCGATGTGGACGCGACCTCGTTTCTCCGCAGGGCGTTCAAGCACTCGATGGATCAGATATCCGCAACCGATACCTCTTACGCCATTAAGGAGACGGTGGAGGGCGCTGGAAGAGGAATCGCCGTTGATGCGCTCAAGGTGGCTGCTGATGCTTCGGAGGGTTACGCCTTCCTCATACAGCTTCTTGGTTACCATGCTTGGCGGCAGCATCCCGAGAGAGGGGTCATTACTCTCAAAGACATGGAACAGGCTGTGGCTTTCGCCCGAGATGATATGTATCGCATGGTGCTTGAGCCGACGGTGAACAGCTTGAGCGAAAGAGAGCTGGAGTTCCTCACTGCGATGGCGGAAGGCGAGGGACCCCACCGTGTTTCCGACATAGCTGGTCTCATGGGCATCAGCGAAAACAATGCGACAAAGATTCGTGCGCGTCTTATCGAGCAGGAAATCATCGGGGCGCGGCGAAGGGGCTTCGTAGATTTCGACATGCCCATGATTCGCGACTATTTAACGAAGGGCCAGTACATTTAAACTCGATACTCCGGCTTTTGGGACAGAGGCTGCTCTGTACGACTGACACTTTTGGCTGACGGCATGGCCGGTACTGTTACTAGTCGGAGCCCTCTATGCGGTCGATGAGCTCTTGGCGGCCGCCGGTGATGTTCATCTTGGCGTAGATGTGGCGCACGTGGGTCTGCGCGGTGCTCTTGGCGATGAACAGCTCGTCGCAGATGTAGGGGATGGAGCGCCCCCGCAGAAGGAGCGCCGTCACCTCCACCTCGCGCGGCGACAGGCCGTAGGTCTCGGCGGCCGCATAGAGCCGCGCTGCTGCATCGGCGCCTCTGCCTTCGGAAGCGGAATCCGTCCCTGCGCTTGATGAAACTGGGGCAGAGAAGGGCACGCCGCCCATCGCGGCGGTCTCGTGGGCGTAGCGGGAGCCGTCGGCCATGCTCCACGCAAGCACGACGAGCATGAACAGCGAGACGATGCTGACGGCCGCCGGGTAGCCGAAGCTGAGGGGGACGCGGTAGAGGGTCCAGGCGGCCAGCTCGCCGAGCACGATGCCGGAAAACAGCAGCATGAAGCCGAAGGCGCAGGTGGGAATGGGTGCCGCGCTCCAGCGCTGGGCCATGTTCCCCATGACGATCCAGAGATACACGAGGAAGCAGCCGAAGCCCGCGAAGGCGACGGCCATGCAAGGAATGGCCCCGGCATCGCCCACGAAGGGTAAAAGTAAAAAGCCGACGGCGACGAGGGCGGTGGCGGGGCGGTAGGCGGTGCGCGGGCTCTCGATGCGGATGCGCTTCACCAGATAGAGGGTGAGCACGGTTTCCGAGACGAGGAGGGCGCCCACGTTGGCGATTCCCGGCAGTACCGAGGCCATCCATGCGAGTTCGACCTCGGGAAGCACGTGACCAGCTAGGACGAACAGGGCGCCGTAGACAACGATGGCCAGCGAGAGCTCGGGGCCGAAGAGCCGTGTGAGGTCGGGATGACCGGCGCTGGAGCAGGGTCGGGTTTCGGCTTCGGCCGCGGCGATCGTATCGGCTTCGGCTTTGCCGCCGCCGTTTTCTGCACCCGTTTCGGTCGTGCCGCCAATTGTCGGGAAAGAATCGGTCTCATCGCCTGGAGCGGGGAAGCGGTCTATGGTCATGGCGAGGAACAGGGAGGTGGGTGCGAGCGCGAGCGCGACGGCGAAGGAGAGCGGGGCGGGGAGCAGCACGACAATCAGGTAGAGCGCCCCGCCGGCGAACATGGCGGCTACGGTCGCCACTACCCGCTTGCGCAGGCGCACGGCGGAGAAGGGCGCGGCCCATCCCAAAATGAGGCCCGCAAGGCCGCATCCCACGCAGAGCCCCGCGACTACCGCGAAGATGCCTCCGGCGATGCTCTGGTGCAAGATAGCGCCTATGGGCGACAGCACGGCGGACATCGCGAGCGGCGGGACGGAAGGGCTGCGCCTCTCGACGTCGCAGAGTTTTCCCGGACGTCGGCAGGCAATGGCCGCCAGCCCAAAGGCGAGCACACCGCCGACGACGATGCCGCTGCGCCAACTGAGGCCGGCTCCGATGAAGGTGGACGCGGTGGAGAGCACCGGCGAGATGGCGACGAGCAGCACCCAGGCCACGGCGCATCCGCAGCCAACGGCCAAGCGTATGTCGCAGCTTTCCTGAAAGTTGTCCCACCAGCGGGCGAACATGGCCACCACCTCCAGTGCCATAGTGTCACATCAGGGGTTTTCTCGTCAATCATCACTTTTTACCGATGGCTTTGACGTGGGAATACTCGTTTCATGCCGATAGACGGCGTGGCTGTGAGGCGCCATGATGGGACCATCGACCAACCGAAAAGGAGGGACATCATGACTACCGAGAACATGAAATTGAGCCGTCGCGGATTCCTGGGATTGGGGGCCGCT
The DNA here is from genome assembly GCF_009755265.1 of Adlercreutzia rubneri. NCBI lineage: Bacteria > Bacillati > Actinomycetota > Coriobacteriia > Eggerthellales > Eggerthellaceae > Adlercreutzia > Adlercreutzia rubneri. Next base: position 146,344 of record NZ_WPOO01000003.1, on the reverse strand, counting down.
GCCACTGCTGCCGCGGCTGCGGCCGGGCTTGCGGGCTGCGCGCCCAAGACCATGGCCGAGACGGGCCCGGCCGAGCCTGAGGGCTACACGTGGGAGACCGCGCCCGAGCCCATCACCGAAGTGGATGCCACCGAAGAAACCGACGTCGTCGTCATCGGCGGTGGCATAGCCGGCTTCTCGGCGGCGTGCTCGGCGGCTGAAAAGGGCGCAAAGGTGGTGCTTCTGGAGAAGACAGGCGCGGGCCAGTTCCGCGGCATCGACTACGGCGCCATCGGCGGCAAGCTGCAGCTGGAGGCCGGCATCGATCTGCGCGACCGCAAGCAGGATGTGCTGCAGGAGGTGCTGCGCTGGGGTGATCATCGGGGCGACTACCGGGTGGTGAAGGCGTGGGTCGATCATTCCGCCGAGGCGCTGGATTGGGCGGCCGACATGCTGACGAACCATGGCATCACTATCGCGCCCATACCTATGGAAATGCAAGTCATTCCCGACGCTTGGTACGAGCATTACGCCACCGATGCCTTTCAGATCGTGCCCACCGACGAACTGATCGCCGAAGGCGGCGAGGCTGGCTACGAGCCCCCCTTCGCCATCGGCTGGGCCAAGGCGTTCACGGCCTACGCGGGCGAGCTCGGCGTCGATGTGCGATTCAACACCGAGGCACTGCAGCTCGTGCAGGACGAGGCCGGAGCGGTGGCCGGCGTCGTCTGCGAAGACAAAGCCGGCGTGACGCGCATCGACGCGAAGGCGGTCGTTATGGCCACCGGCGGCTACGGCAACGACGAGGAGATGATGGACGCCTTCATCCCCGGCCACGCCGAGGACGTCCACAACATCTCGACGCCGCCCCACAACACCGGCGACGGCATTCGCATGGGCGCCTGGGTGGGCGGCGCCATCGACGAGGCGCCCCACTGCCCCATGTACTTCGACGAGGGCGTGGAAGGCCTGGAGCACATGCCCTCCATCCCGCTGACGCGTCAGCCGTGGCTGTACCTGAATGACTTGGGCGAGCGCTTCTGCAACGAGGACATGCCCTACGCTTTCGTCTGCCGCGCCCACAACGCCCAGCCGCGACACATGAAGTGGGTGTTCTGGGACAGCAAGTGGGAGATCGACGGGCCGGCCATGGGCATGGTGGTCTGCAAAGACTTCCGCTCGCCTCTGCACAACCCCGAGGAGATCCAGCAGTTCATCGAAGAGGGCACTATTCTTTCGGCCGACACTATCGACGGCTTGCTGGCGAAGATGGAGGGCATCGACGCGGAGACGGCCAAGGCGTCCATCGAGCGCTACAACGAGCTGTGCGCCGCCGGGGTCGACGAGGACTTCGGAAAGCGCAGGCAGTGCTTAAGTTCGCTGACGGAGCCTCCCTTCTACGGCGTGCATGCCGGCACCACGCTGCTGGTGACCATGGGCGGCCTGAAGATCAACGAGAACCAGCAGGTCATCGACGCCGATGCCCATCCCATCGAGGGCCTGTGGGCCGCCGGCAACTGCTCGGGCAGCTTCTTCTTCGGCGATTACCCCATCACCATCTCGGGTGCCAGCCACGGCCGCGCCTGCACCGGTGGCCGCCGCGCCGGCCAGTTCGCCGCCGACCGCGCCCTGGGGGCGTAGCGGCGCGACGGCGGGTCGTGCGCACTATGGCTCGCTGTTTTCGCCTAAATTGATTCCGAACTGTACCCTCCCCATTGAGGGGCTCCGACCAAGTCGGAGCCCCTTGTGTGTGTGGTACACTGACGGCGCGGGAAGGGGAGGAACATGAAAGAAATCAAGCTCAAAGATATTGTTGCGGCCTCGCTTTGCCAGTTTGGGGCGTTTCTCTTCTTGACGACGTTTATCTTTCGGCCTGAGGTGCTCACGTCCTACCAGTCCGGTGACGCGCTGGCCTTAGGGCCATTGCCCTCGGCGCTGGTCACTATCGTCGCTATGGCTGTCTTCGGCGTTATTTGCGTCGCTGCGGCTGTGCGTGAGGCCGATCACTTTGAGCGGGCTCTGTCCGCCTTTGGTTTCGCGGTGCCGTGCCTCTCCCTTGCTCTGCTGCTTGTTCGTGCGCCGCTCGTTCCTCCGCTGGTCTCTGCGCTGTGCGGGAGTGCCTGTGTGGTGCAGGCGTTCGGATTCGCTCGCTCCAACACGCTCGGATTCGGCGCCACGCTGCTATCGGTTGGGTTGTGCCTGGCGGTGGCTGCCGTCGCTTCCGAGCTGTCCTACCGCCTGTTCCCGCTGCATCTTTACGGAACCATGGCCGTGGCCGGTGTCATGGCGGTTACCGGTGCGGTTCAGCTGGGGGCGTTTTGCCGTAAGGGCTGGCGGGCTGAAGCTGACGATTCCTCCGACGGTGACGCCGGCCGGGCGCTTACGGCAGCGGCTCCGGCGCTGTGGGAGGGCCTGTTCTGCGCCGCGAGCCTCGGCCTTACGTGGAATGCCGTCGATTTCCCGGGCACCCGTGGGCATGAGGCGTTCTTCGCGGTAGGAGCTTTTGCAGCCGTCCTCGCATGGCTCTGCCTCTGGCTCGCTTGGCGGCGCATTCGCCGAGCCGACGTCGTCGTGTATGCTGCGGCTCTGCCAGCTCTTCTCTCGCTCTTGCTGTATATTTTCAGCGAAGGAGCTCTGCTGCCCCTTTATTTCGCATGCGCCGTGGCAAGCGAGCTGTTCCTGCTAGCGCTTTTGTGGGCGAGCGCCCTGGCCGTCGACCGGTCGCTGCGCCATCCAGGGCTGGTGGCCTGCGTCTATCTCGTCGCCTTCGCTGCTCTTTTCGGGTTCTTCATGGTGGTTCAAGCGGCTGTGCCCACCTTTGTCGTGCAGAAGGTGATGCCGTGTCTCGCCCTACTCTTTCTCGCCTACCTTGTCGGCTACGGGGCGTTTCGCGGCCACCGCGTACCCGCGGCGACTGCAGAAGGGGAGGAGGGCGCCGGCGCCGCGCCCGTCGATTTCGCCCGGGCGCTCGATGAGCGCTGCGCCGTCGTGGCTCGGGAGTGGGGCCTCTCGGCGCGGGAAGGCGAGCTTTTGCCGCTGCTCGTCATGGGCATGAGCGCTACGGAAGTTGGGAGTCGGCTGTTCATCGCGCCCCAGACGGTAAAAACTCACCGCTACCGCATCTATCGCAAGGCGGGAGTGGGCACCCATGCCGAGCTTGTGGAGCTGGTGTCCCAGAGCACCGCGTCATCCGAGGGCTCGCAATAGCACGAAATCTACCAGGGGTTTCTCTTCTTTAATACCATTGGCCGACAGACAAAGCGCGGGATGCGGGTGTACGTTCCCTCTGTCTTTTTCGCCAGGACGCGATGCGGATGGCCGTTGCGGGACGTATTCCCGGCCCCATGCGCCGCGCGTCTCGAACGTAGGAGGGAACCTATGGGAAACTTGGATCGCCGCAGCTTTTTGAAGGGTGGCGTGGTGGCTGCCGGTGCGGCCGCCTTCGCCGGCGCGCTCTCGGCTTGCGCGCCGTCGGCGCCGCAGGAGACAGGCGCCGCTGATGAGACGCTCGCGACGACGGGCGAGGCCTGGTACGGCAGTCCCGCCGATCCGGCGACTTTCGACGTGGTCGATACTGTCGATTGTGAAGTGCTCGTGTGCGGCCTTGGGGCCGGCGGTATCACGGCCGCGGCCGCGGCAGCTGAGAAGGGCATGAACGTCATTGCCATCGAAAAGGGTGCCGGTCACGGCAGCATCAAGAGTGACATCGGCGTCATTGGCACGCGCATCGACACGGTTGAGGTCGATCCGCTCCAGATGCTGAACGAGCACACCCGTTACGCCAACGGCTGGTGCGATCCCCGCGTCACCCGTGTATGGGCCACCGAATCCGGCGTCACATTCGACTGGATCAGCGACTCCATCGCCGAGTTCGGCGCGACGCCCTATTTCGAATACGACGTGGACGAGGGTACCCACGGCGTGTGGCCGGTGTATCCCACCGATCACGGCTTCCACTACACCTATACCGAAGAAGAGCAGGCCAAGGCCGATGCGGCGGTGGCCGAATCGGGTGACCCGGCGGCTGCCCAGGGCATTCTGCCCCAGGTGGGCGACTACATGCTGAAGAAGGCCGAGGAATGGGGCGCTGATTTGCGCTATGAGACGCCGTTTGTGCAGCTGGCCCAGGACGAAAACGGCAAGGTGACCGGCGCCTATGCGAAGATCGGCGACGGATGCGTGCTCTTTAACGCTAGCAAGGGCGTCATCCTGGCCACGGGCGGCTATGAGGCTAACCCCGATCTTCTGGCTGAGCTGAATCCGGACGCCGCGGCCATCGGCGGCGTGTCCATGACCCAGGCGGGATGCGAGGGCGAGGGCATCAAGGCCGGCATTTGGGCCGGCGGCATGAAAGACGAGATTCCCACGCTCATGACCTTCGCTCGCGCCGCCGTGGCGCCTGATGCCGAGCTGGGGTATCCCTACCAGGGCATGACCTGCTGGATCGGCGACCAGCCCTTCCTCAAGGTGAACCTCGACGGCGCGCGGGTCTGCTGCGAGACGGCTCCCTACGACTACCCGCTGCACGTGGCCGCGCTGCAGCCCGAGTACAAGCTCGCCAGCATCTGGGACAGCGACTATCAGAACCAGATCGTCGCCTTCCACACCATCGGCTGCTCGCGCATCAATATGTCCGATACGGTGGATGCGGCCGGCGTGCCTACGGGCGAGGGGCTGTCGTTCCCGGCCTGCGATATGATGATCGGCGCGGCCATGGAGGCCGGCATCGTGCAGCAGGCCGATACCATCGAGGAGCTGGCGGAGAAGCTGCGCGTTGACCCTGCGGGGCTTACGGCCACGGTGGAGCGCTACAACGAGCTGGCGGCCAAGGGGGTCGATGAGGACTTCGGCAAGCCTGCCAAGGATCTGCTGCCCCTCTCGAAGCCCCCGTACTTCGGCGCGTTTTTCGGCGGCCACGTGCTCTGCACGCTGGACGGCCTGCGCATCGATGAGCACATGCGCGTGCTGAACACCGAGCGCAAGCCCATCGAAGGCCTGTACGCCGTGGGCAACTGCTCGGGCAGCATGTACGCGGGCAGCTACCCCGAGTTGTTCATCGGCAACGCCAACGGCCGTACCATCACCCATGCCCGCCACGCCGTCATGCACATCGCCGGCGAGGTGAAGTAGGGGGCGCGAGCGTCCGCGCAGCCAAACCCTCCCTCTCGGAAGCCCCCGACCTCCGGGGGCTTCCGTTGTTCCCGTCGCTTGACGGGCCGAATCCGGAGAAGCTTCCTACTCCGCCAAGTCTTCCACAAAGCCCACGCGGTAGTTGCGGAAGATGACTTCGCCCTGCTCTTGGGTGGCGTCCAAATCAACGTCGGCTTCTATGCGGAAGTCGCCGGCGTCTTCCTCGTCCAGGAAGATCTGGCGGACGTGCCACAGATGCGCTTCAGCCTCCGGGCTCTCGTCGATCATCAGGTAGGCGGCGGACCGCGCGTCGCCGTCGAGGCGGATCTCGTTGTGCTCGGCGAAGTAGTCGTCCAAGGCCGCGTTCCAAGCGCGCTCGCCGAAGCCCCACTCCTCGTCAAGGTTGCCCAGCTCGCGGGTGCGATCGAGCGCGGCCAGGCGCACGCGGGCAAACAATGCGTTGCGCACCATGACCTCCATGCCGTGACGGTCGGCCACCACGGCGCCCTCCGCTTGCGGAGGTGCGCCCGCTTCGGGCAGCTCGCCGGCGCTCTCCCACGCATCCACCAGCGACGAGTCGGTGGTGCGCACCATGAAGCCGAGCCAGGCGATGATGTCGCGCAGGCGGTCGTCCAGCGCGTCGGGCGGCAGCGTGCGCACGAGCACGCGGAAGGCGTCGGACAGGTAGCGCAAAAGCGTCCCCTCCGACTTCGCGATGCCGTAGCGGCCGATGTAGGTCTTAAAGTCGCTCGCCGTCTCCACCATGTCGCGCAGCACGCTCTTGGGCAAAAGCTCGTAGTCGCGCGCCCACGGCACGCCCTGGCAGTACAGTTCGAAGGCGCGGTCGAGCAGCTCCTCCAAGGGCTTGGGATAGGTGATCTCGGCCAGGCGCTCCAGGCGTTCCTCGTATTCCACGCCGTCGGCTTTCATTTCGGCCATGGCGGCGTCGCGGGCCTTGCGCTCCTGGGCTCGCAGCACCTTCGCCGGGTTCTCCAGGGTGGCCTCTACGAGCGAGATGACATCCAGGGCGTAGTCGGGGCTCTCTGGATCCAGCAGATCCAGCGCCGCCAGCAGAAACGGCGAAAGGGGCTGGTCAAGGGCGAAGTCCTCGGGCAGCTCCACCGTGAGCTCGTAGGAAGGCCGGCCCTCGGCGTCCTCGCCGCGCACCACCACGCCCGCTTCCAAAAGCGTGGCGAATATCTCGTCGGCCCGCGCGTTCAGCTTGATCTTCTCCTCGGGGGTCTGGGCCGAGTCGGCGATGAGCTCGTGCACGTTCGCCCAGGCGTCGCCCCCGCGGCTCACCACCGACAGCACCATGGAGTGGGTGATGCGCATGCGCGGCGTGAGCTTCTCCGGAGGCTTCTCGATGAGGTGCTCGAAAGTCTGCTTGTTCCAGCTGACGAAGCCCTCCGGCGGCTGCTTCTTCTTCACGCGGCGCTGCTTCTTCGGGTCGTCGCCGGCCTTGAGCATTGCCTTGTGGTTCTCGATCTCGTGCTCGGGGGCGAGCGCCACCACCATGCCCTCGGTGTCGAACCCGGCCCGCCCCGCCCGGCCCACGATCTGGTGGAACTCGCGCGAACGCAAGCGGCGCATCTTGGTGCCGTCGAACTTGGTGAGCTGCGTGAGCACCACGGTGTGGATGGGCACGTTGATGCCGACACCGAGCGTGTCGGTGCCGCAGATGACCGGCAAGAGCCCCTGCTGGGCGAGGCGCTCCACCAACAGCCGGTAGCGCGGCAGCATCCCCGCATGGTGCACGCCCACGCCGGCGGCCAGCAGCCGTTGCAGAATCTTGCCGAAGGGGGTCGTGAACTTCGTGCCCTTCATGGCCTGTTTGATCGCCTCGCGCTGGGCCTTGTCCGACACGCCGTAGCTGGCCAGCGCCCGTGCGTTCTTCAGCGCCTCGTCCTGGGAGAAGTGCACGATGTACATCGGCGCCTCGCCGGCGCGCAGGCCCAACTCGACGGTGGCTTCCAAAGTCTCGAAGGTGTAGTCGTAGGACAACGGCACGGGGCGCGGCGCGTCGGTCACCAGGTCGACGGGGCGCCCGGTGCGCTCCTCTAGCGCGCTCGCGATGTCGGTCACATCGCCCAACGTGGCGCTCATCAGCAAAAACTGCGCGTTCGGCAGCGTGAGCAGCGGCACCTGCCAGGCCCAGCCGCGGTCGGGGTCGGCGTAGAAGTGGAACTCGTCCATCACCACGCAGGCCACCTTCGACGCAGGGCCCTCGCGCAGGGCCTGGTTCGCGAGGATCTCCGCCGTGCAGCAGATGACCGGGGCCTCGGTGTTGATGGTGGTGTCTCCCGTGATCATGCCCACGTTCTCGCGGCCGAGGATGTCCACCATATCGAAGAACTTCTCGGACACGAGGGCCTTGATGGGGGCGGTGTAGTAGGCGACGCGCCCCGTGGCGACAGCCATGAAGCACAGGCCCAGAGCCACCATGGACTTGCCGGAGCCGGTGGGCGTGCCCAGAATCACCGAGTCGCCGACGGCTAAGTCCATGAGGGCGTCCTCTTGGTGGGGCCACAGCTCCATGCCGCGGGCGTCCACCCATTCCAAAAACACTTCCAGCGCCTCGTCGGGCGTGAGCACGTCGCCCTCGCCGGTTTCCGCCCAGGGGAGGAGCCACCCCAGCGAGCCGGGCTCGAAGGGGTCCACGGGTGCGATGGGGCTATCTGCGTCGGTGCGGGCGGCGCGCTCGGCGGGTTTCGCAGCTTCGGCGGCGATGTCCTCGGGCGTCTCGTAGACGCCCTCTTCGGCAGCGGCGGAGTTCTTGGCGGTATCGGTCATGGGGTGTCCGTTCTGACGGCGCGATCGTTCGCCATCTATTATAAGTAAGACCCGCGTATCGAAGATGACGCATCGGCAGCGGTTCCCGTGGTGTAGTATAGGCGCTTACTGAAACAAGGAGCCGTTGGTGCGGAAGGCGGGTCGTGGGCGAATCGGAGTTCTGCGAGTCCGCCGTGCCGGGCGCGGCCTCAAACGCGCAGGGATGCGCTTAAGAGAGTTAGGGTTCAACGTGAAAAAGGGAAATGTGGCGGCGCTTCTGCCCATCGGGGTGTTCCTCGTGCTGTATCTGGGGCTCGGCATCCTGTTCGAGTACGGCATGGGCATCTCCATGGGGTTCTACAATATCCCCATTGTGGTGATCTTTTTGGTGGCACTTCTGGTGGCGTGCTTCCAGAATCGCAGCCTTTCCTTTGACGACAAGCTCGTCGTCATGGGCCGAGGCATCGGGGACAAGACCATCGTCACCATGATCCTTATCTTCATGGCGGCCGGCGTGTTCGTGGGCACGGTGGGACGCGATTCCGCCGAGTCGGTGGCCTACCTCATGCTGTCGGTCATTCCCGCCGAGTATTCCGTGGCCGTGCTGTTCGTGGTGAGCTGCTTCGTATCGCTTTCGATGGGCACGTCGGTGGGCACCATCACGCTCATCACGCCTATCGCCGTGGCGGTGGCGGCGGCCTCGGGGTTCAGCCTGCCGCTGTGTGTGGCCTCGGTCATGGGCGGTGCCATGTTCGGCGACAACCTGTCGTTCATCTCCGACACCACCATTGCCGCCTGCCAGGGACAAGGTTGCCAAATGAAAGACAAGTTCCGGGAGAACTTCAAGATCGCTTTGCCGGCGGCGCTGGTGACGCTGGTGATCATTCTGGTGCTGTCGCTGGGCACCGACATCTCCGGTACGGTGCAAAACGATTACAACCTGCTGGAGCTCATCCCGTACCTCATCGTTCTTGTGGGCGGCATTGTGGGCATCAACGTGTTCATCGTGCTTTTGCTCGGCATTCTGTCCGGCTCTATCATTGTGGTGGCCGAAGGCGCCGTGGCTGCTACCGATCTGCTCGGCAACATGGGCACCGGCGCCGCCGGCATGTTCGAGACGACTATGGTGGCGGTGCTCGTGAGCGCCATCTGCGCGCTCATTCGCGAGAACGGCGGCTTTGTGGCTCTGTTGAACGGCATCAAGCGCCTGTTCCGCAGCCGGAAGGGCGGCCAGCTCGGCATGGGGCTGCTCGTGGGCGCCATGGACATCGCCACCGCTAACAACACCGTGGCCATCGTGATGGCGAACCCCATCGCCCACGAGATGGCCGAGACCTACAACGTCTCAAGGCGCAAGACGGCCTCCATCCTGGACACGTTCTCCTGCGTGTTCCAGGGAGTCATCCCCTATGGCGCTCAGATGCTCGTGGCCATCTCGGCCTGCACGGAGCTGGGCTTTCAGGTGTCGGCTTTCCAGATCATGCCGTTTCTGTTCTATCCGTTCTTCCTTCTGATAAGCTCGCTCGTGTTCATCTTCTTCGTGCCGGACGATCGCGGGTACGTGCCCGATCATACGGCGGCGCGCTCGGAGGGCGCTGTCGGGAGAACCGAGTAGGCGCATCCGGCCATACGACCGCGCGCCCGGTGGGCCGAGGAGGCGCATCCGACCGCCCGCGCCGGTTGGTTGCCGACGTTCGCTCGGATGCCGCGGCGCTCGATCGGGAACGTCGGCCGCCGCGCTACCACTCTTCCAGTTCGTAGCAGCGCGCAAGGGCGATGCCCTCGGGGGTCACCTCGAAATCGGCCTGCCACAGCTCCACGCCAGCGGATCGACAGGTATCGACGGTGGCGAGCACCTCCTCATAGGTGGTGCCGTGGAAGAAGCGGAATCCGAAGTTGTCGTAGTAGAGGCAGTAGAGGACGGCGGCCCGCTCGTGATTGGCCAGCGAGGCGGCCAGCTCGCGCAGATGCCGCAGGGCGCGCTCGGTGGAAGAAAAGGGCGTCTCGGGCAGGCGCGGCACGTAAGGAGGGATTTCCGTCTGCATCTGCACGAGCGGCGTTTTCACCTCCAGATACAAGTCGCCATTCACCAGGAAATCGAGGCGCGAGTCGCCCAAGGGCACCTCGCGGCGTACGTCGTGTACGGGATCGGTGATGGCCGCAAAAGCGCCCCCGCGCAGGAAATGCTCCACATAGCGGTTCGAGGCATTCTGGTTGATGCCGATCCAGCGCTTGTCGGGGTCGTCGGGCCGCTGCAGCGAGTAGGCCTCCACGGTGAGCGGCATCTTGCGCTTGGCATTGTGGGAGTCGGACACGAGGCACGGGCGTCCCGCCAGGTCAAGCCCGCCGATGCGCGATACCGCCGGGCAGTGGCAGCGCACGGGCGCGCCGTCGCCGAAGTCGACGTCCATGATGAACCGGTTCGGCCGCGCGAGGATGACCCCCTCGCGCAACGGCTCGGGAAAGAGAAAGGGCTGGGTACTTGCATCTAGGACGGTCATAGTTCGTGCCTCGTGAGCAGAAAGTCAAAAAATGGACAAAAATACCTTCGAGTGAGCGGTTCGGATGATAATCTTGGGCCAAAAGGGACCGAATTTGCTGTCAACATCGCTTTTTGATAACGAAACGTGATAGTTCGTATGGAGAAAATGGTGCGCTGGGACTCACTCGGAGGCTATTTTGTCCAATTTGCGGCGAAGTGCTCTTCTAGGCTGTCGTTGAGGGGCGAATGAGCAGGTGCGGCCTTTTGAGCCCTCGAGCGCTAGCGCACGGCATCTCCCTCTTCCCTGAAACTATTCGCCGCGGCGGCCAAAGCGTTGAACAGGCCGTGATGGTGGTCGAGGTACTCCGGATGCCACTGAACGCCCAGGAAGAAGGGTTTCGCGGGATCTTCCACGGCTTCCACCACCCGATCTTCGGAACGAGCTGCGACGAGCAGGCCGGGGGCCACGTGGTCGACGCCCTGGTGATGCATGGAGTTCACCTCGAAATCCCCCGACGGGCTCACCACCGATTCTAGCAAGCTGCCCTTAGCGATGGTGACCTGGTGGGATATGCCGTAATAGGGCGGGTTCTGCCGATGCTGCGCCTCGGTGACGCCGCAGTTGTACAGATCGCGGTAAAGACTGCCGCCGAGGGCCACGTTCATGACCTGCATGCCGCGGCAGATCCCTAGGGTGGGCAGGCTGCGTTCGTGGGCGAGACGGGCGAGTTCCAGCTCGAAGCCGTCGCGATCCTCGCAGACCGCGAGCAGGCCGTCTAGGCAGGGGATGGGCGGCCGCCCCGTGGCGGACAGCACGTCGCGACCGTCCAGGGACTCCACAGTTTCTGTGGTCGAGGTGCCATCCATGGCCTCCTCGAAGGTGCGGTCGGGCACGTAATGGCCGCAGAAGGGAACTTTTGCTCCCGTGGAGCGACAATGGGAGGAGGAGCCGCAGCCCATGGCTGCGAGATCGTCCAGGCCCAGCGCATCGCGGTTCTTGGCCGGGTCGGGCACGTAGTAGCGCGGATGCACGTCACCTCCTCCGGTGATGAGCAGGCCGTCCACCAAATCGATGACGCGGCGGGCGTGCTCTCGGTTTGCCTCGGCTCCCCCGGCGATAGGGGTGAGGAGGATAGGCACGGCTCCCGTGGCCGCCACACGGTTGATGTATTCCACATTCACACGCTGGAAGCCGTCGGCCTCGTTCAGCGTCGTCGTAATTCCAATGATCACAGGATCTGTCCTTCGTCGGTATGATTGCTTCTTGAACATACCACCGCCCACGACGCGCTTCAACAGTCATCGGCCAACCATCGGCAAAGGAGCGCTGAAGCGATAGAATGTCCATGCATTTTTTCGATGGCGACGCAGATGAGCGAGTGCGGGCACGAGCGGCTGCGTTCGGGGAAAGGGGCGGCGATGCGAGCGGTAGTGCAATGTGTGAGTGAGGCTGCGGTTACGGTTGGAGGGCGGACGGTTGGCGCTATCGGAAAGGGCTACGCCATTCTGCTGGGGGTGGGGCATGGCGACACCGAGGCCGAGGCGGTGCGACTGTGGCGCAAGATCGCAAAGATGCGCGTATTTGAGGATGAGCAGGGAAAAACGAACCTGAGCCTGGCCGATGTGGGCGGGGAAGTGCTCGTGGTGAGCCAGTTCACCCTGTATGCGAATTGCCGCAAAGGAAATCGCCCCTCGTTCACGGACGCGGCCGATCCGGCCATGGCCCGGCGGCTTTACGAGCGCTTCGCCGAGCTGGCCCGCATCGACGGCTTCGCGGTGGCGACGGGCGAGTTCGGCGCCATGATGGACGTGGCGCTCGTGAACCACGGCCCCTTTACGGTGGTGCTGGATACGGATACGCTCTAAAGCGCTTGCGTTGTGGCGGGCACCCATGGTATGAGGGCGCCCGCCACGATATCTTCGTGTGGTGCTGCTTAAAGTGACTAGTCTTCGCCCACCACCAGATCGACGAACTGGAAGGTGGTACAGTCCACGAGCCCTCGGTTGGTGAGGCGCAGCTCGGGCAGGCAGGCGAGTGGGATGAGCGCCATGGTCATGAAGGGGGAGGGCATGGTGCAGCCGATCTGCGCCCAGGTCTCTTCCAAATGATGCACTTTCTCGCTCATGGCGAGGGCGTCCAGGTCGTTCATGAGGCCGGCGATCGGCAGCTCTACGAGCCCCAGCACCTTGCCGTCGGCCACCACGACCATGCCGCCGCCCACCTCGGCCAGCGTGTTGGCCGCCAGCGCCATGTCCGCATCGTTGGTGCCCACCACGAGCAGGTTGTGGGCGTCATGGGCCACGGTGGAGGCCATGGCGCCCCGCTTGATGCCGAAGCCCTTGGTGAAGCCGACGCCGAAAGTGCCCGTCTCGTGATGGCGCTCGAACACGAAGGTCTTCAGCACGTCCTGGCCAAGGTCGCTTTCCAGGGCTCCGTCCGTTACGGTGAGCGCGGCGCGAGCCTCGCGGTCGGGAACCGAGCCCGGCAGCACCTCGATGACGCGCACGGTCACCGCATCGCCCTCATCTGCGCCAGCCGGCGCCGCCACGCGGAACGTTTCGGGGGTGATGGCACGCCCTAAGCGCATGGAATGGGTCACCCAGGCCGGGTAGGCGAAGGGCGCGAGATCGAACGTGCACGCGTCGTTCTCGGCGACGATGTCGCCGTCGATGAGCACGCGGGTGACGTTCAGATCCTCCAGGTTGTCCAAAAACACGATGTCGGCGCACTTGCCCGGGGTGATAGAGCCCAGCTCGTTGTCCATACGGAAGCAGGTGGCGGTGTTGATGGTCATCATCTGGATGGCGGTCACTACGTCGATGCCGCATTTCACGGCCTTGCGCAGGATGTAGTCGAGGTGCCCGTTGGCGACGAGCGTGTGCGGGTGCGTGTCGTCGGAGATGAGGTTCGCGAAGCGCGTGTCGATGCCGGTCTCGGTGATGGCGGCGGCCAGGTTCGGCAGATCGAGCCACGCCGAGCCGTAGCGCAGTTGGGCGTACTGCCCGAGGCGCATCTTTGCGAGCGCGTCCTCGGCGCGGGTCGACTCGTGGCAGCAACGCACGCCGCTGGCGACGTACGCGTTCAGCCCCTGATCGGTCTCGGGGATGGAGTAGTGGCCCGTGACCACCTTGTCGGCGGAAAGGGTCGCGGCTAGCTCTCCGTGGGCGTGATCGGTGCCGGCCAGCACGCCGGGGAAGTTCATCATCTCGCCGAGGCCCACTACGCCGTCCCAGGTCATGGACTCGGCTATCTCGACGGGCCCGACGGCCGCGCCGGTGTCCTCGAAGCCGGGTACGGCCGGCACGCAGGAAGGCGTGGTCACCATGGCCTTCAGCGGTGTGCGCGCGGCGTCTTCCATCATCACTTGCACGCCGGGAAGGCCGAGCACGTTGCACACCTCGTGGGGATCCCAGTAGATGCCCACGGTGCCGTGGGGCACGACGGCGCGGGCGTATTCGCCGGCGCCGATCATCGATGACTCCACATGGATGTGACCGTCCAGGAAACCGGGGCGATCACCTGCCCGGCGGCATCGATGACCCGGGTGCTCTCGCCGATGCAGTGGGCGGCGCTTTGCCCCACGTAGGCGATGCGTCCCTCGGCAATGGCCACGTCGATGCCGTCTTGCACTTCGGCCGTGCACACGTTCACGAGCCGCGCGCCTGTGATCACGGTGTCGGCGGGGGTACGGCCCTGGGCCACGGCGGCCAGGGTTTGCGTGCATTCCCAGAGCGGTTTCTTGCAGAAATGGTTCAGCATGGGCGCCTCCTTCAGCGCTTGGGGGACCTGTCGCAGCGCAGGTCGCTGACGCCGCCAGTGTACGCCCGCGCCGCATCAACGCGACGTCAACGGCCGAGAATGCAGAAGGGTTTCACGGAGTTCCATTTACTTGGAGCTTACTCTAAGTGATTTAATACGCAACAGCGGGGAACGACAGGTTTGCGAAGAAGAGAGGTGCTCTATGGAATATCGGAAGCTGGGCCGTACGGGCCTTCGCGCGAGCGTCATCGGGTTCGGGGCCGAGTGGATCGGCAAGATGGAGCAGGCCGAGGTGAACGCCATGGCCGCCCGGGGCGCGGCGGCCGGCGTGAACATCGTGGACTGCTGGATGAGCGACCCGGCGGTGCGCTCGGCCCTCGGCGAGGCGCTTGAGCCGACGCGCGATCAGTGGATCATCCAGGGGCACATCGGCAGTACCTGGCAGGACGGCCAGTACGTGCGCACCCGCGAGCTGGATCAGGTGCGCCCGGCCTTCGAGGATTTGCTCGCGCGCCTGCACACCGACCACGTGGAGCTGGGCATGATCCACTACGTGGACGCCTGCGACGAGTTCCGTGCCATCATGAACGGCCCCTTCATCGCCTACGTGCGCGAGCTTTTGGCCGCTGGCAAGATCGGGCACGTAGGCCTTTCCACCCACAACCCGGAGGTGGCGCTGCTCGCCTGCGACGAGCCGGAGATTGAGGTCGTCATGTTCTCGCTGAACCCGGCCTTCGACATGCTGCCGGCCTCCGAGGACATCAACGACCTGTTCGGCGACTACGAGAACGTGGCCGGCGACGGCATCGAACCGGTGCGCGCCCGCCTGTACGCTAAGGCCGAGCAGACGGAGACGGCCCTCACGGTGATGAAGGGCTATGCGGGCGGCCGGCTGCTTTCCGCCGACGCATCGCCCTTCGGCGTGGCGCTCACGCCCGTGCAGTGCATCCACTACGCGCTGACTCGCCCGGCCGTGGCAAGTGTCATGGTGGGCGTGGAAACCGTGGAGCAGCTGGAGGAAGCGCTCGCCTACGGGGATGCCACGGCCGCCGAGCGCGACTACGCGAGCGTGCTCGCCGCCGCGCCCAAGCACGCCTACCTGGGCCAGTGCACCTACTGCGGGCACTGCGCGCCGTGTGCGGTGGGCATCAACATCGCGCTTTCCAACAAGTTCGCCGACTTGGCCGAGATGGCGGGCGAGGTGCCCGCCTCGGTGGCGGCCCACTACAAGGCCATGGACGTCACGGCCGGCGCCTGCATCGCTTGCGGCGACTGCGAGCCCCGCTGCCCCTTCGACGTGCCGATCATCGAGCGCATGGAAAAGACGGAGGAGCTCTTCGGCTGCTAAACGAGCCGGCGAACTTCGGAGTCTTCAGCATTCGGGCGGGCTAATGCCACTTCGACGCAGAAATGGCCGATGGAAGGTGCCAGTTCAGGGCCGAAATGGTTGAAAATGCCAGTTCAACCTTGAAATGGCCGGCGTTGGGAAGGTGCGTCGCGCCATTTCTGCCCTCAACTGGCATCTGCCGGCGGATTTTCGAAATCGCGCTCGGCGCAGAGGCCCTTCAACGTATCCAAAAAAGCTTGGGCTTGGCGGGTGGGGAGGGTCTTGCGCCAGACGAGGCCCTGGGTGGATTCCAAAGTGGGGGACAGCGGTACGAAAGCCAAGTCGCTCAGCTCGTTGGCCTCGAACAGGCCGCGATAGGTGAACGCGCTACCGATGCCCTGCCGCACGAGGAACTTGGCGTTCAGTGGCAGGTTGTAGGTGGCGCGCACGTCCATCTCGTCGGCCAAGTCTCCCAGCCATTGGCCGAGCACGCCCACCTTCACGCCTTGGCGCGAGCTGATGAGCGGCTGGTCCAGCAGGTCCTCGGGCATGACGGCCGCCTTTGCTGCCAGGGGGTTGTCGCGGCGGACAAGGAGACCCCACGTGTCGGTGTGGGGTAGGCGCAAGGTGTGCATGTCCACATGGCTGCGCAACTCGCATTCCAGAAGGAAATCGTAGAAGCCGCGCACGAAGTTGTCCATGAGGTCGGCCGAGGTGCCGCTGTACAGCTCGAAAGTGATGCCGGGGTAGGCGGCGCTCGTGCGCTTCATGGCCTCGGCGATAAGCTCCATGGCCTGGGTTTCGCCGGCGGCGATGTGCACCTTGCCGGCGATGGAGTGGGTGGGAAGGGCGATTTCCTCCTCGGCCTTATCGGCCAAAGCGAGGATGGATTCGGCGTAGCGGCGCAGGATGACGCCCTGCTCGGTGAGCTCGATACCCTTGCGGTTGCGCTGGTACAGAAGGTGTCCCAGCTCGTCTTCCAAAGCGGCCAGCTGGCGCGAGAGCGTCGGCTGGGTGACATGCAGCGACTTGGCCGCCGCCGTGATGGATCCCTCGCGGACGACGGTGACGAAATAGCGGAGCGTTCTCAGTTCCATGGTTCCCCCTTCGATTCCCCGGTTCGCGCGACGCTCTTCTCTGCCTGGTCTGTTTCCTTCGATCGGCAAGGACGTGTAGCGCGAACATGCCTTTCAAGCATTTACAAGATTACAATATAAGCATTACCTATGGAAGGGGCGCCCTCCGTAAGATTCGGGTTGTCAGAAAAGACACGAGAAGAGGAGGGTGATGTTCATGGCTCTGTTGGACAAGGGCATGAAGCGTCGCGATTTCTTGAAGGCGTCCGCCGCCGCTGCGGCCGCCACGGCGGCGGCCGGGCTTGCCGGCTGCGCGCCGAGCACGGCCACCGACATGGCCGAGACCGGCGGCAGTGCCAATGCGACGACCCATCAGGTGGCCAGCGATGCCGCCATCATCGAGGGGCGCGGCGAGTGGATGCCCATCCACTGCCACCAGAACTGCAACCAGATGTGCCTGAACATGGGGTATGTGGTGGACGGCGTCGTGGTGCGCCAGAAGACCGACGACTCCCATGCCGACAGCTTCGACTGTCCCCAGCAGCGCGGCTGCCTGCGCGGGCGCTCGCTGCGCCAGCAGGTGTACAACGCCGACCGCATCAAGTACCCCATGAAGCGCAAGAGCTGGCAGCCCGGTGGCGGCGAGGCCGCCCACGGCGAGCTGCGCGGCAAGGACGAGTGGGAGCGCATCAGCTGGGACGAGGCGCTGACCTACGTGACCGACGAGCTGAAGCGCGTCTACGCGCAGTACGGCCAGGACGCCGTCATCTGCAACGGCTGGCGCTGGGCCCCCGGCTCCGCCATGTTCCCGGTCATTGGCGGCGCGGTGTACAACACCGAGTGCGAGTCCTTCGGCTGCTGGGCCTTCCAAACGGAAGCACTGGGCATGTACTCCCACGGCGACCACCCCGACCTCATGATGGCGCCCGATAAGTACGATCTGCCCAACGCCGACACCATCGTGCTGTACGGCTGTAATCCGGCCTGGTCGCAGCACTCCTCCATGTACTGGCTGAAGAACGCCCAGAAAGCGGGGGTCAACTTCGTGTTCGTCGGCCCCGACTACAACGCCACCGCCGCCGCCATGGACGCCCGCTGGATCCGCGTGCGCCCCGGCACCGACACGGCCTTCCTGCTGGCTGTGGCCTACGAGATGGTGCGGCTCGACGAGGAGCGCGGCGACATCATCGATTGGGACTTCGTGAACGAGCGCACCGTGGGCTTCACGCCGGAGACCATGCCCGCCGACGCCACCACCGACGAGAACTTCCGCGACTATCTGCTGGGCGCCTACGACAACACGCCAAAGACGCCGGAATGGGCGACGGAGATCTGCGGCACGCCGGTTGAGGACATTACCTGGTACGCCGAGATGGCCGGCAAGAACAACGCCGTCATGTTCCTGCACAGCTACGCCGCCTCTCGCTACCTGGGCGCCGAGAACCTCTCCCAGGCCTTCATGACGGTGTCGGCCTTGGGCGGGCACTTCGGCAAGAGCGGCCATGGTTCGGCGGCCATCTACACGTGGGATGCGGGCGACTCGGGCTACCGGCTCATCCAGCACGTCGGCGGCGACTACGGCTATGTGGACAACCTGGTGGGCAGCCCCGCCGCCACGGGCCCCAACCGCAACATCGAGGGCAATTCCTGGTGGAGCTCGCTTGCCGACGGCAAGTACCTGTCCTCCTCGGAGGGCCCCTACGACCTTGGCTCCAGCGACGTGGTGGGCGACCCGACGAAGCTGCGCGCCAACACGCCGGTCTACCACGAGGCCCGCGAGATGCCGGTGAACCCGCGCATACTTGTGCAGACAAACTCGAACTTCATGCAGACGCGCGGCAACCTCGCCACGGCCATCAAGGTCATGCGCGCGGCCGACACTTGCGTGTCCTTCGAGATCAAGTTCTCGCTCACGGCCCAGTTCGCCGACATCATCCTGCCGGTGTGCACCCACTGGGAGGGCAACGACGACGAGTCTTGGGGCGAGCTGTCCTGGCCGAGCCCGTTTGGCGACGGCAACGGCCAGAAGCAGCGCAAGGACGCCCTGCTTGCTTGGAAGCCCCTGGTGAAGCCGATGTACGAGGCCCGCGAGGAGAAGCGCGTCTTCCGCGAGATCATCGAGCGCATGGGGTATAACCCCGACGACGCCTACCCGAAGAGCAACTACGACCAGTGGCTTGGCTACTTCCTCGGCATGCGCGTGCTGAATGAGGACGCGACGAAGTGGGAGCCGGTCATCACCTGGACCGAGGCCGACAACGAGAAGTACCACGCGAGCTACCCGGCCCAGGAGGGCAAGGTCGCCTTCGACCAGTTCATGGCCGACGGAAGCTATGTGGTTGAGCGCTCGGAGGGCGATCCGCGCAACTACGTGGGCTACCGCGACGACAAGCTGGGAATCGGCGAGGACGGCGAGTCGGTCGTCGTGGCCGACCCGGCCTGGCCGCGCCCGTCGGTGTCGGGCAAACTGGAGATCTACTGCCAGTACAAGGCCGACAACGTGAACCGCATCGGTCTGAACGATACGCCCATCAAGCCCTACGCGAACTACTTCGTGCCGCGCCGCGGCTACCAGGAGACGTTTGCCAACTGGGAGGCCAAGGAGAAGGGCGCTTACCCGCTGCAGGCCTACACGCCGCACTACATGCGCCGCGCCCACACCTGCTACGACAACATGACCTGGACCCAGGAGGCCTTCCGCAACCCAGTGTTCATGAGCGTGGAAGACGCCGAGGCCCGCGGCATCAAAGCCGGCGACACGGTGCGCTGCTTCAACGACTTCGGCAGCATGCTGAGAATCGCCCAGCCCATGCAGGGCTACATGCCCGGCGTGGTGGGCATTCCCCACGGCGTGCACTCGGTGTTCGACGAGTCCGACCCCGAGAACATCATCGACCGCGGCGGGAGCGAGCAGATGCTCTCCGACGGCCTGCAGTCGAACTACTTCCCCCAGGTGGACGGGTACAACAGCCTGCTCATCGAGATTGAGAAGTACGACGGCGAGCCGTTGGTGGAAGACTTCGAGCGCGGGCCGTTTCTGGCCGCGGGTATAGACGCCGAGGGCACGGCCGCCTATGTGGTGCCCGGTGCCGACAACGGACAGGAGGCTTAAATCATGAGCTTGGGATTTTACGTTGACCTGGCCAGCTGCATCGGCTGCAAGACCTGCCAGGTGGCCTGCAAGGACCGTCGCGACATCCAGGTGGCGGGCCCCCGCCTGCGCCGGGTGGACACCTTCGAATGCGGGACGTACCCGGAGGTGGCGATGTTCCACCTGAACCTCTCCTGCAACCATTGCGAAAGCCCCGCCTGCGTGGCGAATTGCCCCACGGGCGCCATGTACAAGGACGACGACGGCACCGTGCAGCACGATGACGAGGCCTGCATCGGCTGCCAGACCTGCGTGAACTCGTGCCCCTACGGTGCCCCGCAGTTCATCGAGGAGGACAAGATCGTCCAGAAGTGCGACACCTGCCGGGCGCTGCGCGAGGCGGGGCACGAGCCGGTGTGCGTGGAGGCGTGCCCCATGCGCGCCATCGAGTTTGGCGAAATGGACGATTTGCGCGCCGCCCATCCCGATGCGGTGAGCGAGCTGCCCTGCACGGAGCCGGCCGCCACGACGACCCCCAACATCCTCATCGGCGCCAGCCGCGGGGCCCTGCTCGAGGACTTCAACCCGGTCGTTCTGTAAACGCGAATGCTGCTGGGGCGGTCGGTGCGGCCGCCCCTTTTGCTAGAGGAGGGAGCCATCATGACCGATGTCGTCAACATGCGTCGCGAGTCCATCGACCTGGAGGCGCTGCTTCTGTCGCGCGCCTACCTGTACATGCTGTTCCACAAGCTGTTCGGCGGTACGCCGGATGCGGCCATGGTGGCATGCGTGCTGTCGGAGACCACGCGTGACGTGGTGGAGGAGTACGCCGGCGACGACCCCTCCATGAAGGGCCTCGGGCGCTTTTTGGAGAACCTCGGCGAGTGCGTCGATGGCGCGGTGCTGACCGAGCAGGCCCGCGACGAGTACACGCGCCTGTTCATCGGTCCGGGTGAAGTGCCCTGCCAGCCGATGGAATCGCCCTACCGCACGAAGGACGCCGCCGTCTTCCAGGAGAACACTCTGGCCGTGCGTGCCATCTTTCGCGAGCGCGGGCTTCAACTTACGCGCCTCATGCGCATCCCCGATGACCATATCGCCACCATGTGCGGCTTTATGGCCCATGAGGCCGAGCGCTCCCTGGCGGAGCTGCGCGCGGGGAACGTGGGCGATCTGGCCGCGTCCCTGCGCGATGAGGAGGCCTTCGCGCGCGGCCATATGCTCACCTGGGTGGACGATTTCGCCCGCTGCGCGCGCCGCTCGAAGACGGCGGTGCTCTATCCGCAGATGATCGAGGCCCTGGCCGCCTTCGTTCGCAACGATGCCGTGCTGCTCTCCGAGGCCGCCTGCTGGGCCGAGGAGGCGCGCGATGCCTGCGGCGAGACGATCCCCGGGGGTCTCGGCGCTCTTCCGGGCAGCCCCGAAGCCGCCGCCTTCGCCGAGGTCTCCGACGCCCTGGCAGCCCTTGCCCGCCTGCGCCCCTTCGGCATCGAAGACCACGAGCTGGTGAGTATATCGGTCTAAAGAGCAGCCTCGTCGCTACAGCCAAAGCCCCGTGTTCCCCATCAGGTAGAGAGGGACGTTGGTGAGCCAGTCTTGCTCGCGGTAGTCGGAAAGCGAGAAGCGCCGGGCCTGAATTTCCGGGTACTTCTCCTTGAAGCTGCGCAGGCTCTTGGCGCGCAGGTTCTCCTCGGCTTTCACCTCGATGGCGTAGACGGCACCGGCCGACTGCACGAGGAAGTCCACTTCTCCCCGGGAGTTCTCGGCGGACCAGTAATAGGGGACAAGCCCACAGCTTGCTATAAGCTCTTGGCACGCGTACTGCTCGGTGAGCGCCCCTTTGAATTCCTCGAAAAGGGTGTTGCCTTCGATGATACTCTTGCTGTCCAGTTCACTCATAGCGCCGAGCAGGCCCACGTCTAGCAGGAACACCTTAAAAGCGCTCGGATCTCGATAGGCCTTGAGGGGGATGCCTGGTTTGGATACGCGCGGCACCTGGTAGATAAGGCCGGCTTGCCTCAGCCACGTGAGGGCGCTCTCGAACTCCTTCGCCCGGGCGCCCTTCGCGAGGCGGCCGAAGATGAACTTCTTGTTCTCTTGGGATAGGTGAGCGACGACGGAGTCCCACACGGCGAAGACCCGTTCGGCCTCGCGGGGGGCGATGTGCTTGGAGAAGTCGCGCTCGTAGTCGGCGAGGATCCGCTTCTGAACGGCCCGTGCGTCATCGTAGCTCCTGCTGTCGAGAAACGCGCTGACTGCCTCGGGCATCCCCCCGACGAAATAGTAGGTTTTCAAAAGGGCGATCGCCCGTGATTTGAAGGCCTGGATGAGCGCCGGGTTCGGGTTCTGCAATGAGGCCAGGAACTGCTCTCCTTCGGCCGCTAAGGCGAACTCTTCGAAGGAAAGGGGGTAGAGGTCGAGTGCTTCCACCTTCCCCACGGGAAAGCCCGTCCCGCTTTGGAGAAGGATTCCCAGCAAAGAGCCAGCGGCTACGACCGAGAAACCACGCGGATCCTCATCGAAGTACTTGAGGGCCGTGAGCGCCTTGGGGTTTTCCTGGACTTTGTCGAACACGATGAGGGTCGAGTCGGGCTCGATGGTGACGCCGGTTTGCAGCTGGAGGCCGGCGATGAGAACGTCGATGTCGTACCCGGTGTCGAACAGCTCGCGCATGGCTGAGTTGTTGTCCATATTCACATAAGCGACGCTCTTGTAATGGCGCCTTCCGAATTCTTTGATGAGCCACGTCTTTCCCACCTGGCGAGCCCCGTTGATGATAAGGGGCTTCCTGCAAGGATTCTCGCGCCATGCTTCGAGATCACGCATGAGAAAACGTTCCATTGGCAGCCTCCTTGCTCAGTGCACGTTACAAGTATACAAAAACAAGGACGTAAAAGTGTCAAAACCCACACAAATCAGGACGTAATGGGAGATATTGCCATGGTGCTCCATCCGTCTCGGCGAGAGAGGCCCCGGGCGAGGCCGAGCAGATCAGCTAGCCGTTCCTCCGCTCCTGCTCCCACACGAAGCGAAGGTTGTCGGGGCCTTCTGCCCATTGGCGGGAGGAGAAGTCGAAGAGCAGCTCATAGGTGCGCGATGAGGCGAAGGCGTCCAGTGCATCATCGAAGGGAACGCCGGTGTCGTCGCACCAGTCTTCCAGCATGGTTCGCATCACCACAACGGCGCACGCTTCGCGCTGCTCGTCGGTCACGGCCTCTTCGTCAAATCCCATAGGGCTCGCTCCCCTCGAACGTAAGGCATTCGATGGAAGCGTAACTGCCGTGGTAGAGGGTGAGATCGTCTTTCAAAGCTAGCATAGCGAATACCCTTTTGCGGTAAGGTAGGTCTCGATGTTGTCGAGGGCTTGCGGGTTGAACTACAATGGGGCGCTGGACAGAGGCGCTCATTGCGGGGTGCTGGAAGGCTCTCTTGAAAGGACAAATTATGGCGAAATCGGCAGTGGTGTTTGTGGCGAACGGGTGCGAGCCCGTGGAGGTGGTGGCCCCGGTGGACGCGCTTCGGCGCGGCGGGGTGGACGTGGTGCTCGCTGCCGTGTCCGACGATCTGACCGTGCGGGCGGCCCAAGCGGTGACGCTTCAGGCCGATGCGCCGCTTTCCACCCTCGATCTGACGCAGTTCGATATTGCCATCGTGCCCGGCGGCTCGGTGGGCGTTGACAACCTGGGCAAGAGCCAACGTGTCGTGGCCGAGCTCACGCGCCGCATGGAAGCCGGCGAGTACGTGGCCGCCATCTGCGCCGGGCCCATGGTGCTCGCCAACGCGGGGCTGCTCACCGGGCGCAAGGCCGTGTGCTACCCGGGCTGCGAGGAAGGCTGGCCGGCCGACATCTACCAGGCGGGCAAGGACGTCTTCGTCGATGGAAACCTTATCACTGCCACGGGCCCCGGCACGGCGCTGTCCTTCGGCATCCAAATTTTGCGTTCGCTTGAAGGCGACAAGGTTGCCGATGAAGTGGCTTCGGGGATGCTGCTGAAATAACCATCGCATTGCCATTGCGCGACGAGGGTCGCGTAGCAACGGGCGAAGGGGCGGCGCAGGAAGCGCAACCCCTTCGCCCGTCGTGCGTTTCGAGTCGAAACCTTCTCACCCATTCTCGGGTATATTTCGCATTTTCCCAGGTAGTCAGTGGGTGAATACCCGAATGCGGGCGATGTGCGGCCTGCTGCATCCTGTTTAAGATACGTCCCGTTCGGTTCGCTTATGGGAGGGCCGGATGCGTACCGGTTCACGTAAGGGAGGGCCGGGCGCGAACCGTCTTTAGGAGGATGCAATGGAAACCAATCTTTCCCGTCGTGGATTTCTGACCGGTGCCGCCGCGGCCGGTGCCCTGGCCGCCATGGGCCTTGCGGGCTGCGCGCCGACCCCCCGCGGCCGAGGGCGGCACGAAGACCGCCGACACCGGTGCTGCGGCCGCGACAAGCTGGCGCGACAAGCCGGAGATGCCCACGGAATTCGTGGAAACCGTTGACGCCGACATCGTGGTTGTGGGCGCGGGCAACGGGGGCCTTGTGGCCGCCACCACCGCCGCCCAGAACGGCGCGAAGGTGGTCGTGCTGGAGAAGGCCGGCGCCATCGCCGCCGCCCGCGAGGCCATCGGCGCTCTGAATTCCAAACTGGCCCCCGACCATCAGGAAGACGTGCCGACGCTTTTGAACCACGCCAACCAGACCCAGGCCGGCGACGCGAACATGCTCATGTACAAGACCTGGGCCGAGAAGTCCGGTGAGATGATCGAGTGGATGGCCGACACGCTGGGCCCCAAGGGCATGCTCTTCCCCTTCGAGTGGCACTGCCCCGACGACCCGCATGCCTACTATCCGGCCATGTGCTACAACCCCTGCCTCGATGAGTACAATCCGGACGGCCCGAACTACACTTCCTACACGCACCTCGAAGTCATGGCCGATGTGTTCACCACCGATCTCGGCGGCGAGATCCGCTTCGAAACGCCCGCACAGCAGCTCCTCATCGACGAGGCCGGCCGCGTGACCGGCGTGGTGGCCGAGGGCAAGGAGGGCTTTGTCCAGGTGAACGCCGCCAAGGGCGTCATCATCTGCACCGGCGGCTACGGCGCCAACAACGAGATGCTGGCCGATCTGGCTCCCGGCAACTCGGCCTGGTGCGCCCTGCGCGATTCGGTGACCGAGACCGGCGACGGCATCCGCATGGCGCTGTGGGCCGGCGCCGAGCTTGAGGCCGGCGGCGCCTGCATGATCTGGAACCGCGCCATTCTGCCCGACGGCTTCGAGTTCAACGAGGACCGCATGGGCGGCGACATCTTCCTGCCCGGCAGCCAGCCCTTCCTGCACGTGAACGTGAACGGCGAGCGCTTCATGAACGAGGATCAGTGCTATCCCATGAGCTACGCCGCCGGCGCGAACCAGCCGAAGCACTACAGCTGGATCGTCTGGGACGGCAACTACTGGGACGACATCGCCCAGTTCGACACCTGCGGCTGCTCTCGCTTGTACCCGGCGCCCTCCGGCACCGCCTTCAACGCTGATGTGTACGACTGCGAGGCCATGTCCAAGGAGCACCTGGACGAGTTCTGGCTGAATCCGCGCCTGGAGGCCGGCACGCTGAAGAAGGCCGACACCTTAGAGGCGCTCGCCGACATGATGGAGTTCGACGCCGACCAGAAGGCCACGTTCCTGGCCACGGTGGAGCGCTACAACGGCCTGGTGGCCGCAGGCGAGGACACCGACTTCGGCAAGCCGGCCTATCGCCTCTCCGACGTGGAGACCGCGCCCTTCTTTGCGGCGCGCATCGGCGGCGAGCTTCTGGTGACCATTCACGGCGTCATCACGGACGTGAACTCCCAGCCGCTCAAGAACGACGGCACGCCCATCGAGGGCCTGTACGTCTGCGGCAACGACCAGGGCGGCTTCTATCCGCACAACTACCCGAGCAACTTCACGGGCATCAACGCCGGCCGCACGGCCACCTTCGCCCGCATCGCCGCCAAGCACGCCTTGGGCGTGGAATAGGGCGACCGCTCGCTTTTCCCGAGCCTGCCAACCCTCCCTTCAGCAGGCGTTTTTCAGGGCTCCCCTTCGAGGGAGCCCATTTTTGCGTTTTGGCCAAAATCACTGTCGCACGAGGTCGATGAGCTCTTGGCGGGAGTGGACGCCCAGTTTTGCGTAGATATGCTTGGCGTGGGTGGCCGCCGTCTCGCGGCTGATGATGAGCTCGTCGCGGATGTAGGGGATGGAACGGCCCTGGGCGAGCAACGCGAGCACCTCGGTCTCGCGCGGCGTGAGGCCGCCGACGCGGGCGAGCTCGTCGATGCGCGCCGCGCCGTGCACCTCGCCAGATGCGTCGGCGGTTGGTGCGGTAGTGGGCGCCGGTGCATCCGGCTGAGGCTCACCGGGCTGGTCCATGGCATCGTGGGCATCCGGCGATTCGGTCACGAGGCCCTTCCCATGCGCGTGGGGCTGATCCTTTGCGGTCTCGGGGATGCGCAGGAATGTGGAGGTCTCGCCCATAACGGCCATAGTGACCGTCACGAGAACGACGATGCACCCCACGCTCACCGCGGTGAGCCCCGTCGGCTGCGCCAACATCAGCGGTTCGAGAACGATCCACAAAACGAGGCCGAGAAGGTCGCCCGCATGCACGAACAGCCATCCCAAGCTTGAGGCCTGGGCGGGGGTCGCGCGGCCGGCGGCGGCGTAGTTGGCGAAGTAGATCTGGGCGATCAGGCAGAAGGTGAAACGGCCTCCGAGCGATGCGGCCACGGCAACAAGGGCGCCGGCCTGCCCGAGCAGGATGACGGCCGCAAATCCGATGACCAGGGTGGGGCACATCCAGCGGTAGAGGAAGAACAGGGATATGCGGCGCGGTCCCGAAATGGCCATGGCCGCCACCACGGCCATCATGAGCGCGCTGAACAGCAGGATGGCTTGAAGGGGGATGCCCTCCACCCGCTCGGCGCTCATCATGCCCGCGATGCTCACGATGGAGAACACGACGAGGATGCCGAACCCCGTGCGCCCGAGCCCCGCCAAGGGGGAGCGCTGCTCGGTTGCGAAGCGATGGGCGGTTGCGAGCGCCTCTTCGGTGCGGGCGGCTTCTGGCGTCCACGCGAGATGGAAACAGAGGCCGGACAAAAGCGGCAGCGCCGCGGCGACGGCAACGGGCACCCAACCGTCCATGGCGGATACCAGAAGCACGATGACGGCGGCGGATACCGCGGAAACCGGCGCGAGCCATTCCGCTCGATCTCGGGGGATGACGGCGTAGTACTCGCCCCACATCGCCCACAGAAGTGCGCTTCCGATGCCCGTGGCCACGGCGCCGATGCCGAAGAGCGCAGCGTTAAGCCCCGGATCGGCGACGGAGACGAACATGAAAGGAGTGCTCGCGGCCGTAAGGGCGGGGGCGACGACGAAGAGGGGGCGATGGCTTGTGGGCGAGCCGATGCGCGGCTCGGCGAGCACGATGGCCGCCAGCGTCGCCACGGATGCGGCCAAGGGGAGCACGGCGTAGAAGAGCGCGGCGCCCATCGAGGAGGCTCCGGAGGACGCGCCAGCTGCAGCTTCGCCCGCATCCGGGATCGCATCCCCGCTCAGCACGCCGGCGGCGTTGGTGTAGAACACGCAGAACACCCAGGCGAGCAGAAACGCCCACCCCAACTGCCGCAGCGGCGCGACCTCTCGGCGCTCGCCGTTCTGCGGCGCCAGCCATATCGCGAAGCGTTCCTTCACGGCCCTCCCTTTCCAATCCTCCTCATTGTAACGCGAATGACGCGAAGGCTATCGCAGCTTGAAGGTCATGGCGACGGGGTTGTGGTCGGAGTAGGCGAAGTCCAGATCCACGGTGGAGCAGTCGAGGCATTCCACGTTGTCGGAGTAGATGAACGTGTCCATGACCCAGCGGTCGTTGGTGCCGTCGTAGGGGCGCCCGGCGTCGCGGCAGGTGGCGGCGTCGGGGAAGGCGGCGGTGCCCGTCTCATCGAGCTTCGCCTTGGCGGCCACCGTGAAGCCCTCTGGCACGCCAGCGAAGTCGTAGGGCTTCGCCCAGCTTTCCACAACCTGGGTTGCATTGCCGTACACCTCGCCGGAGACGCCGATCATGTCGTGGTTGTAGTCGCCGCCGGCGATGACGTAGTTGCCCGCCGCCCGCTCGGCCGTCATGTCCTCGTAGAGCTTCTCGCGCTGGGCCGCCATGATAGAGGCATCGGCTCCGTAGGCGGACAGATGCACGTTGAAGAGCACCAGCTCCGCGTCGCCTGCCGGCACCCGCACGATGGAGTAGCAGCGATCCAGGTCGAGGAACTTGCTAAAACTGTCTGAAATGGGGAGGCTCTTGCGCACCGGGTCGCTCACGGGCAGGCGCGAGAACGTGGCCAGACCCGCGCGGTTGGCGCCGTGAGGTGCGTAGAGGGGCCAGGCGAGGAAGGCCGAGTCGTAGTTCTGGCAGAACACCGACCAGTCGCTCGGAAACTGGGTGCGCAGAAGCTCGTACTCGTCGATGTGGTGGCTGCGGGTGCCGTCTATATCCACTTCTTGGAAGAGGACGAAATCCGGCGAGAGTGCGCGCAGGGCCTCGGCCGAGCCGAGAATGTCCTCGCGCACCACCTCGGGGCTTTCGGCCACCGATCCGCCTCCGCCGTCCATGAAGAAGTCGAAGTCGCGGTTGTAGGCGCCGAAGCCGAGGTTGGCCGTCACCACGGTGAACTCCTCATCAGCGGAAACGACCGGCGCAGCCTCGTCGGCGGCC
The DNA here is from genome assembly GCF_009755265.1 of Adlercreutzia rubneri. Classification (NCBI taxonomy): domain Bacteria; kingdom Bacillati; phylum Actinomycetota; class Coriobacteriia; order Eggerthellales; family Eggerthellaceae; genus Adlercreutzia; species Adlercreutzia rubneri. Next base: position 117,985 of record NZ_WPOO01000003.1, on the reverse strand, counting down.
AAAGGAGCGTCCACGGCGAGCGCCAGATTGTCGGGGAGTCGCTCGTAGGTGATCATGACGTAGGCGACGTAGGCGAGGGCCGCAGCCAGAAGCGCGCCGAGCAACGCGAGCAGAATCGTAATTATGCGTTTGGCCACAAAGGCTCCTTCGACGAGAGAGAAATCCATCTGGATCATTGTACTTCACGGCGATACACGGGCCATTGTGAAATACCGTAGCTTAACCCTATCGTTAGGCAGTCGCATTAGATGACTAAAAACTCACCATTGGATTTGAATCTGAACACTCTGTATCCAGATAATGACAGGGAGGTAACAGAGACCTGACGCGACAGCGACAAGCTAGAGGAAGCTATAAGGTACGCTCCATCGGATTGCACAGGCAGCAAGCATTCCCCTATGGCACCCATTCTTGCGGGTTTGTCGCCCGGGTGCGCTTAAGAGACAGGAGGTCCCTCATGCAGTCGAACAAGAAGAGCACTCGAGGTGTAGCGACGCGCGAGGTACTCCGCAGCAACGACACGGCCAAGCGCTCGGCGGAGATCGTTGTCGCCGCGCGCGAGCTGTACGAGGAGAAGGGCCTGGCCCGCACCTCCATCCAGGACATCACCAACCACGTGGGCGTGACGCGCTCGCTGTTCTACCACTACTTCCAGAACAAGGAAGAAGTGACGAGCGCCGTGCTCGACCAGTACATCACCGATTTTCTGGAGGCCATGCAGCACTGGCACGAGAGCCAGACGGCGCTGGCCACCGATGAGTCGCTGCACTCCATGGTGAAGATCATGCGCATGGTGCTGTTCGAGAAGAACACCTTCCGCATGGCCCTTTCCACCCAGGAGAATGCGGCGCTGTACCTGGATTTCCTCAACCGCTTCGCCGCCCAGGGCGCCGAGTTCATGGTGACGCACCCCATGGTGGAGCAGACGAAGTACGGCGAGCAGTCCGACCATCTGTACGAGACGTTCTACGTGCTCATCGTGGGACTGGTGAGCTATCTGCGCTCGCACCCGGATGTGGAGGACGAGGTGCTCATCGATGTGGTCACCCGCATGCTCAACATCCAGCAGGCCGAGGAGGCCCGCGAGCTCGCTTAATTCGGGGCTCCGCACTGCTTCTGGTTGGAAGGTCGGCGATCTTGCCGAGCTGCTCTGGCGCTCTCCGCGGCCGGATTCTGCGTCGCGCCGGCGTTGCGCGGCGGTATGGCGAATCGGTTACGATCTGCGCGCCGCGCCGCCTATCGGCTATCATCTTACTCGTAAGTCAACGGGCCCGCCCGCGCAAGCGGCGGGCCCGTGCGCGATTGCGGGAAGGAGGGGCCATGGACATCAAACGAGTGCTGGCGAGCGCGCCTCGCGACCACGACCCGGGCGCTGCCCGTCCGCTGCTCACGCGCTGGGGCGAGGCGCTCGATCCCGACTCCGTGCGCAGCGAGCATCCGCGCCCGCAGTTCGCCCGCGACCGCTTTATATCCCTCAACGGTTGGTGGGACTACGCTTTCGTTCCCATGGGAGCTCATCGTACCGTACGGCCGCCCGATGCGTTCGATGGGCGCATCCTCGTGCCCTTCTCGCCCGAGTCCCTGCTGTCGGGGGTGGGGCGCCAGCTTCAGCCCGACGAGCTTCTGTGGTACGTGCGCCGCGTGCCCGTTCCCGCCCTGGGCGAGGGCGAGCGCTGCCTGCTGCATTTCGAGGCCGTGGATTTCGCCTGCGCCTGCTGCGTGAACGGCCAGGTCGTGGGCACTCACGAGGGAGGGTATCTGCCGTTTTCCTTCGACATCACCGAGGCGCTGCGGGCAGAGAAGGCAGCCGGCGAGGGGAGTACGGAAGCGCGTTTCCAGGGCGCGGAAGCAGCGATTGAGGACGTGGCGGTTGAAGGTATCGGAGACGCGAAAGGCGGAGCCTGTGGGGAGGGAAAGGACGATCTCGAAGAGGCGGCCGACCTGGCTCCGGCGCCGCCGCGGGAGTTCGTGGTCGCCCTGTGCGTTCGCGATCCGAGCGATGCGGGTACCCAGCCGCGGGGCAAGCAGCGGCTCAAGTCGGGCGGCATCTGGTACACGGCCCAAAGTGGCATTTGGCAGCCGGTGTGGATGGAGGTCGTTCCCGCTCGTCGCGTGCTGGCCCTGGCGTTGCATCCCGACGCCGATGCCGGCACTCTGACGGCGGATGTCGATGTGAGCGGGGACGCGGGTCTGGTGCGCATCTACGTGTGCGACCCGACGGGCCGCCAGGTGGCCGCCGGCGCCGCTTTCGCCGAAGAGGGCTCGGTGCCGGTGGGCGAGGCGTCTTCTGAACAGGCGGGGCCGGCCCGCCGCGTACGCCTGCGGCTCGATCTCGGCGAGGTGCGCCGCTGGAGCCCCGACGACCCGTGTCTTTACGACATCACCGTGCGCTTCGGCACCGATGTCGTGCGCAGCTACACCGCCTTCCGCACGGTGAAGGTGGCGCCAGATGGGGCGGGACGCTTCCGCTTCTTCCTGAACGGCGAGCCGCTGCTTTTGCGCGGGGTGCTCGACCAGGGCTACTGGTCCGACGGCCTTATGACGGCGCCCTCCGATGCTGCGCTTGCCTTCGACATTCAGGCCATGAGGGACGCCGGTTTCAACATGGTGCGCAAGCACCTGAAGGTGGAGGCCGACCGCTGGTACTACCATTGCGATCGGCTTGGCATGCTGGTGTGGCAGGACATGGTGTCGGGCGGGGGCACCTACGACGGTTGGGAAACCAGCTACAAGCCGACGCTGTGGCGCGGGAGCTGGGGCGATTACAGCGATACTTCGGCGTCCCATCAGCGGAGGCTCGGCGCCGATGATGTCGCCTATCAGCGCCAGTGGATGCGGGAGTGCCGCGGCACGGTGGCCCATTTGCGCGCGCACCCCTCGGTGGTCACCTGGGTGCTGTTCAACGAGGGCTGGGGGCAATTCGACACGCTGGCCTGCGCCGAGGAGATCCATCTGCTGGATCCGACGCGGCCCATCGACGCCGTGAGCGGCTGGTACGACCAGGGCGCGGGCGACTTCCAGAGCGTGCACAACTATTTCCGTCCGCTTGCGGTCTACCGCGACCGGCGCGACCTGGCGGGTTACGCGCGGCTGGCCGGCGGCCGCGCCTTTGCGATCTCGGAATTCGGCGGGGTAGTGCACGCCGTGGCGGGTCACAGCGCCTTCGCGGGCACCTACGGCTACGGGGCCACCGACACGCCGGCCGAATGGCGCGCGGAGGTGCGCCGAACCCTGGATACCGCGGGGGCCTTGGAGGGGGCGGGGCTTTCCGCCTACGTGTACACGCAGCTGTCGGACGTGGAAGAAGAGTGCAATGGCATCCTCACCTACGACCGGCGGGTGAACAAGCTGAAGGAGGACGGCGATGAGTGCGGTAGCGCTGAGATGTGACGCCGATGCCGAGCGCAAGTTGGCGCATCTGCGGGAACGGTTCGCCGAGGCGTTCCCCGTGAGGGCGGCCGATGAGGGTGTCGGCAGGGACGTCGACAGGGACGCCGACGACGGTGCCGGCGGAGACGTCGATGCGGTCGCCCCGTTCGCACCCGTGGCGGCCCATGGCACCTTCGTGCTCGCCTCGGCGCCGGGCCGGTTGGAGGTGGCGGGCAACCACGTGGACCACCAGGGCGGCCGCGTCATTTCCTCGGCCATCGGCGAGCGCGTCTGGGGGCTTGCGGCCGAAAACGGAAAGCATCTGGTGCGGGTGTCCATGGAGGGCTTCGGCACCGATGCGATCGACCTGAACGATGCGGATTGGCGGAGGCCCCACGGCGTGGAGACCCAGTCCTCCGGCGCCCTTCTGCGCGGCATGCTGGCCGCCTACGACGAGGCGGGCGGCCCGTTGCGCGGCTTCGATCTGGCCACCTGCTCGGAGGTGCCCGCCGGCTGCGGTTTGTCCTCCTCGGCGGCCTTCGAGGTGATGGTGGGCGCCGTTCTGGAAGCGCTGTTCGGCCCCGGCCCTTTCGCGGGCACGCCGGAACCGGCACCGGGCCAGGTCGCCGCGGAAGGGGGAGAAGGCGGCTTCGTTCCCCTTGATCCCGTGGCCTTGGCTCTGGCGGGCGTGACCGCCGAGCAGCGCTACTTCGGCAAGCCCTGCGGCGCCCAGGATCAGCTGGCCAGCGCCTGCGGAGGCACGGTGCTTCTCGATTTCGGGCCGAAAGTACCCACGGTGACCCCGCTTGCCTTCGACGCGACGGGCGTCGGCTATGCGGTGGTGCTCGTCGACTCGCGCCAGGATCACTCGGTGCACACCGAGGAGTTCGCCTCCGTCCCGGCCGACATGCGCATGGTGGCCAATCATCTGGGCGCCGCGCGCCTGGGTGACGCAGACGTCGATGCGCTGTTCGCGAGCCTACAGGACATCCGCGCGGCCTTGGGCGACGGGCGCGTCATGCGGGCCCTGCACTACTTCGACGAGGTGGCCCGGGTCGATCGGCAGCGTCAGGCTTTGGAAGAGGGGGATTTCCCGCTGTTTTTGAAGTGCGTGCGTCTGTCGGGGGCCTCCTCCGCTCAGTTTCTGCAGAACGTGTCCCCGCACGGCGACGGCTGCGGGGAGCGCCAGCCGGCCATGCTCATTCAGGGGCTGTGCGCGCACCTGCTCAGCGAAGAGGGCGCCTGGCGCATCCACGGCGGCGGTTTTGGCGGATCGGTGCTGGCGCTCGTGCCCGTCGGCGAGGTTTCCGGCTTCATGGAAGCGATGGACGGCCTGCTCGGCTACCGGGCCTGCCGTGAGGCGGTCGTGGGCGGCCCCGGCGTGCTGGCGAGGCGGCTGCCATGAGCGGGGCCGCAAGAGGCACGGAAGGTGCCGTGGACGAGCGCGGCAATCCTTTCTGGACGTACGATTCTCCGACAGGGCCCTTGGAGATCACCATCAACCTGGCCAAGCCCGAGAAGGATCCGCGGGACATCGCCGCTGCGGCGGGGGCAACCCTCGGTGGTACGGCGCTTGCGGCGGTCCCTGCTGGAGAAGGCGAGGCTGCGGTGACCTCGGTGGAGGGCGACGCGAGAGAGGGGTCTTTCGCCGCCCCGACGACCTGCGACCTGTGCTGGGAACCGTCGGGGAAGGACGGCCTCGCGCGTTTGGGGCGCTCGGGCGCGCCCGTGACCGAGGTTTTCCTTGGCGACGAGCCGTGGGCCTGGTGGTTCTCGCCCTACGGCTACTTCCCCGAGCATCTCATCGTGGCGTCCCACGAGCACCGCCCCATGGCCATCGGCCACGACACCATCGCGCGGCTGCTCGATTTCTCGGACGCCTATCCGCAGTGGTTCATCGGCTCCAACGCCGATTTGCCCATCGTCGGCGGCTCCCTTCTGGGCCACGACCACTTCCAAGGCGGCGGCCACCGCTTCCCCCTGATGAACGCGCCCATTGCGCGAGCGTTTCCCATTGAAGGTTTGGAAGGCGTGGAGGCGGGCATCGTGCGCTGGCCCGCCTCCGTGGTGCGCCTGCGCAGCCGCAACCGCTCGACCCTCACTGAGGCAGCTTGCCGCATCCTGGACGCCTGGCGCCCCTTCACCTTCGAGGAGTGCGGCATTAAGGCCTTCTCGGTTCTTCTGACGGCCGCCCTCGATTGCGATGCCGCGGCGCCCGGCGGGGCGTGCCGGGGAAGTGCTCCGGGTTCCTCGGGTGTCGAGGGCGCTCCCGCGCGCTTCGTGCAGCACAACACGGCGAATCCCATCCTGTGGCGCGAGGACGACAACTACGTGATGGATATCGTGCTGCGCAACAACCGCACGACGCCGGAGCGCCCCTTCGGGCTTTTCCATGTGCCCGAGCGGCTCTTCCACATCAAGAAGGAGAACATCGGCCTCATCGAGATTATGGGCCGCGCCATCCTCCCCGCGCGCCTGGCAGCCGAACTGCCTGCTATCAAGGACGAGTGCAGCCGCGCCTTCTACGAGATCCTCATGGCCACAGGCGTCTTCAAGGACGACCCCGCCGGCCGCCGCGGCTGGGAGACTTTCCTCGCGACTATCTAGGAGCGTCGCGGCTCGCCGCCGGCGGTGTGGCGGACGACCTCGAAGCGCTCGAGGTGCACCTGCTCGTCTGGCCGGATGCCCGCCTTCTGCTTGGCGATGGCGATCTGGTCGAAGACGGTGTCGACCCCTTCCAAATCGGGAAGCAGCAGGCCTCGCCGATGCCCGCGAGTCACGATGACGCCGTAGCGCGTCGGATCGAGCTCTTCCAGGTTGTCGACGGGCTCCGGTTCGCCGAGCACGTCCACGGAATACTCGAGGAAGGGAAGTTCCTCGGGGCGCACGGGAGCGAAGCGCGGGTCCTCGGTGGCTGCCGCCACGCCGTTGCGAATGACCTCCTCGGCAAGGCTTTTGCGCACCGGCGCAATGGTGCCGATGCAGCCGCGCAGCTGCCCGTGCTTGTGCAGGCTCACGAAGGCCCCGGCGCGCCGGCCGGTCAGCTCCTCGGGTGCGTCGGTGGGAAGGGGTAAGACGGTGCCCTGAGCGACGATGGACTCCACGCTCGCCCGGGCGAGGGCCACAATCGGGTCGTCTCCGGGGTGCGGCGGCCACGCCGGCGAACCGCCGCGAGCCCCGCCGATCTCGCGATCCTCTTCCCGCACGATTTCGGCCGCCGCCTCCTCTTCGGTGCTCTCGGGCGCGTCCTCGATTTCGAAGGCGGCCACGGCGTAGCCCACGCCGAAGGGCCCCTCGTAGCTTAAGAGCTCGGAAGCGAAGGGCTCGCCGGTCGCCTCTAGGGCGCCGGCCATGATCTGGAAGGAGCGCAGCCCGCACTCGGCGGCGCCGTCGCAGAGGGCGGCGTCCAGGCCGAACAGGCCTTCCAAATTCCCGTGGGCGAACATCTCGGCTACCGTACGGTCGAACTTAGGTCCTTCCGGGGCGAATCCGTAGGGGCCGTCCTCCTTCAGCTTGTGGGACATATCCCCGCTTGCGACGAGCACGCAGCGGCGCCCCAGGGCGCGAGCGGCTTCGGTGATGGCCCGGCCCAGAAAGCGGTGGTCGGCCTCGGAAAGTCCCGAGAGCCCCATCCGCACCACCGTCACGGAATCAAGATTGATAGTCTCTTCCAGGAAATGGAGCGGCACGAAGGTGCCGTGGTCGATGTCGGCCATGGACGCCGGGGCGCCGGCCGAGGGGATGCTTCGGCGGTGCAGGCGCGCGGCCACGTCCTCGGCGAAGGGAAGGTCGGTGCGGGTCGTCACGCGCTCGTCCGGCTGCCCGAAGGCGGCCAGCGAGCCAGTTTCCTCCGGCGTGTCGGCGATGAAGAACCCGTCACGGTACAGCGGCGCGTGAGGCGAGGTGATGACGATAAGGTCGGGTCGGTGGGCGGCCACGCGTCGGGCGACCTCGCGGTAGGCGGCGATGGTGTCGGCGATGGCCGCCTCCTGGCCGTGCCCGACGGCGGGCACGATGAGCGGCGGATGGGGAACGGCGTAGGCAGCGAGCAGGGCCATGGGATCACCTTTCTTTTGGAGGAGCGCGTGGGGAGCGAATGCCGGCGCGGGCGCGGGCGCGGGCATTCGCGCGGATCTTCCCGTGACAGTGGATTTGCATTCATGATGACCCACCGCATCCGTATTCCCCACCGAACCGCCAAAGCGTCACGGGATTGTATTCGCCGTCTTCCAACAAACAGGCAACAATCGGGCGCGCGGAGATAACAGAACAGTCGCGTCGCTGGTCTCGATGCATTCCGAAACCACAATAGGGGACGCATCTGACTGTGGACTCATCCCCAGCAAAGGAGAGCTATCATGATCGAGATTCTGAACGAGGGCAACTTCGACGAGAAAGTCCTGCAATCGAGCGGCAATGTGCTCGTCGAATTCTTCGCCACCTGGTGCCCTCACTGCCAGCGCATGATGCCCATCATCAACGAGGTGGCCGATCGCGTCCAGGGCCAGGCCGTGGTCTACCAGGTTGATGTCGACAAGTCACCCGACCTTGCTCAAACCTACGCGCCCAACGGCTTTCCGTCCTTCGCCTTGTTCGTGAACGGCCAGCTCGCCGAAACCCTGGTGGGCGAGCAGACCGAAGAGCGTTTGCTTGCGCTTGTTGCTTAATCGCTTGACTTGGAGCCGACTCCAACCTTTATCATTCTCCTCATCAATGATTGAGAGGAGAATTCATGACCGCATCTTACGAGGGCGTGGCGAAGCTCGGCTTCGGTGCCATGCGCCTTCCGCTCGCAGACCCCGACGACGTGACCGCCATCGACATCGAGCAGCTGAAGGCCATGATGGACGAGTTCATCGCGAAGGGCGGTACCTACGTGGACACCGCGTTTGTCTACCACAACGGCGCCTCTGAGACGGCTCTGCGCGAGGCGCTCGTGGAACGCTACCCGCGGGACGCCTACACCCTCGCCACAAAGTGTCTGGCCTGGGCGTGCCCCACGAAGGAGGAGGCCCAGGCGTGCCTGCCCACTTCTCTTGAGCGGCTGGGGGTCGACTACATCGACTATTACCTGCTGCACAACCTAGGCGGCGCGCGCACGGCCAAGTTCGACGAGTACGACATGTGGAACTACGTGGCGAAGGCGAAGGCCGACGGGCTCGTGCGCCACGTCGGCTTCTCCATGCACGACGGCCCCGAGACGCTGGAGGAGATTCTGACGGCGCATCCCGAGGTGGACTTCGTGCAGCTGCAGGTAAACTACCTGGATTGGGACGACCCGGTCACCCAGTCTGCCCGCTGCATGGAAGTGGCCGCGGCCCACGGCGTGCCCGTCATCATCATGGAACCGGTGCGCGGCGGCCGTTTGGCGAACTTGCCCGAGCGTGGCGCCGAGGTGCTGGCCGCTGCCGATCCCGATGCGAGCCAGGCGAGCTGGGCCTACCGCTTCTGCCTCGATCTGCCGGGCGTGCTCACGGTGCTCGCCGGCGCCTCCACGCTCGATCAGATGCGGGACAACATGGCCACCTTCCAAAGCCACGCGCCGCTGACCGAGGCGGAGCGCGGTGCCATCGACGGCGCCATCGCGGCCCTGCGCAGCGTGGATCTCATCCCATGCACGAACTGCGGCTACTGCGTGAAGGACTGCCCCGAGGGTGTGAAGATCCCCATCGCCATGAACCTGTTGAATCTGGAGAAGACCTGCGAGGACAACGAGTTCGTCAAGGGTCTCTACTCTTGGCAGGCCGCCGAGGGCCCCGCGTCCAAGTGCATCCAGTGCGGCACCTGCGAGGCTATGTGCCCCCAGTCCATCGGCATCATCGACCACCTCGCCGAAGCCGTCGAGCACTTCGAGGGGTAGTCTTCCTACATAACCACTCCCACGAACCCTGCCAGTATGGGGATGCTCGCTATTGCCAGCACGGTGGTGACGAAGGTGCCCTGGGCCATGACCCGGGAGTTGCCGCCGTACTGGTAGCAGAGCATGGTGCCGTTGGTGGCCACCGGCATGCCCGCCAGCACCACCGCCACTGAGAACATGAGCCCCGCCGGCACGAATGCGTGGAAGACCGCCCAGATGATGGCCGGCATCACGATCAGCCGGAACACCGAGCAGGTCCACAGGCGCGGACCGCCGATGAGGTCGCGCACTGGCAGGTTCGCGAGCGACGAGCCGATGATGAGCAGCGCCGCCGGCGTGGTGATGGAGCCGAGCGTGTTCAGCGCCTCCCCCAGAATCGGCGCATGGTGAATGCCGGCAAGCGTGAGAACCACCGCCGCCACGCATGACAGCATGACCGGTGTGACGAAAGTGCGCCAGCTGGTTTGCACCTTTACGTCGCCATCAATATCCTGGGTGAGAAACCATGCGCCCACGGTGAACACGAAGAAGTTGAAGGGCAGGTTGAACACGGCGGCGTACACGAGCGCATCGGGGCCGAAGATGGCCGAGAGCACCGGATACCCGATGAACCCGACATTGCCGAAGCAGAGCATGAACCGGTACACGCCCCGGCGCCCGTCGGGAATGCGCAGAAGCAGCGTGAACCCGTAGGCCACGGCGAACATGACAAAAGTACTCGCCACGGAAAGCCCCAGGCACAACCACACTTCCGCTTGTGTGGGCAGCTCAGTGGCCGTGAGCACCGAGCCCAAGATCATGCCCGGCAACGCAATGTTGATGACCAGCTTCGAGAGCATGCGGTCGAACTCGTCGTTCATGAAGCGCAGCCTCTTCGCGGCGTAGCCCACTCCCACGATGACGAACAGCGTGATGATCTCCTTGAATATGCCTATCATGCCCTCGGTCATGGGGCGAAGCTCTCTTTCTCCGATTGCGGAACGCTCGCTCGATCCTTTGCGACCCTCGTCGGTCTTCTCGAGCAATTTGCAGGACAGATTGTGGCAAAAAAATCGAGTTGTTAGACTTTCAGGGGTGCGGCAAATGGATTTATGGAACGATTTAGGTCTCTTCAGGCATCGGATGCGGCTTCTTTCGGTGTTTTCGGCGCTACTGGCAGGTGCTGGATGAATCGAAATGTCTAACAACTCGAAATTCTTGCCCAAATTCGGACTTCGGATTGCCTCGCAGGCGAGGGCGAGAATATCGCGACGCGCATTGCGGTTCCGACATCGCGTCCCCGCGTTGTAGAGGCTACGGGTTTTCTGGAAAGCGCGCGACGATGCGGCTCGTTGGCGTATACTGGCCAGCGCTGCGTTAGCTTCGTCGAAAGGATGAGTCCGTGTTCACCATCGGTTGTCATTTGTCCAGCGCCAAGGGGTATCTGAAGATGGCCCAGGATGCGGCCTCCATCGATGGGAACACGTTCCAGTTCTTCACGCGCAACCCGCGCGGCGGCAAGGCCAAGGCCATCGATCCGGCCGATGTGGCTGCGTTCCACGAGTTCGCGGGCGCCCACGGGATCACGACGTTTCTGGCCCATGCGCCCTACACCATGAACCCGGCAGCGGCCAAGCCCGAGACGCGCGCCTTTGCCATCGAGCTCTTAACCGACGACCTCATGCGTATGGAAAACACCCCCGGCCAGCTGTACAACATGCACCCGGGCTGCCACGTGGGCCAGGGCGCCGAGGCGGGCATCGCGCTCATCGCCGACGCGCTGAACCAGGTGCTCACGCCCGAGCAGTCCACCACGCTGCTGCTTGAAACCATGGCAGGCAAGGGCACGGAGGTCGGCGGCCGTTTTGAAGAGCTGGCCGCCATCATCGACGCCGTGGAATTGGACGAGAAAGTGGGCGTGTGCCTGGACACCTGCCACGTGTGGGACGGCGGCTACAACATCGCCGGCGATCTGGACGGCGTGTTGGAGGAGTTCGATCGCGTGATCGGGCTCGACCGCCTGCGCGCCATCCACTTGAACGACTCGAAGAACCCGCTCGGCGCCCACAAGGACCGCCACGCCCCCATCGGCGAGGGCTGCATCGGCTTTGACGCGCTCGCTGCCGTGACGAACCACCCGGCCCTACGCGATCTGCCCTTCTTCCTGGAAACGCCTCAGGACGATCTTTCCGGCTGGGGCCGCGAAATCGCCGCCCTGCGCGCCGCGCACACCGAGTAGCTGCAGCGCTAAATCACGAAGAAATACACGCTGAAGAACTGCAGGCAGCTGGCGGCCAGCACGAACAGGTGAAAAATCGAGTGCATGTAACGCACCTTTTTGAAGATGTAGAACACGGCGCCCACGGTATAGCTGATGCCGCCGGCAACCAAGAGCCAGAAGCCTGCGGGGGCCAGCTCGGCGAACAGCGTCGGGATGAAGAACACGATGGACCAGCCGAGCGCCACGTAAAGCACGGCCGATATCCAACGGGGACGGTAGGTCCAGAAGGCTTCAAAGGCGATGCCGACAAGTGAGACGGCCCAGACGAAGGCGGCGAGCCAGATGCCGCCCACATGTCCCAAGGTGATGAGGCAGTAAGGGGTGTAGGTACCGGCGATGAGCAGGTAGATGCCGGAATGGTCGAGCACTTTGAACACGCGTTTGGCGCGTTCTGCTGCCAGCGCGTGGTACAGCGTGGACATAAGGTACTCCAGCAACTGCGCGATGCCGTACACGAGGGCCGCTGCTAAAAGGATGCCGCCGCCATCGGCCACCGACTTCACGATGAGAAGCACGAGGGCCGCCACGGCCAGGCCCGCCCCTACGCCATGGGTGACGGCGTTGAAGATCTCCTCGCCCAAGGTGTACTCGCGCACGGGCTTTTTGCCGGAGCGCTTGATGAGTTCCCGAATTTCGGGCGACACCTTGGCCGCCGCCGCAGCGGCGTTGGGGGAGAGCTCGGGATGGGTTAGGCGAATGTTGGGCATCGCTCCTCCTTCGCGTGCGGATAGATCACCGCATCATAGACCATTGGTCAGGCTTCCCAGACAACGATAGGCAAACCGTAGGAGAAAGGCAAATCACGGCAAGACGCCACGAGAGATGCGGCTACTGCTGCTCGCGCAGGGCTTTGAGAATGGCGCGCTTTTTGGCCTGCTTGTCGGCGTAGGCCTGCTTCTCGGCGCGGGTGCGGGCGCGTTCGGCTTCGGCGGCAGCGCGCTTGTCGGCATGGGCTGCAAGCTCCGCTTCGCGGGCGGCTCGTCGGGCGGCGCGACGCTCTTCGCGCTCGGCGGCGGCCTCGGCGTCGGAGAAGCGGCAGCCGCAGTAGTTCTGGCGGTACATGCCGCCCTCGCGCGAGCGCCGGGTGGCCTCGTCGTAGAAGGGGCGGTAGTCTGCGAAGCAGGCCTTGATGCCCTCGCGGGCGCAGGCGCGCTCCAGCTCTTCGCGGATGATGCGGGTGTACTGGTAGGGGCTCACCGAAAGCGTGGTGCCAAGGGCAGCGAAGCCGTGCTCGCGGGCGTAGTGCGCGGCTTCTTCAAAGCGCAGGCGGTAGCAAGCCCGGCAGCGGGCCTCGCGGGCCCGACGCGCTGTCGTACGCCCTTCCGTAGGGGCGGGGCTTGCGCCGCCCTCATCGAGCACGGTTGACTTGCTTGATGAGGGGCGACCAAGGTCGCCCCCTACGGGATTTGCCCCAAAGAGGGCTTCCTCCTCAAGATCGCCTTCTTCGTTGGCGATGACGCCGAACTTGGCTTCGGCAGCGTCGCCTATGCGGCCGGCAGTGGCCTCCCAAGCCTCGGGGTCGTAGGCGCCTTCCACGACTTCCACGTCGGCGTCCGCGGCCCATTCGCGCAGGGTAGCCAGGCGGCGGGCGTATTCCTCGGCAGGGTGGATGTTCGAGTTCGCGTAGAACACGACGGGTTCCACCCCTTCCGAGCGCAAAATGCGGACCGGCTCCAAGGAGCACGGTCCGCAGCAAGCATGTAACAGGATGCGTTCCAAGGGTGGCAAGCTCGGCGGCCTACTTGCCGGCCAGGGGGCTCGGCACGGTGTAGATGCGGGCGGCGCAGGCCTGATCCAGGTCGTACAGGCCCTTCGGGTCGCCGCCGAACAGCTTCATGTTGGTGATCATGGTGTCGGCGTTGTCCTCTTCCTCCAGCTGCTCGTCGATGAACCAGCCGAGGAACTTCTGGGCGCGGTAGTCGTGGGCCTCGAGCGCCGCGGCGTAGATGTCGTTGATGAGCGAGGTCACGTACTTCTCGTGCTCCATGGCGGCCTCGAGCGGCTCCAGGAAGTTCGCGAAGGTCTTGTCGGGCATGTCGATGGCCAGAAGCTTCACGGCCTCGCCGTTCTCATGCAGGTAGTTGCGGAAGATCATCGCGTGATCGCGCTCTTCCTGAGCCTGGATCTCGAAGTAGTTAGCGTAGCCGGACAGGCCCTCCTCCTCGTAGTAGTCGGCGAAGGAGAGGTACAGGTAGGCGGAGTACAGCTCCTTGTTGATCTGGTCGTTGATGAGCTCGTAGACCTTGGCGTCCATGAAAATCCTTTCTCGTTGGTCGGCGCGATGCCGCCTGGCGCAACGGGGCGTTGGGCGTGGGGCCCGCACCCGCGCAGCCGGCGGGGAACGCCGACGCTTCTTGGTGAACCGCAAGACAGGATACCGCGAAAACCCTTAATCTTCGTGGCAAATCTATGCAAATAACCCGCATTTAACGAAAGCGCCAGGCGGCGCGCACCGCCGCACCTTCATAATGGCTCCCGAGAATTGAAGGAAAGGGAATGCGCGCATGCTGCAGCTCAAGAATATCTGCAAGTCCTACACGACGGGCGACTTCACCCAGGTGGCCTTGAACGACGTCTCCATCTCGTTCCGCGACAACGAGTTCGTGGCGATTCTGGGCCCGTCGGGCTCGGGCAAGACGACGCTTTTGAACGTGATGGGCGGCCTGGATCACTACGACTCCGGCGACATGATCGTCGACGGCATCTCCACCCACCGCTACAAGGATCGCGACTGGGACACCTTCCGCAACAACCGCATCGGGTTCGTGTTCCAAAGCTACAATCTCATTCCGCACCAGACCATCCTGCAGAACGTGGAGCTGGCGCTGACGCTCTCGGGCGTGGGGAAGGCCGAGCGCACGCGCCGCGCCAAGGAGGCCCTGGCATCCGTGGGCCTGACCGAGCACTTGAACAAGAAGCCGAGCCAGCTCTCGGGCGGCCAGATGCAGCGGGTGGCCATTGCCCGCGCGCTCATCAACGACCCGGAGATCGTGCTGGCCGACGAGCCCACCGGCGCCCTGGATTCCCATACTTCCGTGCAGATCATGGACCTGCTCACGCAGATCGCCAAGGATCGCCTGGTCATCATGGTCACCCACAACCCGGAGCTGGCGGCCGAGTACGCCACGCGCACGGTGAACCTCGCCGACGGCGTCATCCGCTCGGATACCGATCCCTACTTCCCCACGGAAGAGGAGATGCACGCCTCGCGCAAGCCCATCCGCAAGACCTCGATGAGCTTTCCCACGGCGCTCGCGCTGTCGGCGAACAACCTTATGACCAAGAAGGGCCGCACCATCATGACGGCCTTCGCCGGCTCCATCGGCATCATCGGCATTGCGGCCATACTCGCGCTCGCCAACGGCGTGGACAACTACATCGAGCGCACCGAGGAGGAGACGCTGTCGGTGTACCCGCTGCAGATCATGTCCACGGGCTTCGACATGACGGCGCTCATGGGCATGGCCGCCGATGGGAGCACGGGCGACGGGGGAGATGCGACGGGCGAGGGCACCGGCGACGACCCGCTTGCGGAAATGGGCCTTCAAGGTGGCAAGAACGGGGACGAGAACGACCCGGCCGCCGACGGCAACGTGCCCGAGACGCGCATGGTCACCGATATGTTCGCAAGCCTGGAGAACAACGACCTCGCCTCGCTCAAGCTGTTCCTCGACGAGAACGGCGGCGACATCAACAGCTACGTGAACTCCATCGAGTACTCCTACAACGTGGTGCCCCAGATCTTCGACGGCAACACCGAGGACGGGGTGCGCCAGATCAATCCGGACACGACGTTCTCCGCCTTCGGTATGGGCTCCGGTTCGTCCAACGCGCTCATGTCGTCCATGTACTCCACCGATGTGTTCAGCGAGATGATGGGCAACACCGCCATTGTGGAAGAGCAGTACGACGTGAAGGCGGGCCGGTGGCCTTCCGCCTACAACGAGTGCGTCGTCGTGCTGACGGCGAACGGCACGGTTCCCGATCTGGTGAGCTACGCGCTGGGCTTGCGCGACCATGCGGTGCTGGAGGATATGATCGACCAATTTATGAACGAGGAAGACGTGGAAAGCCCCGACGACGACCTCACCTTCACCTACGACGACATCATGGGCGTGTCGCTGAAGATGGTGCCCGCCGCCGACTTCTACACCTATGACGAGGAGAACAAGGTCTGGGTCGACAAAACCGGCGACGAGGAGTACATGAAGGGGCTCGTGGACGCCGGCGAGGAGCTGAAGATCGTCGGCATTGTGCAGCCGCGACCGGACGCGAAGGCCACGGCGCTTTCTATGGGCATCTACTACACGCCCGAGCTGACGCGCCATCTGATCGAGCAGGCCTCCGAGACCGCCATCGTGCAGGAGCAGCTGAATTACCCGACCATCGACGTGTTCAACGGCAAGGAGTTCACCGAGGAAGAGGAATCGGGCTCGGATTTCTCTATGGAGAACCTGTTCAGCATCGACGAGGAGGCGCTGCAGAACGCCTTCAAGTTCGATGAGTCGAAGCTGAACATGGACACGAGCGCGCTGGGCGAGGGGATGTCGGCGAGCGATCTGCCGGCGATGCCCGGGCTCGATGCAAGTGCGTTGAACCTGGATGTGACCTCCGCCTTCAACAGCGACGCCATGGGCGAGATGATGGGCGCGGCGTTGGCCGGCTACACCCAGGCCCTCGGCGCCGCCTATGCCCAGGCCGCGGCGTCGGGCACGCCGCCGGACTTCCAGACGCTGGCGCAGTCGACGCTGGAGTCCTACGCCCAAAGCCCCGAGCTGCAGGCCATTATGGGGCAGTACGCGGCGCAGATCGTCGATGCCAACGCCCTGCAGAAGGAGATGGCAACGAAGATCTCCGCAGCCCTGGAATCTTCCATGAAAGCCTACATGGAGCAGGTCATGGCCACGATCACCGCCAAGACCCAGGCCTCGGTGCAGAAGGTGATGGGCGACATGGCGGCGAGCATTCCTCTGGCCATGTCCGTGGATACCGGCGCTTTCCAGAACGCCTTCCAAATGAAGATGACCGAAGAGGAGCTGACCGAGCTCATCATGTCGCTCATGAGCAATGGGACGCGGTCCTTCGATGCGAACCTGAGCAAGTTGGGCTACGCGGAGCTCTCGAAGCCCTCGCAGATCGACATCTACCCGGACAACTTCGAGGACAAGCAGCAGGTCATCGCCATTCTGGACGACTACAACGACCGCATGGTGGCCTCGGGGCAGGACGACAAGAAAGTCTCCTACACGGATTTCGTGGGCACGCTCATGAAATCGGTCACGACGATCGTGGACATGATCAGCTACGTGCTCATCGCGTTCGTGGCCATATCGCTCGTGGTGTCGTCCATCATGATCGGCATCATCACCTACATCTCGGTGCTCGAGCGCAAGAAGGAGATCGGCATCCTGCGCGCCATCGGCGCGAGCAAGGGTGACATCTCGCGGGTGTTCAACGCCGAGACCATCATCGAGGGCCTGACGGCGGGCCTTATCGGCGTAGGGGTGGTGGCGCTCGTGTGCATTCCGGTCAACGCCATTGTGTACGGGCTTTTGGACGTGCCCGACATCGCCATGCTGCCGCCGGTGGCCGGAGCGATCCTCGTGGCCATCAGCGTGTTCCTGTCGTTTGTCGCCGGCCTGTTCCCCGCCATGGCCGCCGCCCGCAAAGACCCGGTCGAGGCCCTGCGCTCGGAGTAGGGCGACGCATGCGATGAGGCGGCGCGCGAAGGGGTTGCGCCGATGGTAAGAGTCTCGAAAACGTAGCCCGAGAGGGGATTTTGCCAGCTCTCTCCAACAAGTCTGGCATTATCCCCTCCCGGGCTACGGTGTAAACATCATTTAACTTTTTCTTTCTCAGAGAAACGCCTGGTCAGCGTCTTTTGATATGCTTGGCGCAGAAAAAGACCCGTAGCCCGAGGCCTGAAAATGTCGGAACACGCTGGGGTGCCTGGCAAAATGCCCTCTCTGGCTACGGGTTGCCGCAAGCGCTGGGGGCTGCAGCTGAGATTACGCGTCGTTGCCGATGAGGCCGTTGACGAGGGCGGACACCAGCGAGATGACGATGGAGGCCACAAAGGCGCTGCCGAAGCTGGCGATGTAGAAGCCGGCGCCGAACAGCCCGTTGGCGAGCCATGCGGCGATGTAGAGCAGAAGCGTGTTCACCACGAGATAGAAGATGCCCAGGGTGAGCACGGTCACCGGCAGCGAGAGGATCTGCAGAATCGGCTTGATGGACATGTTGATGAGCGACAGAATGAGTGCGAAGAACACGATGCCCACCCAGGATGCGCTGTTGCTCAAGATCTCGATGCCCGGCACGAGCCACACGGCGGCGGCGACGGAGATGGCGGTGACGATCCAGCGAATGATGAAGTTCATAAGTGCCTCCTTTTCCTGTGGCCCCATTATGTCAAAATGAGGCCATGACGAGAAAACATGACAACAACCCGAAACGCACCAGTAACCGCCCCGCCAAACCCAAAGCGCTCCGGGCCAACCGGCCGCGCCTTAAACGCTCCGGGGCCGATCCCGCAGGGGGCAACCTCGGTCGCCCCCTGCCCCAGGCGCGTAGGGGGAAGGGGGCGCGACGAGCGTCAAAGCCCCCCGTAGGGGGCGACCTTGGTCGCCCCTTGTCCCAGACCACCAAGGCTGCGGGAAAGGGCTCGGCGTGCGCCCTCTGTCCCGCCTTCGGGCGCTGCGGCGGCTGCAGCCGGCTTGATGTCTCCTATGCGGATCAGCTGCTTGCGAAGGAGCAGCAGGTGGCCGCTCTTTTCGAAGGCATCGCCCCCGCTGGCGCCTTGCTGCCCATCCTGGGAATGGACGACCCTTTCCATTACCGTAACAAGGTGATCTCCCCTTATGCCCCGGCCAAGGGCGCAAAGCGCAAGGGAAAGGATGCCAAGCTCGCCCGCGCCGACATCCTCACGGGCATGTACGAGACCGGCACCCACCGGCTCATTCCCACCGATACGTGCGCTATCGAAAACGAGACGGCCAAGAAGGTGACGCTCGCCATCCGCGACATCATGGCCCGCTGGAACATGGAGCCCTACAACGAGGACACCGGCGCCGGCTTCGTGCGCCACGCCGTGGTGCGCGTGGGCCATAAGAGCGGAGAAGTGCTCGTCACCGTGGTGACCAACGGCGAGGAGTTTCCCGCGTCGAAGGCCTTCTGCCGCGAGCTTGCGCGCCGCGTGCCCGAGGTGACCACCATCGTGCAGAACGTGAACGCGCGCCAGACCAATGTCATCTTGGGCGACAAGGAGCGCGTGCTCTTCGGCCCCGGATTCATCTTGGACACGCTGTGCGGACTCACGTTCCGCATCTCGTCGCAGTCGTTCTACCAGGTGAACGCCACGCAGACCGAGGTGCTTTACGACGAGGCCATCCGCTTGGCGAATCTTACGGGCGTCGAGACGGTTATCGACGCCTATTGCGGCACAGGCACCATTGGGCTGGTGGCCGCGAGCCGTGGGGCGGCCCGCGTTATCGGCGTCGATTCCGTGGAGGCGGCCATCCGCGACGCCGCCAACAACGCCCGCCACAACGGTGTGGAAAACGCCGAGTTCGTGGCGCAGGACGCCACCGCTTTCATGAAGGAGCTTGCAGCATCGGAAGAGCGTCCGCAGCCCCTCGTCCTGCTCATGGATCCGCCGCGGGCCGGTTCCACGCCCGAGTTCCTCGCGGGCGCCGCGGCGCTTGCCCCCGAGCGCATCGTCTACATCTCGTGCAACCCCGCAACCCAGGCCCGCGACGTGCGCCAGCTGGTGAAGAGCGGCTACGAGATGCGCGCCATCCGGTCGGTGGACATGTTCCCCCACACCGACCACGTAGAATCCATCGTCATGCTGGAACGGGAAGACAGGCGCGGAGGGGCACGGGGTGGTGCTCGCCAAGCGAGTTCCGCAGCGAACGAAACAGCCCAGTGGGCTGTTTCGCCGAGCGAGGACTGTTTGAGCGACTGAGCATTACCCCGCGCCCCGGCCCCGGTGAGTTGCAAGAAGAAGGAAGGGAAAATGACTGACTTGATTGAAGGAACCCTCGAAAAGGCCCGTGCCGCCATCGCAGCTCACGACTTGGTGGCGCCCGATGCCGCTGTGCTGCTCATGGTGTCCGGCGGCTCCGATTCCACGGCGCTGGCGTATTTGGGCGCTGCCCTGCGCGAGGCGGGCGATGTGGGACCGGTGGCCATGCTGCACGTGAACCACCAGTTGCGCGGCGAGGACGCCGATGCCGACGAGCGCTTCGTGGCGGCTTTGGCCGAGGCGCTGGACATCCCGCTGTTCATCTGCTCCATCGACATCGCTGCCGAAGCCGAGCGCAGCCGCGAGAACGTGGAAGCCGTGGCCCGGCGCGAGCGCTACCTGGCCGCCAACGAGGCGCTGCGCTCGATGTGCCAGCACGAGGGACGCCCCCTCTCCGAGGCGCGCATCTTCACGGCCCATACCGCCGACGACCGCATCGAGAACTTCTACATGCGCTCCATCGTGGGCACCGGTCCGGGCGGCTTCCGCAGCATGCTCTACCGCAACGGACCCGTGGTGCGTCCCCTGCTCGACATCACCCGCGACGAGCTGCACGACTACCTCTCCGCTCGCGAGGCGGCGGGGGAGACCGTGGTGCGCGATGAGTCCGGCGCGCTCTGGCGCGAGGACGCCACCAACGCCCACACCGACCGCTTCCGCGCCTATGTGCGCCACAAGATCGTGCCGGTGGCCAAGGAATGGAACAGTGCGCTGCCCGAGGTGCTGACCCGCTCGATGAACCTCATCGCCGACGAGGACGACATGCTGCAGAACATGGCCGAAAAGCTGGCCGAGGAGTCCACGGAATGGGTGGCCGAGGACGACACCTTCGGCATCGACCGCTCCGAGGGCTTCCGCCTTCTGCCCGCTTTTGGAAAAGCGGAGCGCCCGCTGCAGCGTCGCGCGGTGCTGCGTCTTTTGGAAGCGATGCTCGGCCCGGATGCGCGGGTGGAAGCCGCTAGCGTGGAAGCCGTGCTCGCTGGCTTCGCGAATGGCGCGCCCAACAGCGGGTATGTGGCCAATATCCAGTATGATCTGGCCGTGAGCGTGAACAAGCGGGGTGTCCTCGTGGAGCCCATGGCCTATTTCCGAGCAAGAAGGAAGAAGCATGACTGAGAGAACTGACGAACTTGCCAACGAAGTTGCCGCGAAGGTGGTCGCCGACGAGCTGAAGCAGGCTGTGGAAGAGGAAGCGGAAGTTGCGGCTGCGCCTAGCTTTGAGGTGATCCTCGCCTCCAACAGCCCGCGCCGCCGCGAGCTTCTGAATGCGGCCGGCGTGAAGTTCACGGTGCGCACTCCCGTGACGCCGGTGGACGAGTCGCTGGAGCCCGATTTGGCCGCCGACCCCGAAGAGGCCGCCAAGAAGCTCGCCGAGCGCAAGGCCGGCGCGGTCATTCAGGAGGTGCTGGCCGAGAACTACACCGGCATGCTCATCGTCATCGGCGCCGACACCATGGTGGTTCTCGACGGCAAGATCTTCGGCAAGCCCCGCAGCGCCTCCGACGGCAAGCACATGCTGCGTCAGCTGTCCGGCCGCACCCACGAGGTCATCACGGCCGTGTCCGTCTGGATGGTGGCCGCCCCTAATGCCGAGGACGTGTCGCTAGGCTTCCGCACCTTCGCCGACATAAGCCATGTGACCTTCCGCGACCTGACCGACGAGGAAATCACCGACTACCTGCGCAAGGGCGAGTCCTTCGACAAGGCCGGCGCCTACGCCATCCAAGGTGAGGGGGCGGCGCTCGTTGACCACTACGACGGCGCCCTTGACACTATCATCGGCCTGCCTGCGACACGCCTCATCAAGGAATTCCCCGACCTCGTGAACGCCGAGGCCGCAGAATGCTAAGCGATCAATGTTGGCTGAGTCTTGCGGTTGCGTGACGCCGGGCTCTGGCATGCCGCCAGTATCGATGCGGCCCTTAGCGGCTCGATGACAATTAGCGCACATAATTTGTGGCGTTGCTGTCTTACGGCTGTTCGAGAAAAGGTCTTTGGTAAACTGGACTGCGATTAAAGAGCGCTGCGGCGTTTGCGCGAGGAGCGCGCGCTGCGGGCAAAGAGAAAGTGGTTCACGTGCATAACGACATCTCAGAGATACTTTTCTCCGAGCAGGATCTGGCGATACGCGTGCGCGAGCTGGGCGAGGCCATCACTCGCGACTATGCCGATGTTGCCGGGGATGCGGGCATTGTGGTCGTGTCCATCCTGCGCGGCGGGGCGGTGTTCACCTGCGACCTCATCCGCGCCATCGATCTACCGCTGGAAGTGGACTTCATGGCCGTGTCCTCCTACGGCAACGGCGCGAAGAGCTCCGGTGTGGTGCGCATCCTGAAGGATCTCAGCACCGACATCCGGGGGCGCCACGTCGTCATCGCCGAGGGCATCATCGATTCAGGGCTCACGCTGAAGTACCTCCTGAAGAACCTGCAGTCCCGCGAGCCGGCGTCGCTTACGGTGGCGGCGCTCATGCGCAAGGACACGCCGGCCCAGGCCGACATCCCGTGCCGCTATATCGGCTTCGAGTGCCCCGACGAGTTCATCGTCGGCTACGGCCTCGACTTTGCCGAGCATTACCGCAACCTCCCCTACATCGGCGTTCTGAAGCCCGAGATCTACCAGTAAAGGCAGCAATCAACTATGGCAGACAACAATCCCAAGAAACCAATCCCGCCGGCGTCGACCCAGCGCACCACGATGATCATGGTCATCATCCTCTTGGCCGTGGCGTTTTTCGTGGGCAGCCAGTTCATGCGTACCGGCGCCATGGGCACCACCGTGACCGATCAACTCATCACCTCCGAGTTCACCCAGGCGGTGGAGCAGGGCCGCGTGAAGTCGGTCACCTACTCCGCCGGCGACTACACCGTCTCGGGCACCTACTTCCCGGCGGCCACCGCCGGCTCCGAGGCGGCCGGCGCCTTCAACGGGGCCTTCGACTCACTGAACGCCCTTATGGCCACCGAGCACGGCGAGGACGGCAAGGCGCTTGGCGGTGTGGCCACCACGACGCTCGATCCGGCCACGCTCGGCAAGGAGCACAACTACACCTCCACCTACGTGGGCTCCGATTCGCTCGGCGAGCTTCTGGCGGCACATCCCGACATCTCCTATCAGGTGACGTTGCCGAGCCCCTTCCTGGAGGTTCTGGCCACGCTTCTGCCCATCCTCATCATCGGCGGCCTTCTGATGTTCTTCTTCTACAAGATGCAGCAGGCCAACAATTCCCAGATGAGCTTCGGGAAGAACAAGGCGAAGAAGACCCTGGAGGAGCGCCCCGACGTGACGTTTGCCGATGTGGCCGGCGTCGATGAGGCCGTGGAGGAGATGCAGGAGATTAAGGACTTTCTGGCCAATCCCGCCAAGTACCAGTCCATGGGCGCGAAGATTCCGCGAGGCTGCCTGCTCGTGGGCCCTCCGGGCACCGGCAAAACCCTGCTCGCGCGCGCTGTGGCCGGCGAGGCGGGCGTGCCGTTCTTCAGCATCTCGGGCTCGGACTTCGTCGAGATGTTCGTGGGCGTGGGCGCGAGCCGCGTGCGCGATTTGTTCAAGGACGCGAAAGAGGCTTCCCCCGCCATCATCTTCATCGACGAGATTGATGCGGTGGGTCGCCAACGCGGCACGGGCCTCGGCGGCGGCCACGACGAGCGCGAGCAGACCTTAAACCAGCTGCTCGTGGAAATGGACGGCTTCGAGTCCAATGATTCGGTGGTGCTCATCGCGGCCACGAACCGCGCCGATGTGCTCGATCCGGCGCTTCTGCGCCCCGGCCGCTTCGATCGCCAAATCGTCGTGGACACCCCCGACGTGAAGGGCCGCCAGCGCATTCTGGAGGTGCATTCCAAGGACAAGCCCATCGGGTCGGATGTGGATCTGGCGAAGATCGCGAAGATCACCCCGGGCTTCACCGGCGCCGATCTGGCGAACCTCATGAATGAGTCGGCCCTGCTCACGGCGCGGCGCGGCAAGAAGATCATCACCATGCGCGAGGTGAGCGAGTCGATGGAGCGCGTTATCGCCGGCCCGGAGCGCAAGGGCCGCGTGATGAACGAGAAGACCAAGCACACCATCGCCTACCACGAGAGCGGGCACGCGCTCGTGGGGCATTTGCTCGACCATGCCGATCCGGTGCACAAGATCTCGATCATCTCGCGCGGCCGGGCGCTGGGCTACACCCTCTCCATTCCCGACGAGGACAAGGTTTTAAACTCGCTTTCCGAGATGAAAGACGAGCTGGCGGTGTTCATGGGCGGCCGCGTGGCCGAGGAGATCTTCTGCGACGACATCACCACCGGCGCCTCCAACGACCTTGAGCGCGCGAGCAAGATGGCCCGCGCCATCGTCACCCAGTACGGCATGAGCCCTTTGGGCACCCAGGTGTTCGGCCAGCCCAACCACGAGGTGTTCTTGGGCCGCGACTACGGCAACACCCAAGATTACTCCGAGGAGACGGCCCGTCGCATCGATGAAGAGGTGGCCAAGATCATGAAGGAGGCCCACGATAGGGCCCACGCGATTCTGTCCTCCCACGCCGATCAGATGGATCTCATGGCCAGCGTGCTGCTCGAGCGCGAGACCGTGGAGGGCGAGGCCTGCGAGGCCCTGCTCGAGAACAAGTGGGACGAGTACCTGGCGCGCGAGGACGGCATCATCGCCGCCAAGGAGGCGGAAGAGGCCGCGGCCCGCGCCAAGGACGCCGAGCTTCTGGCGGCTCAGGGAGAGGGCGACGGCGCGAACGGCACGCCGGGCGCAGCGGGTGGCTCGGGCGCAGCGGTCGATCCCGACGCCGGCGAGACGCTGGCCGACCCGAATTGGAGAGACGAGCCGGTAGAGCCGGGCGACCAGGATCCGAACGCCCCCTTCCGCACTCCCGCCGAGCATGCCGATCGCTCCGATATGCCCACCCAGGCCGAGGTGAACGCGGAAATCGACCGCGAGGACGACATGGATTCCTCCGCCGATGCTCCCGACCCGGACAAGAGGGATTAGCGGCCGGCTTCTCCGGGGGGCTGAGAGCGAGACGCGATTTCCCGATTTCCACCTGAATGGCCCTTAGATTGGCGCGATTTCCCGATTTCCACCTTCCAGCGCCTGCTGCGAGGTGAAAATCAGGAAATCGCGCCTCTTATTTTGGCGTCGCCTTGCTATGGCTGTCTTGCCTTGGCTGCTTTGTCATGGTCGCCTTGCCGCGGCGTTCTTGAAAGCGGCGCGCCGCCTCCGGGCGTTCTTTTTTGTGCGCGCGACCAATCTTGAAGCCCACTCTAAGAGATAATACGGTACACTCATCAGAAACCAGTGTACACGGGCCTTTTGCGCCGTTACACTTATCGGCTAAGAATCAAAGGGAGGAAACGCCGAGAAAGACGAGGCTTCAGCATTCATGATCTGGCATTGCGGACAATACGACTTCGACACCAGCACGCCCCTCATCATGGGTATTTTGAACGTGACCCCCGATTCCTTCTCCGACGGCGGGGCGTACCTCGATCCCGAAGCGGCCGTGGAGCACGGGCTTGACATGGTGCGCGCCGGGGCCGCCATCGTGGATGTAGGCGGCGAGTCGACGCGCCCGGGTGCCACGCCCGTCACGCCTGAAGAGGAGTGGAATCGCATTGGGGATGTCGTCGCGGCCCTCGTGGAGGCCGGCATCTGCGTGTCGGTGGACACGCGTCATGCCGAGGTGGCGACTCGCGCTCTGCATGCTGGCGCTTCCATCGTCAACGACGTGTCTGGCTTCCGCGATCCCGCCATGGTGGAAGCGGTGCGTCGCTGCGGTTGCGGGTGTGTGGTCATGCACATGAAGGGCGAGCCGGCCACCATGCAGAACGACCCCGTCTACGAGGACGTGGTTGCTGAAGTGCGCGACTACCTGCGCGATGCGGCCGCTGCCTTGGAAGCGGCCGGCGTCGATCGCTCCCGCATCTGCGTCGATCCGGGCCCCGGCTTCGGCAAGACTCCCAAGCAGACCATCGAGCTTATGCGCAACCTCCACGAGATCGTGCATCTGGGCTATCCGGTCATGGTGGCGGTCTCGCGCAAGCGCTTCGTGGGCGAGGCCTACCAGGTGGAGGAGCTTCACGACCGCGACGTGGCCTCGGCGGCCGAAGCGCTGCTCGCCTGCGAGTTGGGGGCGAGCGTCGTGCGCACCCACAATGTGGAGATGACGGTCGCCGCGCTGAAGGACTTGCGGCCGGCGGTGCTCTTGGGCCTGGGGTCGAACGTGGCGCTGGTGGCCGAGCCCGGCGAGGAGACCGAGGCCAAAATCGCCCAGCTGAACCTCGCCGTGGGCCAGCTGTGCAGCCTGCCCGACACCCAGATCGTGGACATGTCCTCGTTCTACGAGAGCGAGCCGGCCTACTACGAGGATCAGGATGCCTTCGTGAACGCCGTCGTGCTCCTGCGCAGCGGCCTTCCGCCCAAAGAGCTTTTGGGGTATTTGCACAGCATCGAGAACTCCCTCGGCCGCGTGCGCGCCATTGAGAACGGCCCGCGCACGCTCGATATCGATATTCTCGACTACCAGATGTACGTTGCGTCCGACGACGAGCTCACGCTTCCGCACCCGCGCGTGACGGAGCGCGATTTCGTCGTGAAGCCTGTGCTGGAGATTCTGCCCGGCTGGGAGCTGGCGGATGGAACTCCCGTGGGGCGCGTGCCCGAGGCCGAGCGCGTCGGGAAGGCGAGGAGGATCTAGCCATGAAGCTGACGGTGCTTGACGAGGTGACCTCTACCAACGAGGTCGTGAAGAACGCGTTGCGCGAGGGAAAGGCCGAGGGCCTCATCGTGCGCGCTCGGCGCCAGCTGAGCGGTTACGGCCGCCAGGGCCGCGAATGGGACAGTCCCGAGGGCGGCCTGTACATGTCCATCCTGCTGCGCCCCGACGTGGCCGGTAGCGGCTTGGCCACTTTGAGCCTGGTCGTGGGCCTTTCGGTCCAGCGCGCCTTAGGCCAGGTGGCGGCGCCGCAGTTCGAGGACGGCATCCAAGTGAAATGGCCCAACGACGTGATTTATATGCCCGCCGACTGCCAGCGCGCCGACGAGTACCGCAAGCTCTGCGGCATCTCGCTGGAGGCGTGCGGGGGCGGCGTGTGCGTGGGTATCGGCATCAACGTGTTCCGCCCCGAGGTCGACCGTCCCGTGCAGGGTCGCAACGTTCCCGAGTACATGGCGGATATCATGCCGGCCCCTGAATCCGCCCCGGGGCATTTCGTGTCACTGGCCCAGGCCATCGCGGCATTGCCGGAGCGCGAGCAGGCTGCTCGTCGCGAGGAGGTCATCACCGACATCCAGCGCGAGGTCATCGCCCGCATCCTCGTGAACTACGGTCGTTGGCGCGAGCTCGGCTTCATGCCGACGTTGGGCAGCTACGAGGGCTCGTCCTTCCTCACCGGTCGCGCGGTGCGCATCGAGGACGCCGCCGGCACCGCTACTTTGGAAGGCACGGCCACCGGCGTCGACGAGCGCGGCCGCCTTCTCGTCCGCACCGCCGACGACACCGTCCCCGTCGCCTCCGGCGAGGCCCACGTCATGGTGATGCCGTAAGGGCTACAATAGCGCCGAAGAGAAGAAAGGCGCGAAGGCATGAGTGACGAGAAGAAGCTTGACGGGGAATTGAAAGAGGGCGCAGCTGCGCAGGGCGAGCGCGAGCTTGGCGTGGACGCCCAAGCAGCCGGAGATCCGCGCGGGGAGCGGTTGCGCGCCTCGTCGGCGGGTGACGACAAGGTGCTGCGGATGGGGACGGCCTCCATTCCGCGGCTCATTACGGAGTTCGCCATTCCGTCGGTGGTGGGCATGCTCATCAACGGCTCCTATGCCATCATCGACTCGGTGTTTCTGGGACATGCGGTAGGGGAGATCGGGCTGTCGGCCATGACGGTGGCCAACCCCATCATGATCGTGTTCATGGCCATCGCCATGCTCATCGGCAACGGCGGCAACGCGCTGGCGGCCCTGCGCCTCGGCGAGGGCAAGCGCGACGATGCCGAGCGCGCCCTGGGCAATGTGGTGTCCTTGAGTCTCGTTGCTGCCGTCATTGTGCTCGTCATCGGGTGGAATCCGGCGCTGGTCTCCTGGGTGCTCGATTTGGCGAGCGCCACGCCGGAGGTGCGCCCCTACGCCCAGACGTTCATCCAGATCCTTTGTGCCGGCTTTATCTTGCAGTGCATCGGCCTTGGCGTGAACAACTTCATCCGCACCTGCGGCGCCCCTAACCGGGCGCTCGGCACCATGGTCATCGGTCTGGTGGGCTCGGTGGCCTTTAACGCCCTGTTCGTTCTGGCGCTCGGCTGGGGGGTCATGGGCAGCGCTCTGGCCACGGTGCTCGGCTGGGCCTGTTCGTGTTTGGCAGTGCTGCAGTACTTCTGCCTGCGCAGCGACGTTCCCATGCGGCTGCGCTTGCCCGCCATGCGCCTGAGCTTTTCCATGGATCGCACCATTCTCGCCTTCGGGCTGCCGAGCTTCTGCGTGCAGGCGGGCATGGCCATCGTGAACTTCGTCATCAACTTCCAGCTGGTGAAATACGGGGCCCTGACGCCCATCGGCGCCGACGACGCGCTGGCGGCCATTGGCGTGGTGCAGCGCATCGGGCAGTTCTCGGTCATGCCGCTCATCGGCATCGCCATCGCCCTGCAGCCGCTGCTCGGCTTCAACTACGGCGCTCACAACGTCAATCGCGTTCGCAAGACGCTGTGGTACGGCATCGGGGCGGCATCCTCCATCTCAGTGCTCATGTTCATCATCGTCGAGGTATTCGCGGTGCCCATCGCCCATGCCTTCGGCATCTCCCACGACGGCCTCGTTGATTTCACGGCTTTCGCCATCCGCGTGCAGTTCCTCATGCTGCCCTTCGTGGGCTTCCAGATCGTCAGCTCGAACTACTTCCAGGCCACGGGCCAGCCGGCCAAGTCGGTGTTCCTCACCTTGACGCGACAGATTCTGTTCCTCGTGCCCTTGCTGTACCTGATGCCTGTGGTGCTGCCGCAGCTGTTTCCGCAGTTCACCGGATTGGACGCATTGTACTTCGCGGCACCGGTGGCTGACTTTCTCTCCATCTTCACCACGGCCATCTTCGTGGCCTGGGAAATGGTGCGCCTCCGCAAGCTCGCCGCGATGTACGATTAGTTTTTGAGCACTTGCACAAATTTATTGGCATGGCAGCCCGCTAACCGCTTGAGGCGCTTCGCGAGGGCTGCGGGGCGCGCTCGTCTCCTACCATGAAATTCTTCGAGTGGAAGGAGAGATGCATGGAATCAACGAAGACGCGCA
Source organism: Adlercreutzia rubneri (assembly GCF_009755265.1). Taxonomy (NCBI): domain Bacteria; kingdom Bacillati; phylum Actinomycetota; class Coriobacteriia; order Eggerthellales; family Eggerthellaceae; genus Adlercreutzia; species Adlercreutzia rubneri. The sequence continues at coordinate 89,206 of NZ_WPOO01000003.1, read as the reverse complement.
GCGAGGCGACCCAGCGAACGCGGTCGGTGGTCTTTGTCGGCTTGACCATCGCCATCATGGCGGTATCGGCCTGGGTGGTCGTGCCCTTGGGCCCCATTCCCTTCACGCTGCAGATGTTCGCCATCACGTTTGCCATAGTGGTGCTGAGTCCCAAGGAGGCCATTGCGGCCATCACGGGCTATTTGCTGCTGGGTGCGGTGGGGGTGCCCGTGTTCTCGGGCATGCGCGGTGGAATCGGTGTTCTGGCCGGGCCGACGGGCGGCTTTCTGTGGGGATACCTCTTCGGCGTGGCGGCTGCCGCGCTGTTTTTGCACGCGGTGCGCACGAGGCTCGGTATGGCCGGCGGCAAGAATGCGCCGCGGCTCACTCGCGCGGAGAAGACGGCCATGACGCCGCTCCAGCGCGCGGGTGCGTTTCTGCGCAGCTTCGGGGTAGAGATTATCGCCGGCATCATCTTTACGGCTATCGCTTACGTGTGCGGGTGCGTCCAGTACATGGTGGTGGGGCACGTGGATCTGGCCACGGCGTTCCTCACGGCGGTGGCGCCGTTTATGGTCGTTGACCTCTGCAAGATCGTGGCCGCTGTCATCTGCGCCGACGCCGTCCGCGCCGCCGTGCGGTAGGCGTCTCGTCGCTGCTAAATCCTCGAGCAAATGCCAGTTGGGCCCCGAAATGGTCGTCCGCGTGTTGCCATAACGGGGCCGAACTGGCATTTGCTTGCCATTTCACCCCTTAACGGGCATCGCAGCACGCCATAACGGGGCCGAACTGGCATTTACCCTTAGAAAACGGTCGGTAGAAACCCGTCGCTAAAAGGGAAGGCTCCCGCTCGGGAGCCTTCCCTTCATGGGAGCAGATTTCTCGCGAGTTGGCTTACGCCTTGAAGCGGTAGCCGTAGCCGCGCACCGTTTCCACGAGGGCCGGGTCGTAGCCGGCGGCGTGAATCTTGTCGCGCAGACGCTTGATGTGGGTGTCCACCGTCTTGGTCTCGGTGAGGTACTCCCAGCCCCAGGCGTCGCGGAGCAGATCCTCGCGGGAGACCACCTTGCCGGCGTTCTTCATGAGCGAGGCCAGAAGCTCGAACTCGCGGGGCGTCAGGTCGATCTCGCCGTGGTCGCCGGCGGCGGTGTGGGCGTCCTCGTCCAGCGTGATGCCCGAAGCGGTGATGGAATTGCTCGCGCCGGGGAACTCGCCGCCCTGGCCGCGGCGCAGAAGCGCGCGGACGCGGGCGATCAACTCGCGCACGCCGAAGGGCTTGGCGAGGTAGTCGTCGCCGCCGATCTCCAGGCCCACGACCTTGTCCAGCTCGGTGTCGCGGGCGGAAAGGAACAGCACGGGGGCCGTGGTCTTCGAACGCAGCCGACGGCACAGCTCGTAGCCGTCCATGCCCGGCAGCATGATATCCAAGATAAACAGATCATAGTTGTTGGCGCTTGCCAACGCGAAGGCGTCCTCGCCGTTGTCGACGACGTCGGTCTCGTAGCCCTCCTTTTTCAACGCGTAGCTGACGAATTCGGTGATGGAAGGCTCGTCGTCAACGACAAGGATGCGGCTCGGTGTCTCTATCATGGTCTTGCCTTTCTCTCGTCATATCGACGAATGCCCGTCGGGGGCATATCGTTGAGACATTGCTATAATCTCTTACGCGTTAACTATACGCAAACAAGGGCGTTTCACTGGAAAACTGAGGAAGATTGTCATAATTATGTTACTTGCTATTGACATCGGTAACACCCATACCGTAATCGGGGTCTACGCGGGGGATTCTCTGCGCGCGATGTGGCGAATCGCCACCAATCGGAAGGCGGCGGCCGACGAGCTGCGCATCGTCTTCTCCACGTTGTTTTCCCTCGAGGGCCTCGATCTTTCCCAGGTGCGCGCCTCGGCGGTCGCCTCGGTGGTGCCCCAGCTGACCAAGGCCTGGATGCAGGCCATCAAGGACGCCACCGGCGCGCGGTCGCTGGTGTGCAATGCCGAGACGGCCGAGGGCCTTTTCGACGCCGATTACCCCAACCCCCGCGAGATCGGTGCCGACCGGGTGGCCGACGCGGTGGCGGCCCGGGCGCTTTACGGGGCGCCGGTGGTGGTGGTCGACTTCGGAACGGCCACGAACATCGAGGTCATCGATCGCGACGGCCGCTTCCGCGGCGGCGTTATCGCGCCGGGCGTGCAGACTTCGGCCAACGCGCTGTTCACTCACGGCGCTCAGCTGCCGGACATCGCGCTGGTGGCACCGCCGGCGGTCATCGGCACCAACACGGTGGAGGCCATCCAATCGGGTATCATGTTGGGAGAGGCCGACCGGGTGGACGGGCTGGTGCGCCGCATCTTCGACCAGCTGGGCTATCCGGCAAAGGTCATCGCCACGGGCGGTCTGGCGCCGGTCGTCGAGCGCTACTCGAGTACCATCGACGAGGTGAACACCGAGCTGACGCTGGAAGGCCTGCGCCTTATCGCCGATCGCGCCTACCGCTAGGGGCTGTTGGGCGCGGATGCCTTCGGGAATCCCCGCAATGAGGGGAAGTTGCGCCCTTTGGGGATAGAGGGGCGACGGGGCGCGGCCGCATCGCTAGAATGGGAGCGTCAGCGTTTGGTCGGCAGGACGATTCCTTCCGCCGGCGCTGCGCCATCTATCGATGAGGCTGCCAGGTACGCCTGCGCGCCGCGACATGAGAAAGAAGGGCCCGACGTGTTGACCGACATTGAAATTGCCCAGGCGACCGAACCGAAACCTATTGGCGAGATCGCTGCCATTGCCGGCGTCGACGAAAAGTACCTTGAGCTGTACGGAAACTACAAGGCGAAGGTCGATTACAACCTGCTGCGCGAGGAGGAGCACGCCCCGGGCAAGCTCATCCTGGTGACCGCAATCAATCCCACGCCGGCCGGAGAGGGCAAGACCACCACGACGGTGGGCCTGGCCGATGCGCTTTCGCTGCGCGGCAAGAACGTGGTCGTGGCGCTGCGCGAGCCGTCGCTGGGGCCAGTGTTCGGCATCAAGGGCGGCGCGGCCGGTGGCGGCTACGCCCAGGTTATTCCCATGGAAGACATCAACCTGCACTTCACGGGCGACTTCCACGCCATCGGCGCGGCCAACAACCTGCTCGCGGCGCTTCTGGATGCGCACATCCAGAACGGCAACGAGCTCAACATCGACGTGCGCAAGATCACGTGGAAGCGCGTGGTGGACATGAACGACCGCCAGCTGCGCCACATCGTGGACGGCCTGGGCGGCAAAGCCCACGGCGTGCCCCGCGAGGACGGCTTCGACATCACCGTGGCCAGCGAGGTCATGGCCATCTTCTGCTTGGCCACCTCCATCACCGACCTGAAGGAGCGCCTGGGCCGTATCGTGGTCGGCTACACCTACGACGACAAACCCGTCACAGCCCACGATCTGAAGGCCGAAGGCGCCATGGCCGCGCTGCTGAAGGACGCCCTAAAGCCGAACCTCGTGCAGACGCTCGAGGGTACCCCGGCCTTCGTCCACGGCGGTCCCTTCGCCAACATCGCCCACGGCTGCAACTCCATCATGGCCACGCGCATGGCCATGGCGCTCGGCGACTACTGCGTCACTGAGGCTGGTTTCGGCGCCGATCTGGGCGCGGAGAAGTTCCTCGACATCAAGTGCCGCCTCGCCGGCCTTAAGCCCGATGCGGTGGTGGTCGTCGCCACGGTGCGCGCGCTGAAGAACCACGGCGGCGTGGCCAAGGCCGATCTCAACGAGGAGAACCTGGAGGCGCTGGAGGCGGGCCTGCCGAATTTGCTGCAGCACGTGGAGAACATCACCAACGTGTACAACCTGCCCTGCGTGGTGGCCATCAACGCCTTCCCGACCGACACCAAGGCCGAGCTGGACCTGGTGGAAGCCAAGTGCCGCGAGCTGGGCGTGAACGTGGCTTTGTCCGAGGTGTGGGCGCGCGGTGGCGAGGGCGGCCTGGCCCTGGCCGATGAGGTGGTGGCCTTGTGCGAGAACGGGGATGAGGCCGGGCGCTCCGCCGACACCTTCACGTTCTCCTACGAGGACGACCTGTCCATCGCCGAGAAGATCGAGGCCATTGCCAAGCGCGTCTACCATGCCGACGGCGTGGTGTTCGAGCCCGCGGCGCAGAAGGAGATCGCGCAGCTGGAGGCCCTGGGCTTCGGAGAGATGCCCGTGTGCATGGCCAAGACCCAGTACTCGTTCTCGGACGACGCCACCAAGCTGGGCGCTCCCCGCGATTTCCAGATCACGGTGCGCCAGGTGAAGGTGTCCGCCGGCGCCGGCTTCATCGTGGCGCTCACCGGCTCCATCATGACCATGCCTGGCTTGGGGAAGGCCCCCGCCGCCCATAAGATCGATGTGATGGAAGACGGCACGATCACGGGGTTGTTCTAGCATTTACGTAGTTGTCCGGGCTCGGATTCGGAGCGGAAGTGCCGTGCTCAAACAACATTGAAGTGCACCGTCGGAGTTCTGCTCCGGACGTGCTTCGTGCACTTCAATGAACTGCGCGCGGTACCACCGCACCGAGTCCGAGCCCTGCTCTTTCGGAAAGAAGGGTTTGCGTGGTCGATACCGAGTTTGTGGAGGCGCTGGCTTCAAAGGCCCCGACTCCCGGTGGAGGCGGGGCCTCGGCCTATGCGGGGGCGCTTGCGTCGGCGCTGGCTTCCATGGTGGGCAACCTCACCGTGGGCAAGAAGAAGTACGCCGATGTCGAGGAGCGGATGCGGGCCGAGCTCGTCGAGCTGGACGACACGCGGGCGCACCTGCTGTCGCTCATCGACGAGGACGCTCGCGCCTTCGAACCCCTCGCTGCCGCTTACGGGATGCCCAAGGACACCGATGCTGAGCGTGCGGCCCAGAACGCGGCGCTGCAGAAGGCGCTCGTGGGCGCCTGCGAGGTGCCGCTTGAGATCATGGCCTGCTGCCTGCAGGTCATCGAGTCCTGCGTGTTCGTGGCCCGGCACGGCTCGGTGCTGGCTCTCTCGGATGCCGGGGCGGGCGCCGTGCTCGCCAAAGCAGCGCTTATGGCGGCGAGCCTGAACGTGGTCATCAACATCGGCTCCATGGATGATGTCGAGCGGGCCGACGTCTACCGCAATCAGATGGAGGACCTTCTCGCCGCAGGGGGCGCCATGGCCGATGAGGTGTACGCCGATGTCGTGAAGAGGCTTAGCTGATGGCGAGGATTCTGTACGGCAAGGAGGTATCCTCGGCCCTGTGGGAGCGCCTGCTGCCCCGCATCGACCGCTTGCGGGCGCACGGCGTGGCGCCGACGCTCGCCATTGTGCGCGTGGGGGAGCGGCCCGACGATTTGTCCTACGAGCGCACCTGCGCCCGCCAGGCCGATCTCCACGGCATCGCCGTGCGTCGTTTCGTGCTGCCAACGGAGGCGACGCAGGCCGAGCTGGAGGCCGTCATCGACCTCGTGAATGCCGATGCGCGCATCCACGGCTGCCTTATGTTCCGTCCGCTTCCGCCGCAGATGGACGAGCGCGCCGTGTGCGATCGCCTGTCCCCGGCCAAAGATATCGACGGCATCGGGTCGGCGTCGCTGGCCGGCGTGTTCGCCGATACCGGCGAGGGTTTCCCGCCGGCTACGGCCCAGGCCTGCCTGGAGACGCTGGATTTCTACGACATTCCCGTTGCGGGCAAGCGAGTGGTGGTGCTCGGGCGCAGCCTCGTGATCGGGCGTCCGGTGGCCATGATGCTCTTGGCGCGCCACGCCACCGTGACGCTGGCCCATTCCCGCACTGCCGATGTGGCCGCCCACACCCGCGAGGCCGACATCGTCGTGTGCGCCACCGGCCGCGCCCGCGCCTACGGTCCCGAGTACTTCTCGCCGGGCCAGACGGTGCTCGATGTGGGCATCAACTTCGATGCCGCCGGCAATCTCTGCGGCGATGTGGACTTCGGCGCCGTGGAGCCCGTGCTGGGGCCCGAAGGCGCCATCACGCCGGTGCCCCGAGGCCTCGGCGGCGTGACTACGAGCGTCACTATGGCCCACGTGGTGCAGGCGGCCGAGGCTGGGCAGCGCTAGGGGCGGACGACTCGTGAAACGTGCCTTGCCCCTTGGGGACAGATGGCGGGTATAATGGTGGCGGCCCCCATGGGGCCGCGCGCGACCGGTTCTGATTCGAGAGGAGAGAGGTTGAACAAGCTGCGCATCCTGCTGCTCGCGCTGGCCTACGCCTGCTTTTGGTCGCTGTTCGTGCTGTTCCCCTACCCGGCGAACGTGCTGCCCGAGTCCCATGCCTCCTACGTTGCAGGCCCCGTCTTCGCCAGCAACCTCATCACGCTCGTCACCATGGCCCTTATGGGTGGGGTGCTCGTGGTGTTTCGCGACAGCCTGGCCGAACGGGTGGCCGGCAGCACGGCGGCCATCGTCGGGTCCGGCGCCTTGCTGCTCGCCTGCGCGGCCGCGCTCGTTGCCAGCGCCGATGCCGGAGCGGTCCCGCGTTGGATGATGGCTGCCTACCCCGCCATCATGGCGCTTTACGGCGTAGTGATTGCCCTGGCCCTCGCGGCGGCATCGCGGCGCTTGACCCCTCGGGACAACGCCGTCGTGCTCGCCCTTTCCCTGCTCCTGTCGTTCCTAATCGGCGAGGCCATCGTGGCGCTTACGGATCCCCTGCCCACCGGCGACATCTCAAACCCTCTCATGTTCGCCCTGAGCAGTATCTTCCTGGTGATTCTCGGCCACATTGGCTGCGATGCCCCCAAAGCACCGCTTCCGTCCCGCCTCGCGCCGTCCCTTTCGGGGCGCGCCGCCGTGCCCGCGACGGCCATTCTGCTTTGCTACCTACTGGGAAGCGGGGCGTTCATGAGCCTCTCGTCGGTGGCTCGGGGCGAGACCTGGTTTTCCGATGGATGGATTCACTGTGCCTTCGCCCTCGTGCTCTATCCGGCCTTCTGCCTCTTCACCCTCGCCGCATGGCGGCAGCGGCGCGCGGCCTTTCCGTGGCTCGGCTTCTTCATCCTCTGCATCGCCTGTCTCTACTGCACCGCCCTGCTCTACTCGCCGTTGGCTGTGCTGTGCCGGGCCTTGATCCTGTCAAGTCGCCCCATGGCCATCACGCTGCTGTGGGTGGCGGTTCAAGAGGGCATGGGAGCGCGGGACCTCCCTTGGTGGCTGGCTGCGGTCGCTGCGCCCATGCTCATCGTGGCCGTCGACTGCGCCATCCATACCGTCGGGCTTATCGGGCTCTCTCCCGGACAGATGGACTCGGTGGTCAACGCCGTCATGCTCGTCACGGCCTTCGCCATGACGCTGGGGATGCTCTGGTTCGTGCGCCTGCGCCCTGACGGTGTCGAGCCCGCAAGCTCCGAATGCGCTGCAGGCGCCGCCGATGTATCGGAGATTCTCGCCGCCATGGCCGATGCCCATGGGCTGAGCGAGCGGGAGGGGGAGGTGCTCGGGCTGCTCTATCGCGGCAACACCCAGAAAAAGATCGCCGAGCGCCTGTTCCTTTCGGTGAGCAGCGTGCAGACCTACGCGAAGAGCCTCTATCGGAAGCTCGGCGTGCACTCGCGCCAGGAGCTGATCGACATGGTTAACGAGGCCGCGAATGGAAACGACCGGGCCCGCTGAGGGGCCCGGTCGCAAAGGGAGGGACGAGGGGTTCTTGGCTTACCAGACGGTAATAGCCGTGGCGCAGAGGGGGCTGTCCCAGGCGTAGCCGCCGTCTTCACCGACGAAGGAGTCGGCGAGGTCCTCGAAGCTCGCCGGGTGGGCGGGCGTCATGTCGCCGGTCAGCGCGTGGATGACCGTGTAGCGCCCGGCGGTGAAGATGTGCGAGTTCGAGAAACCGCCCGGCATGCTCCAGTTGATGCCGCCGCAGGGGTTGCCCGCCTGGATGCCGGCGGCGTACAGGCCCGGGATGGGGGCGCCCTCGGTGTCGATCACCCGGTAGCGGTTGTCCACCATGACGCCGGCGTTGATGCCCGACATGCCCACATCGCCCTTGATGCAGAAGAAGGGGGGAGTGTCGATGGCCGCCATATCGGATCCGGCGACGCCGAAGTCGTCGTCGCAGCCCTTGGCGCACAGCTCGTTGTAGCGCTCGATGCTGGCGACGCCGTCGGCCACGGGAATGCCCGCCGCCTCGCAGAGCTCCTCCAGGGTGTTGCCCGATACCACCGTTTCCGGATCCATCCAGGCGCTTCCCTCGCCCACGAGGGCCACCGGCGGCACGCCGGGAATGCCCTCCACGGCGCCCTCGGTCTTAGAGTCGAAAATGCGGAAGTGGATGCCGCGGTCCTCGGGCTTGTAAGTGGCGGACATGGAGATGTTCAGGCTGCTCATGGGGATGGTCTCGTTGCAGAAGCGCTTGCCGTGGACATCGAGGGCCAGGAAGGGGTAGAACATAAAGGGGCCGATGTAGTTGGTGTGGATCTGCCGCGCATGGCCGAGGGGCGCCATGCGGCCGCCCGCCAGAATACCGAGGATGTGGCCGTCGCCGGTGTGGTTCACCAGGCACAGGGGGAACATGGCGGCGTCGCGCAAATTGCGGTCCACCATGGACTCGTTGTTCATGTAGTCGCCGGCGGCCAGCACGACGCCCTTGGTGGCGTTGAGCTTGACGTAGCTGCCGTCCTTTTGCTTGCCGATGGCGCCCGTTACGGTGCCGTCCTCCTCCTGGACCAGCTGCACGCAGGGGGTCTCGTAGTAGAACGTGGCGCCGCCCTCGGCCGCCTTCTGGGCCAGGGCCACCATAAGATCCTGGTTCGAGGCCTGGGTGGCATCGCACACGGCGACGACGCCGCCATCGTCGTAGCGGATGGAGCTGTCGGTGAGGAACTCGATGGGCTCGATGCCGACCGAGCGTCCCTGGCTGATAACCCAGGGCACGGCCTCCTCGGCATATTCCACATAGTAGTTGAACAGCTCGTTGTTGATGCGCCAGTCGTTGAGGCGGGCCCAGTCGCTGCGCCACCGCACGATGCCGGCGGGGTTCGAGTGGGCCTTTACGACGAAGGAGCAGCCGTTGCCGTTGGCCGAGACCGTGGCCTCCTTCTGGAGGCAGGCCACCTTCGCGCCCTCCTCCACGGCGGTGAGCACGGCGGGCACGCCGGCACAGCCCGCGCCTACTACGACGATGTCGTAGGTTTCCTCGGCGGCAAATTCCGTAATGGGCTCGCGTTCCACGATGCTGAACTCGAAGTCGCTCTCCTTGAGGTCGGCCGGCAGCTCGCCGGCCGCCGTGCTGGCGAGCGCGTCGTTGGCTGCCGGAGTCGACGGGGCGCAGCCGGCGGCGCCCAGAAGTGCGGCGCCCGCCGCCAGGCCGGCCCCGCCCTTGAGGAACGTCCGTCGATCCATGTTCTCCATGTTTCCCTCCTTGGGGTCGTTGCACGTGGGCGCTTCTCCGCGCCCGGGGCGGCTTGTGCCGCCTCGGTGCCCATACTGCCCCTCTTGCCGCTTTCGCGCTTCCCATGGAAAGGGGGGTAATGTGTCGCGCCCTTTCCCATAAAATGGTGATATGACTGTATGAGCGGCACCTTTTGGGCCGCCATCCCCGCTGTGGCCGCCGGCGGCCGTCCGCCGGTCGCTTCCGTCCGCCTTCGGCGGCCCGCGACGCCGCTGCCCGATTGGGGCGGGCCCGCGGGGGTCGGGCGCGGCTTCTCGTGGAATGATGGGAGGCGTACCGATGCGCGACGATTGACCGAAGAGGAGCAACCATGGCCATCTTCAGCCCCACCGAGATCACCGACAACTACATGAGGGCCTCCGTGGGCAAGGCCGCCTCGCCGGCATGGCGGCTGTTCCTGCTGGCGGTGGCCGCCGGCGTGCTCATCGGGCTCGGCGCGGTCACCTCGTCCACGGCCGCCCACGGCCTGGAGAACGCCGGGCTCGTGCGGCTCATGTCGGGGCTCATCTTCCCCGTCGGCCTCATGATGGTCATCCTCATGGGCACCGAGCTGTTCACGGGCAACGCCCTTATGGTGACCGCCGCCATCGACGGCCAGATCACCTGGGGGCGGCTCTTCCGCAACTGGGGCATCGTGTTTCTCGGCAACCTCGTGGGGGCCGTGGCCTTGGCCGCCTGCATGGCGTTCTTCGGCCAGCTGAACATCGGCGGGGGAGACTTGGCGGTGTACACGGCCAAGGTGGCTGCCGCGAAGAACGCGCTGCCGTGGATGAACGCCTTCGTGCTGGGCATCTTCTGCAACCTCATGGTGTGCATCGCCGTGTACCAGGCCAACACCGCCCAGGACACCGCCGGCAAGGTGCTCGCCATCTTCTTCCCCATCATGGGCTTCGTGCTGGCCGGCTTCGAGCACTGCGTCGCTGACATGTACTACGTGCCCGCGGGCATCTTCGCCTACCTGAATCCGGCCTACACGGGGCTCATCGATGCGGCGGGCATCAACACCGCCCTGCTCACCTTCGGCGACTTCATCTTCGCGAACCTCATTCCCGTGACCTTGGGCAACATCGTTGGCGGCGTGGCCGTGGGGCTGGTCATGTACGCCTGCCATGGCACGAAGAGGGCGTAGAAGAATCTGCCGAATTCTTCAGGAATGTGGGTAATTCGGTCAGGTTTTGCGGCTTCCCTGCGGGTGCTCTTGCGAAGCGCGGCCGACGGCCTATGATGGGAGCATGGCGAACGGACTGACATATCAGCGCACCACTACGACCCCCGAGGCTACCAAGCAGCTGGCGGCGACGCTCGCGCCCTATCTGCATGCGGGCGACACCATCGTTCTGACCGGCGATTTGGGGGCGGGGAAGACCCAGTTCGTGCAAGGAGTGGCCGCAGCCCTCGGCGTGCGGGCGGCGGTGACAAGCCCCACCTTCAACATCCTTTTGGAGTACCACGACGGGCGCCTGCCGCTGTACCACTACGACCTGTACCGGCTGGATGCGCGCTGGCAGCTGGAGGACATCGACTACTACAGCGCCATCGACGGCGACGGAGACGGAGCGGCCTTCGTGGAATGGGCCGAGAAGTTCCCCGAGGACATGCCCTACGACTATCTGGAGATCGCCATCACAGCCGACGGCGACGGCGCACGGCGCATCGTCGCGCACTCCTTCGGCTCCCGCTCGCGCCAGCTTCTGTGCGTCTGGGCCAACGATTCCAAATCGCGCTTGGGAAAGTGCCAGCTGTAGAGAGACCTCGGGCAGTTCGCTATCTTGGGTTCGCTATCTTGCGGCGCGCGGGCAGTGGGGTACAATAGGCCGCACTGATTTGTCGTTTTCGGGAAGGTTCTCCCTTTGAATACACAGCGTTCTTTCGTACTTGCCTTCGACACGGCCAACGAGGTCATTGCCATTGGGCTGGGAAAGCTTGATGCCGCCACGCAGTCGATCGAGTGCGTGGCGAGCGTGGAAGTGGAGGCGCGGCGGGCGTCGAACACCCAGCTACTGCCGCGTATCGATGAGCTGTGCGCCCAGGCCGGCGTGGGCCGCGGCGAGATCGCCTGCGTGGCCGTGGGGCGCGGACCGGGATCGTTCACCGGGGTGCGCATCGCCCTGGCCTGTGCCAAGGGCATCGCGTCCGCGTTAGAGGTGGGCCTTGTGGGCGTCTCGTCGCTGGACGCGGTGGCCTGGGGCGCGTGGAAGGCGAGCGAGCGCGGGTCATTGCTCGTCGTGGCCGACGCCATGCGCCGCGAGGTGTATCCCGTGGAATACCGCCTGAGCGACGCGGGGGCGGAGCGCGTGACCGCCGACCGCGTGATCAAGGCGGATGCCTTCGCCGAAGAGCTCGGCGCGACAAGTGCCTCCGATCGCCTGATCGCGGGCGATGCCCTGCGCAAGTACGTGGAGCTTTTCGAAGGCGCGGGCATCCTTCTGCCCGAGGCGCTGTGGACGCCGACGGGCGCGGGCCTCTTGATGGCGCTTCGGGCCTCATGGCGCGCGGGGGAGTGCGATCCCTTCGACGCCGAGCGCCACGATCCGGCCTTCGCCCTGCCCGTGTACACGCGCCTGTCGGACGCCGAGGAGAATGAGCGGCAGCGCCTGGCCCGGGCCGACGGCGCCCTGGCGGGCAAGCGGGGCTCGAAGCACGTGACCATGAACGACACGGCCATCGCCAACGCCCGGGCCAACGGCGAGGGCATCGCCTACAAGCCGCTCGATGCGTGTCATGTGGCCGATGTGGCGGCCCTGGAGGCGGCCGTGATGGGAACCGATGCGTGGAACGAGACGCTCGTGGCCGACGAGCTGGGCCGCGCCGACCGGGTATGGTGGGCCGCCTACGCCGCGGACCCGAAGATGCCGCTTTCCGCCGAGGCGCCGCTGGTGGGCTATGCCGGCGGCTGGGTGGTCGATGGCGATCTGCAGATTCTGAAGGTGGGGGTGGATCCCGCGTGGCGCCGTCACGGCATCGCTCGGGTGCTGCTCGCCCGCGTGGCCGACGACGCCCGCAACCTGGGGGCGCGCACGAGCTCGCTGGAAGTACGTGCCGCAAACGCCGGGGCCCAAGCGCTGTATGCGGCCCTCGGCTACGAGGTGCTGGGCCGCCGCCCGCGCTACTACTCCGACGGCGAGGACGCCCTCATCATGCAGGGCCCTCTGCCCACCATCACCCTGGCAGCGGTTCCGAACGGCGAGAGCGTCGCGGACGAATCCCGCAGGGGCGCCTCTTGCGCCGCCCTCGGCCGCGAGGATGGAGCGGCTAACGCGCAGCCCGGCCATGCTTCGTATCCAGGGGCGACCGAGGTCGCCCCCTACGGGGAGAGCGATGTGATCGCGACAAATCATCCTCTCATTCTGGCCATCGAGTCTTCCTGCGACGAGACGGCCGCCGCCGTCATCGACGGCGGGGGAGTTTTGCGCTCGGACGTGGTGGCGACCCAGGTGGATTTCCACGCCCGCTTCGGCGGCGTCGTCCCCGAAATTGCCAGCCGCAAGCACATCGAGGCCATCTGCGGCGTGTGCGACGAGGCGCTCGACGTCGCTGCGGCGAGCCTGGGGCGATCGAGCCTCCGCTGGCGCGACCTCGATGCCGTGGCCGTCACCTACGCGCCGGGACTCGTGGGCGCACTCGTGGTGGGCGTGGCCTTCGCCAAGGGCGCGGCCTGGGGCGCCGACATTCCTTTTATCGTGGTGAATCATTTGGAAGGGCACCTGTACGCCAACAAGATCGGGCTGGAGGATTTCGCGCCGCCGGCGGTGGTCTCGCTCGTGTCCGGGGGCAACACTCTGCTCGTGCATATGGCCGACTGGGGCGACTATCGCGTGCTCGGCGCGACGATCGACGATGCGGTGGGCGAGGCCTTCGACAAGGTGGCCAAGGCGCTGGGCCTGGGCTACCCCGGCGGCCCGGTCGTCTCGAAGTTCGCCGCCGAGGGCGACCCGGATGCCATTCCGTTCCCCCGGGCCATGCTGCATTCGGGTGATTTGCGCTTCTCGCTCTCGGGCCTGAAGACCGCCGTGGTCACCTACATCAACAACGAGCGCGCCGCCGGGCGCGAGCTCAATGTGCCCGACATCTGCGCGAGCTTCACGGCGGCCGTTGTGGACGTGCAGGTGGCCAAAGCCCGCGCGGCCCTGCGCGAGACGGGGGCGCCCACCTTCTGCCTCGGCGGCGGCGTGGCGGCCAATCCGACCTTGCGCGCCGCCTACGAGCAGATGTGCGCCGAGGAGGGCGTGCGCCTCGTGATGCCGCCGCTCGCCTCCTGCGGCGACAACGCCGGCATGATCGCCGAAGTGGCGCTCGACCGCTATCGGGCCGGGGCGTTCTCGCCGCTTAGCACCGACGCTTTGGCCCATGGCGACTTGGAGGTGCCGTACTAGCGGCTCCGGGCGTCAGGGTTCGGGCGTTTCCGATTGCCCTTAGCGGCCCGGAGCGTTGAGCCCAAAACAAAAGCCCGAAGAGTCGGCGGCTCTTCGGGCTGGGCGAGCGATGGGGCAGGTGCCCCGTGGCCTTTGCGGGCCGAGGCCTTCTCTAGTGGCGGCAGGCGTTGGCGGGATCCATGAGCGCGACCTTGCCCTCCGCGAACAGGCGGGCCACGTTACCGACGTTGGGCTCGGTGGTGTCGGAGTAAACCTTGATGCCGGCGTTGGTGAAGCGAGTGAACGGCGGCATGCCCATGCCCACGGTGAGAATGCCGTCGACGCCGATGCCGGAGACGAAGTCGATCACGCCGCCGCAACCCACGGCATCGTGATCGGCGTTCTTCACCGACTCGACGCCCACGATGTTCATGTCGTCATCGAACTCGACGACGGTCATGTACGCGGCGTGGCCGAAGTGCCCGCTGCGGATGCTCTCGAGGCCGGCGTCGGTTTCGCTGGGGATGGCGATCTTCATGCGAATGCTCCTTTGCTGTTGCGACTTGCCCTTTGCTCGGGCAAGTCATACGTGTCTTTCAGGGCGAATTATAGCTTGAACTGCGTCAAACATGCGTTGAAAATCGGCGACGACCTCCGAAGTGGCGTCCGGTGCACCAGCGTTCGAGGCGCCGTTGCTTCTAGCTCGCTCGCGCTGTATCCGTTGAAAGCTGAATAGCGGGGCGGATGCGACGCAGACGCGGAGACGAGCTGCCGGACTGCAATCTTAATACCGTCTTAATGCGGGCGCATGAACCTTAACGGCGTCTTTAGCCCTTGCTGATTATGCTGACATTCATCGGGTGGTGCTCTTGCGCGCGAAGCGCGTTGCCTCCCGGATGTTGGCAAGCGGTCCTGCGGGATCTTGAGAGACAAGGGCAAGATCATGTTCGTGGTGACACCTATCGTGGGCGTGTTGGCGCTCGTCGCGATGGCGTATTTGGCAGTTTTGCTGCTGCGGGGCGGTGAGCAGCGATGAGCGCGATCGCGGGGTCGGAGTTTCTGCAGGCGGGCGTGCTGGTGGCGCTCGTCGTGGCCTGCGCCCTCCCGCTTTCGGGGTATTTGGTTGACGTGATGGAAGGTCGGCCCCTTCTCATTCGGCGTGCGCTTGGCCCGCTCGAGCGCTCTGCGTGCCGTCTTGTGGGCGCGCGCGAGGATGATGGTATGGATTGGAGGCGTTTTCTCGCCAGTGCGCTCGCCTTTACGGCGGTAAGCTTTATTGGCCTCTTCACCCTGCTGATCTGCCAAGGCGCACTGCCTTGGAACCCCGAGGGCTTTCCGGGGCTTGCGCTCGATACGGCCTTCAATATGACGGCGAGCTTTGTGACGAACACCAATTGGCAGCCTATCGCCGGTGAGACGAATCTGAGCTACTTCTCGCAGGCGGTTGGTCTGGCGGTGCAGAACTTCCTTTCGCCGGCCGTCGGCATCGCGGTGGCATTCGCGTTGCTGAGGGGCCTGGCATCTTCGGACGGCGGCAAGCTCGGGAACTTCTTCGTCGATGTCGTGCGCGCGGTGCTCTACGTGCTGCTGCCCCTGTCGCTGGTGCTCGCTTTGGTGGGAGTATGGCAGGGATCTCCCCAGACGTTTCAGGGCTATGAGATGGTGCAGCTTTTGGAGCCGGTGAGCGTTGATGCCGAGGGGGCTCTCGTCGATGCCGATGATCCGACGGCGGTGCAGGAGGTGACCGAGGCGGTCGTACCGCTCGGTCCGCAATCGTCTCAGGTGGCTATCAAGCAGCTGGGAACAAACGGCGGCGGTTTCAACGGCGCGAATTCCGCCTCGGCTTTGGAGAACCCCACGCCGCTTACGAATCTCCTCCAATGCGCGGCGATGCCGCTCATCCCCTTCGCTCTGGTATTTGCTTTCGGGCGCATGGTGGGCGACCGTCGGCAGAGTCGCGCGCTCATGACGGTTGTCCTCGCGATTCTCGCGGCGGGCCTGTTTTCCGTTATCGCCGCCGAGACGGCGGCCACGCCCCAGCTTTCAGCCGATGGGGCAGTGTATCTGGGCGCCTTGGATCAGTCGGCTGGCAATATGGAGGGAAAGGAATGTCGTATCGGCGTCGGAGAATCGGCGGCGTGGACGGCGCTCACGAGCGCTACTTCCAACGGTTCGGCCAACGCATCAATCGAGGCCATGACTCCTATCGGAACGCTGGTGCCGCTGGCGCTCATCGGACTTGGCGAGGTGGTCGGCGGCGGTGTCGGCACGGGTTTGGTGGGCCTGCTTGGCTTCGCGGTGCTGGCGGTGTTCGTTGCGAGCCTGATGATAGGACGCTCTCCTGAATACCTGGGTAAGAAGCTGGGTCCGGCCGAGATGCGCATGGCGGTCGTTATCGTGGTGGCGCCGGCGCTTGCCATCCTGCTTGCCGCATCGGTGCTTGTGATGAGCCCCGCCAGCGCGGCGGCGGTGGGAACTCCGGCTCCCTTCGGTTTTACCGAGTTGCTGTATGCGGCCACTTCGGCCGGCGGAAACAATGGCAGCGGCCTTTCCGGTCTGAGCTCGAACACGCCGCTGATCAATGTGGTGCTGGGGGTGGAAATGCTCTTTGCCCGCCTGGCTCCGCTCGCTGCGGCGCTGGTGCTCGCCGGGAATTTGGCGCAGCTCAAGGTTCAGGCGACGGGAGCGGTCGGGCTTTCCACCTCCGGCGCTTTGTTCGCCGTGCTGCTGTTGGTCATCATCGTGCTCATCGGCGCGCTCTCCCTTCTTCCGGCTTTTGCGCTGGGACCTCTGGCCGAGCAGTTCATGGGTGCGTTCTAGGTAAGGTGCGTGGTCTATGAAAAAGGAAACGAAACGAGCGATTCGCGACGCTTTCGCCAAGCTGTCCTTTCGCAGCCAGGCTCAAAATCCGGTTATGCTCATGGTGTATCTGTCGGCCTGTTTGACCACCGTGCTGCTTGCGTTGGCGCTCGCGGGCATATCTGACGCTCCGTGGGGCTACATTGCGGCAATTTGCGTGGTGCTATGGGCGACGGTGCTGTTCGGAAACTTTGCCGAGTCGCTCGCCGAGGGTCGCGGCAAAGCGCAGGCCGATGCGCTGCGCTCCGCCAAACGCGATGTCGAGGCGTGCCTCATAGACAACGCCGCCCTCGCTGATGCCGCCACGATGGAAGACCCGTCGGCGTTTCTTGCTGATCGAGGCCGCGCGGTGGGATCGGCTACGTTGAAGCGGGGGCAGGTGTACCTTGTTCGCGCGGGCGAGCAGGTGCCCGCCGACGGCGAGGTCATCATGGGGGCGGCAAGCGTGGACGAAAGCGCGATTACCGGCGAATCGGCGCCGGTCGTGCGCGAGAGCGGCGGCGATCGGTCGTCGATTACCGGAGGCACGACGGTGCTCTCCGATTGGCTGGTAGCGCGGGTGACCGCTGAGGCGGGTCAGAGCTTTCTCGATAAGATGATCGCCATGGTCGAGTCAGCCGCGCGCAAAAAGACCCCCAACGAGCAGGCTCTCGAGCTGCTGCTCATCGCGCTGACGTTGGTGTTTCTTGCGGTGTCGCTGTCCTTGTACCTGTTCGGAGCATTTACCGCCGCGCAGCACGGCTCGGGAAATCCTCTGGGAATCACCTCGTTGGTGGCGTTGTTCGTGTGCCTGGCGCCTACCACCATCGGCGCGCTGCTGTCCGCTATCGGCATTGCCGGCATGAGCCGACTGAATGCAGCCAATGTGCTGGCCACCAGCGGACGTGCCGTCGAGGCGGCGGGTGATGTAGATGTGCTCCTGCTCGACAAAACGGGCACTATCACGCTCGGCAACCGTCAGGCTGCGGCCTTTCTGCCCGTTGGCGGCGTTAGCGAGCGCGAACTTGCCGATGCGGCTCAGCTGGCAAGCCTGGCCGACGAGACGCCCGAGGGACGCAGTGTGGTGGTGCTCGCCAAGGAGCGCTTCGGCATCCGCGAGCGCGAGTTGGCGCAGTCCGGTTTTGCGGTAGTTCCCTTTACGGCCCAAACGCGCATGAGCGGTGTGGATTTCGAGGGTCACGAGATTCGCAAGGGTGCGGCCGACGCCGTGCGGGCTTACGTGGAAGCGCGCGGGGGCGTCTTTGGCGCGGAGGTGGCCGCCGTGGCCGAGGAGGTGTCTCGATCGGGCGGGACGCCTTTGGTGGTGGCGCGCGATGCGCGCGTGCTCGGCGTCATTCACTTGAAGGACATCATCAAGTCGGGCATTCGCGACAACTTCGCCGACTTGCGCGCCATGGGCATTAAAACAGTGATGGTCACGGGCGATAACCCCCTCACGGCCGCTGCCATCGCCGCTGAGGCGGGGCTTGACGACTTCATCGCTGAGGCCACGCCCGAAGCGAAGCTTGCGGCCATCCGCCGCTACCAGGCCGAGGGGCATCTGGTCGCCATGACCGGCGACGGCACCAACGACGCTCCGGCGCTGGCCCAAGCCGATGTGGCCGTGGCCATGAACTCCGGCACTCAGGCGGCCAAGGAGGCCGGCAACATGGTGGACCTGGATTCCTCGCCCACCAAGCTCATCGAAATCGTGCGTATCGGCAAGCAGCTGCTCATGACCCGCGGCAGCCTCACCACGTTTTCGATCGCCAACGACCTGGCAAAGTACTTCGCGGTCATCCCTGCGCTGCTCGTGCCCCTTTATCCGGGTTTGGAGGTGCTCAACATCATGCATCTGGCCACACCCGCCTCGGCGATGCTTGCGGCCATCATATACAACGCTCTTATCATCGTCGCGCTCATTCCGCTTGCGCTGCGCGGGGTGAAGTGTCGCGAGGCGTCGCCGCACCGTCTGCTCGCGCGCAATTTGGCAGTGTACGGCTTGGGCGGCGTGATCGTTCCCTTTGCGGCCATCAAGGCGCTCGATGCGCTCATGGTACTTGTCGGCGTTGCGTAAAGGCATCCGGGCCGCAACATGGCGGCGGCCTTCGTTTGAACCGTTGTGAAGGCAATTTTCGAGAACAGGAAGAACGCATTATGAGTGGAAAGATGGTGACGCGGTGCTTCGCGAGTGCCCTGGCGTTGTTTATCGCGGCAAGTGTGCTGTGCGGGATCGTTTACCCCTGGGCTGTGACGGGGCTGTCGGCTATAGCGTTCCCGTACCAGGCGACAGGCTCTATTATCGAGGTCGACGGGGTGAAGTACGGCAGCGAGTTAGTGGGACAGCCCTTTAGAAGCGACACCCATTTGTGGGGTCGGCCCACGGTGGTCGACGCCGGCTCCTTCTCCGATGCGGAGGGGCAGCCGCTTTTGTGGTACAGCCCCGAGAACCTCAGTCCCGCGAGCGACGAGTTTGCCGCGCGAGTGGACGAACGCATACAGCAGGTGCGGGCGGCCCATCCCGACCGTGCCGCGCAGCCCGTTCCAAGTGATTTGGTGACGGTGTCGGGATCGGGCTTCGATCCGCATATCTCGCCGGCCGCTGCCGATTACCAGGTGGAACGTATCGCTGCGGCAACGGGACGGCCCGAGAGAGAGGTGCGTGCCATTATTGCTCAGTGCACCGAGTACCCCCTGTTGGGCATTATCGGCGAAGCGCGGGTGAATGTGCTGAAGGTGAACCTCATGCTCGACGGCGTGCTGGAGTAAGTGGAGCTTGGCGCGCTTGGAGAAAACCTGAGGGAAACGGATAGCGAATGAGATGCGGCTGAGGGGTGGGGCGTGCTAGGATGCAGGGGCGCTGTCGGGACGACGCGAAAGGGCAAGTGACGTGGCGGAAGTTCGAGAGAGATGGGAGATCGGCGGCGGCCGCGGCGACCCCGATGCCATCCTGCAGCGAATCCGGGAGGAAGAGGAAGCGGGTGAGGCGGAGCGCTTCGAGGGGCGCGGCCGGCTCAAAGTGTTCTTCGGGTACGCCGCCGGCGTGGGAAAGACCTTCGCCATGCTCACCGAGGCTCATCATGTCCAAGATGAGGGCGTCGATGTGGTAGTGGGCTACGTTGAGCCGCACACGCGTGCCGACACCCTTGCCTTGCTCGATGGCCTGGAAGTGCTGCCCGTGAAATCGGTGAAGCACCGAAACGTCGCTTTGCGCGAATTCGACCTCGACGCCGCCCTGAAGCGCCGTCCCCAAGTTGTGCTGGTAGACGAGCTGGCGCATACCAATGCGCCGGGGTGCCGCCATCGCAAGCGCTATCAAGATGTCGAAGAGCTGCTCCGTGCGGGTATCGATGTGTACACGACGGTGAATGTGCAGCATCTCGAGGGGCTTAACGACAAGATTGCCTCCGTGACGGCTGTGGCGCCCTCCGAGCGGATCCCCGACCGCGTTTTCGACGCGGCCGATTCGGTCGAAGTCGTCGATTTGGAGCCTGCTGACCTCATCAAGCGCCTGCGCTCGGGCAAAATCTACGCGCCCGAGCGGATCGGGTCGGCGCTTTCGCACTTTTTCTCGCGATCGAATTTGGCGGCGCTGCGCGAAATTGCCCTGCGTCGCGCTGCCGACCGCCTCACGCGCGCCTCTGCGGCTACGGTGCCGCATGCGGCTGGCGGCGAAGACGTTTTGGTGCTGGTGACCGCCGATGCGGCGGCGCCGCGAGTTATTCGCGCGGCAGCGGGTATGGCCGAGGCGTTTGGCGGCTCGTGCACGGCGCTTGTGGTCGAATCGGGCGGCGAGGGCGTGGAGGGGCGATCGAAAGGCGATGCGGCCCTTGCCCGCTCGATCGCCCTTGCGGAGGAGATGGGTGCGCACATCGTCACGTTGACGGGGGACGATCCGGTGCAGCCCGTGGCCCTTTACGCCGCAGCGGCGGGTATTCGCCGTATCGTGGTGCCCTCGATGCCCGGTCGCATCGGCCTGCTCGGATGCGGGGACGTGGCGTCGCGGTTGATGCGGGCCGCTCCCGAGGCCATGGTGACGGCCGTCCCCGCGGTGGACGCCCCCTCGGTGCTCGAGCGCTTGCGCACCCATGCGAGCTTTCGCCTCACGGCCTCCGATGTTTTTCGAGCGCTTCTCGCGATAGCCGTTGCGACGGCGCTGGGGGAAGTGGCGTGGCTGGCAAGCCCTACGCCCTCGATCATCCTCATGACCTATCTGCTGGTCGCGCTGCTGCTCGCCACGCGCGCGGATGGTTTTCTGTATGCCGTGCTTGTGGCGCTGGGCAGTGTCGTGGCCTACAACTTCTTCTTCACGGCGCCGCGCTACACCTTCCATGCCTATAGCCTATCGGCCCCCATCATCTTCGCGTTTCTGCTGATAGGAACATTGGGGGCCTCATCTTTGGCCATCCGACTGAAGCGTCAGGCGACCACGGCGGCGCGACGGGCCTATCGTACCGAGGTGCTTTTGGAGAGCAGTCGGGAGTTCCAGGCGGTCGTGAGCCTCGGCGCTTGTTTGGAGACGGCGGCGGCCCAAGTGGTGAAGATTCTCGATCGGCCGGTGGTGATGTACCAGGTCGACGGGGCGGCGCATGGCGGCCTCCTTCCGCCGCGGGTCTTCGATGTCCCCGGCAGCGGCGGGGGAGACGCCGAGAAGCTGGATCTCGCGGCTCCGGGCGAGATGGCTGTTGCGTCGTGGGTCGCCGCCAATGGCGAGGCCGCCGGCGCGACGACGGATACCTTGCGCGAGGCGCGCTGCCTGTACCTTCCCATTCGTTCGAAGGATCGCGTGTTCGGTGTGGCGGGATTGGTGATGGAGCAAGGCGACGACGACTTCGGCTCCTTCGAGCGCAATCTGCTCGTAGCGCTGCTTGACGAATGCGGTCAGGCGGCGGAGGCTCTGGCGCTGGCGAGCGAGCGGAAGAACCTCGCCGTGAAGGCCGAGAAGGAGGCGCTGCGCTCGAATCTGCTGCGTGCCATTTCCCATGATTTGCGAACGCCGCTCACGAGCATCTCGGGCGACGCCGATATGTTGCTCGCCTCGGGGGACGTCCTGGACGAGGCGCAGAGGAAGCGTTTGACGTCGGATATCCATGAGGACGCGAATTGGCTGATCAATCTGGTGGAGAATTTGCTGTCGGTGACGCGGCTCGACGACGGCGACGTCGAAGTGTCGCGCGCCCCCGAACTGGTTTCCGACGTGCTGGCCGATGCGCTGCGCCATGTCAGTCGCTTTGTGAGCGAGCATCGGCTGACGGTGGAGATCGAGGATGAGTTTCTCCTGGCTCAGATGGACGGACGTTTGATTGTGCAGGTGGTGGTGAACCTTTTGAACAACGCCATCGCCTACACGCCCGCGGGGTCGTCCATTCGCCTCACCGCGCATCGCGAGCGCAGCGCTTCCGGCGATAGGGTGGTTGTCGCGGTGGCCGATGACGGTCCGGGCATCCCTCCCGCCGAGCAAGCGCGCGTGTTCGATCTGTTCTACCACGGGGGACGGGTGGGCACAGGCTGCGAGGACGGCGAAGGGGGCGATGCGCGTCGAGGAATGGGGCTGGGTCTTTCGCTTTGCCGCTCTATCTTAAGGGCGCACGGCAGTGATATCGTGTTGCGCGATGCCTATCCGCACGGTTGCGTGTTCTCGTTCGCTCTTCCCGCGGCAGAGCTGCGCGAAGAGGCTCCGGTTGGCGTCGTCGAGGAAGGGAGTGCGGACGTTGAGCGATAGAGACGAGGGCGTTATCCTCGTTGTGGAGGATGACCCGGCGGTGCGCAATCTGGTTACGTGTGCCCTTGACGTGCACGGCTATCGTTCGCGCGAGGCATCCACGGCTACGGCGGCTCTCGCTGACCTTACGTGCGCGAGGGATGTCAACCTCGTCATTTTGGATTTGGGGCTGCCCGATCGCGACGGGACGGAGGTCATCGGAGCGGTGCGCGGGTGGTCGCACGTGCCGATCATCGTTCTGTCGGCGCGCCAGGAGGATGCCGATAAGGTGACGGCTCTTGATGCGGGGGCCGATGATTACCTGACAAAGCCCTTCTCAGTTGCGGAGCTGCTTGCCCGAGTGCGCGTGGCGCTGCGTCGCGTCGCCTTCGACGAGACCGAGGAAGAGGCGGGGGAGACGTATCGCAATGGCGATCTCGCCATCGACTTCGATGCCAAGGTTGTCGTGAGGGGCGACGACGAGATTCATCTGACTCCCATCGAGTACAAGCTTCTGGTGCTTTTGGCCCACAATACCGGCAAGGTACTCACCCACAACTACATTCTGAAGGAGGTGTGGGGCGCCGCCCTGGCGAGCGACTTGCCCAGCCTGCGCGTGTTCATGGCCACCTTGCGCAAAAAGATCGAGCCCGATCCTGCCAGCCCGGTCTATCTCCAAACCCACGTTGGCATCGGCTACCGCATGCTGCGTGTGGAATAGGTTTTCGCTTCTGCCCCATGTTGTCATATACATTGGCGAGCGTTTGTGTCATACTTCGGGAAACGGAATCGAAGGGGGCGCGTTGTTCGGGGAGCTGGTGACAGCCTATCTGTTCTTGGCCGGGGTCGGCGCGGGCGGCGTGGCCGCGGCGTCTGTGGCCGACCTGCTCTTCGTGCGCGAGCCCTTCGGCGCGGATGTGGTGCCTGACTTCGCTGAGAAGCGCCCGGCTGAGCGCCTGGTCGCCGGTGTGCTGGCCCTCTCCTGCGGGGCGCTGGCCCTGGGCGCCGGCTGCCTCGCCGCCGACCTCGGGCGTATCGACCGCGTGCTGTCGCTGTTTACGGCACCGCCTGTGACGCTCATGAACCTGGGCGCCTGGGCCGTGGCGCTGCTGACGGCGCTGGCGGCGGCGCTCGCCCTGGCGCGGTTTCTGTACGTGCCCTGGTTGCGTCGGTGCGCGATGGTGGTCGCGGAGATCGTCGCCTGCGGGCTGGCCGTGGTCGTGGCGGTTTACGCCGGGCTGCTGCTGCAGACGCTTTCCGGGGTGCGGCTGTGGTCGTCGCCCTGGGTACCGGCGCTCTTCGCACTGTCGGCCGCCTCCTGCGGCTGCGCCCTGCTCATGGCCGGGGCGCTTTTCGTGGAAGGCGACGGGAGCGTTCGGAAGGCGGTGCGCAGCGCCGCCCGCGTCGATGTGGTCGTCATCGTGGCGGAGGCGGTGGCGGCCGCGGGGCTTCTCGCCTTCGCGCTGGGAAGCGATCACGCGGGTGTGCGAGCCTCGGCGACGAGCCTCATGCACGGCCCGGCGGCGCTGCCCTGGTGGGCGGCTTTCGTGGCCTGCGGCCTTGCGGCGGCGCTCGCCGTGGAAGTCGGCTGCCTTGTTCGCGGGCACGGGCGCTCGCGCTCGGCTGCGAAGGCGGTCGCGAAGGCGTATCCCGCTGCGGCCCTGGCTCTTGCGGCTGCCCTCGTGCTCGTGGGTGCTCTGGGCCTGCGCGCCGCGGTGGTGGAGGCCGGTGCCCAGCGTCCCTTGGAGCTGCAGGAAGCGGAAGCCCCCGCTTCCGTACCTTCCGAAAACGAGGAGGCGGCGGGCTTGCGTTCCGCGCCTTCCGCAGAGGAAAGCGGGGGAGAAGGCTCCGCAACGGGAAGAGAGGACGTGACCCTGTGGTCAAACTAGGCAAGACGATACCGGCCGGGGACCTGTTCCAGCTGGACGATGCCAGCTCCATCCCCGTCTGGCTCCAGTTGAAGAACCGCTTCATCTACCTCATCACCTCGGGGTTCTACCTGCCGGGCGACCAGCTGCCCACGGTGCGGGGCCTGGCCGCCGAGGTGGAGGTGAACTACAACACCGTG
Source organism: Adlercreutzia rubneri (assembly GCF_009755265.1). Lineage (NCBI taxonomy): Bacteria > Bacillati > Actinomycetota > Coriobacteriia > Eggerthellales > Eggerthellaceae > Adlercreutzia > Adlercreutzia rubneri. The sequence continues at coordinate 64,896 of NZ_WPOO01000003.1, read as the reverse complement.
AGCAAGGTGTACCAGAGCCTGGAGGAGGACGGCTACATCGTGTCGAAGCGGCGGCTCGGGGCGTTCGTGGCCGATGTGTCCGACAAGCCCGGCGTCTTGGCCGAGGTGACGGCGGAGATCGTCACGGCAGAGTACCTCAAGCGCTGCCAGGAGCTCGGCATGTCGCTGGAGGATATCGACGCGCAGTTCACAGCGGCGCTCGTGGCCGCCAAGGCCAAGCGCGAGAAGGATGGCACAAGCGAAGGAGCAGCCCATGACCCGCAAGAAGCACGGCGCGGACGCCTCGTCAAGTTCCCCGAGCCCGCAGGAGAGGGCGCCGCAGACGGGCGCGCGGCTGGAAACGGGGCGTAACCGCACCTCCCGCAACGGCGCCGTGGCGTTCACCATCATCGTGTTCGCCGCTGTTTGCGCGCTGGTGCTCGCCTGCGCCCAGGCCCTCGCGGGCAGTATTGGCCTTGCGGCCCTCGTGATCGCCGCGGTAGTTGGCGCCCTGGCCGCCTCGTCGGTGCACATCGTCATGGAATGGGAGCGCGCCGTGGTCATGCGCTTCGGCCGCTTCAACCGTGTGGCGGGGCCGGGCATCGTGTTCACCTGGCCCGTCATCGAGTTCTACACCGTGCGCATCGACCAGCGCGTGGCGGCCACCTACTTCGGCGCCGAGGAGACGCTCACGTCCGATTTGGTGCCCGTGAACGTGGATGCCGTGGTGTTCTGGATGGTGTTTTCCCCGAAGAAGGCGGCCTGCGAGGTGGAGGACTACGCGAGCGCCGTGGCGTGGATGGCCCAGGCCACGCTGCGGGCGGCCATCGGCCGTGCGAGCCTGGCCGAGGTGGCCTGTCGGCGCGATCAGCTGGATGCCGAGCTGAAAGAGGTGCTGGAGGCGAAGCTGGACGGCTGGGGGATCGACGTCATAGACGTGGAGGTGCGCGACATCGTGGTGCCCCGCGAGCTGCAGCCGGCGATGGCCGCCGGTGCCATCGCGGCCCGCGAGCGCGACGCCCGCATGACCCTGGCCGAGGCGGAGGCGGATATCTCCGACATGCTGAAGGACGCGAGCGCCAGCTATGCCGGAGACCCCGAGGCTATGAGGTTGCGCACCATGCATCTGGCCTACGAGTCCGTGAAGCAATCTGGCGGCACGCTCGTCATCCCCAGCGCCTTCAGCGAGGGCTTTGTGCCCGAAGGCGGGGAGAAGGCCTAGCGACCGACGACGCATCTGTGCTACAATGGGCCTCGCCTAGAGAACTTGGCCCCGAAGGGCCGGGACGCCCGAAGACGTCCCGGTAGCGAGGGTGCCTAGTCCTCGCTGTTGTTGGATGACCCGTCACTATGTGGCGGGTCCCCGCTTTCTAGGGCCAAAAGTGCAACCCCAAGAGTGGCGGCTCCAATCAAAGTCTGGACTAAGGCCAGGAAAATGCTCATCTGCATCACCTCCCTCCCGTTATCTAGAATTGGTGTTAGGGGAGATGTATGCAGAGAGCCCCAGCTCCCCGCTTAATTCATAATAATACAAACAAATATTCTATAATCAAGACTTGACTTTGCAAAATGGTGCAATTTTCTGCCATGAAAATGGTTTGCATGAAATGATCTCTGATCCGGTGTTTTGAATCAAGGACAAATTTTGTCATAGATTGTCCTACATTTTCTCTTGACAACATATGACAAAGTATGACAGACTGGCAGCATCAGAATCCGGCCGATTCTAAAGACATGTACGGTATCCCATCAAACTGTTGCGCGATTACCGGGTTCGCCCATGGGGGATGGGAAAGAGGAGGAAAGCGCAAGACGATTCTGCGGATCAGCTCTCTGTCTGAATTGCGCGTTCCTCTCACTCGAAAGAGGAGGAGAGAATGTCTGGAAGCGAAAAGCGTTCCAATCTCACTCGCAGAGGTCTCCTGAAGGCTACTGGGGCGACTGTGGGAGCGGCGGCGCTTATCGGCGGCGGTGTCTTACGGGCGCTTGGTCCTGATGAGGGGGCTTTTGCCGAGGAGCCTGAGGACCAAACAAAATGTCGTGTAGGCTGCTGCTGGACCTGTGTTTACTGTCAATATGAAGCACACGTTAGAGATGGAAAGATTGTAAAGCTTTCTCCGATTGAGGGCGGAAGCCCTCGGGGTTCTCGTATGTGCCTTCGAGGTCGTTCAAGGATGCGTGCTGTTTACAACCCCAATCGAATTCTTTATCCGATGAAGCGAGCTGGCGAGCGAGGGGAAGGCAATTGGGAACGAATCAGTTGGGATGAGGCAATATCTACTATTGCGTCAAAATGGAAATCGTATAGGGAGGAATTCGGTCCACGCTCTGTTGCATACTATTGGGGTTCTGGGAATTGCGCCGCGCTTGGTTCGGGCAACTTTGGAGGTCTTTTAGGACGGCTTGCAAATGTTCTCGAGATGACCATGGTGGATTACTGCACAGATATGGCCCTTGGATATGGCATGGCGCGGGTTGCGGGGGACGGGATGTTCCGAAATGGAGCCTCGCTCATAGGCAATGCCGATAAAGTTGTCATGTGGGGGTGCAACTTTGTCGATGCTTGGTGGCAGCATTGGTGGCCCCTTGCTGATGCAATGGAAAAGGGAAGTACGAGGCTTATCGTAGTTGACCCCAACTACTCCACCACTGCGTCTAAGGCGAATATGTGGGTGTCTAATCGTCCCGGTTCGGACCCCGCTCTGCTCCTTGGGATAATGAATTACATCGTCGAAAACGATTTGCACAATAAGGAGTTTTTGCTAAATCATTCGAATGCATCTTTTTTGATACGTCAGGATACAAAAAAAATCCTTCGTGCAAGCGACCTCGGCATTCTTTCTAAGGAGAAAGGAGACTCCTCTGTCGAAAATGTGTCGGAAATCCTCGATTCTCCTATTGTCTGGGATGAGCAATCGCAGACAACAGTTGCCTATGATGCCGCTGTCAGCCCGGCTCTCTCCGGAGAGAGGCTGGTGCATGGGATACCAGTGAAAACAGCCTTCGACATGCTTTGCGATGAGCTCGGAAAGTACTCGCTTGAAAGAACCTCGGAACTGACTGAAGTTTCAGTTGACGATATCCGAAAGCTCGCAATCGAGGAATCCGAAGGAGAGATCTGGAACATCGCAGGATATGCAAGTCAGGCTTACGATAATGGTGCCGAGTTCGGGCAGGCGCTTGCTACGCTGGCTATTTTGACGGGCACGGTAGGGCGTGCTGGCTCTTGTGTTGGAGGTTCTTGGTACTCTTTCAACACTAATCCTGCGTTCATGGCTCCGACAGGCACGTTTGTTAATACTGTTCCCGTTCTTTCTATGACTGACATTATGGACTCCGGGCAATATGCTGGGGAAGACTACCCGATCAAGTCTCTATTTGTAGCTGCTGCGAATCCTATGTCGAGCGGTGGAAGCTCAAATGAGATATTGGAATGGTGGAATAAGATTGACTTTATCGTTGTGTCTGATCTGCAATATAGCGATAGTGTGAAATATGCCGATATAGTGTTGCCTTGTGCGCATGCGCTTGAAGTCGAGGATGTGCTAAAGGGTAGTTATTATCCGTATGTTGGAATAACCGAAAAGGCGGTCGAGTCGCCTGCAGAGGCAAAAAGCGATTCTGATATTGCCCGGTTAATATCGGTCGAAATGGGCGTTGGAGAGTATTTTGAAAAGACCGATGAAGAGTACTTGAGGGAATTGGTTGACGAGTCCGAGCTCGGTCTTGAACGGGGCATCACTCTCGATAGGCTTCGGGTTGAAAAAGATATCTGTTACGACGAAACAGATATCAAATTCTATGGCGGAGTATTTCCAACAGAAACGGGCAGGGCAAATATCTATTGCGAAACGGTTGTGCCGCGTATCGATTGGGGTCAAGAGCTCGATCCTGATTTTGGACATGTTCCAACGTTCTCTCTCCCCAACGAAGCGTGGCCCAGGGGTGAGGTCGCGAAAAAATATCCTTTTACTTTGATGTCGCACCGGCTACGAACACGCTGGCACACTGGCGAGTTCGAAAATGAATGGATGCGTGAGATCGCGCCCGAGCCCATTGTGAAGATTAATCCATCAGATGCAATAGCCCGCAGCATTGAAGACAATTCTTATGTCGAGCTGTTCAACGAACGAGGACATGCCGTCGTTCGTGCGATTTACGCAGACGATATTCGTCCAGGGGTGCTGATTTACCCGAAAGGCTGGCAGCAGTGTGAATTCAAGGAAGGCGGGTTCTCGGAAATGACCTCAGCTCATTGCAATCCGTTTACCGTAAACACATCGTTTATGGATGTGGCGGCAGACATTCGACCGTGGGGGCAGGGAGAGTAAAAATGAGTGGATCGAGATACGGCTTTGCCATAGATACAATAAGGTGCGTCGGGTGCCATACCTGTTCTATAGCATGCAAAATTGAGAATAATTTACCAGACGATGTGATCTGGAACCGCGTTTTGACAAATGGTGGCGCCTCCATGGATACAGCGAGTGGAACGTTTCCTAATCTCAGCAAGGAGTATGTAACCGTTGCGTGTCAACATTGCGAGAATCCTGCATGTGTGAAGGTCTGCCCTGTCGGTGCAACGTTTAAAGATCCGGATACCGGTGCGGTAAGGCAAGATTATGATAAATGCATTGGATGTCGTATGTGCATAGCTGCTTGTCCTTATACGGGGGTTCGTTCTTTCAATTGGGATGAGCCGACTCATTCAATAGGATTTGCCGTTGGAGACACAGATGCGCCTGAACACCAGAAGCATACGGTGGAAAAATGCACAATGTGCTGGCATAGGCTTGCCCGTGGAGAAGAGCCGACTTGCGTAGAGGCATGCTTGGCAAAGGCTAGGCATTGGGGCGATTTGGACGATCCGAATTCGGAAATTTCCAAGCTTATAGCTTCGCGCGAGTACAAGCAGCTGCTTCCTGAAGAGGGAACGAAGCCGTCGGTGTATTACCTGGTGTAGGGCGCTTTCCCTCGTCATGCGATATCGCGGGCGGGGCGTGGTTGCGCCGCCCGCCTACTTCTAGGAGATTCTCATGTCTGATTTCTCTACTGGGGCCATCGTCGATGATGACCTCGACCTTAGTGCGGCCAAGGGCCGCTCAAAAAGCCATGAGGCGGTCGCTGCTAAGACGGCCGCATGGGGCGGCAAGGGGCTGAACGCCGCCATCGGCGTCTCGGCCGTCATCATGGTTGCCGGCATCGTGCTGTGGGGTGTGCAGCTCTCGGGCGGCATGGTGCAGACCGGCATGCGCAATCTGAGCTCGTGGGGCCTCTACATCACGTCGTTCATGTTCTTCGTGGGCCTGTCGGCCGGCGGCCTCATCATCTCGTCGGTGCCCAAGGCCTTTGGCATCGCGGGCTTCGGCGGCATCTCCAAGGTGGCCGTCATGAGCTCCATCGCCTGCACCGTGGCCGCCATCGGCATGGTGGTGGTAGACCTCGGCCAGCCGGCGCGCCTGTGGGAGCTGTTCGCCTACTCCAACCTAGGCAGCCCGCTCATGTGGGACATCGTGGTGCTCGGAACCTACCTCATCCTGTCCTGCGTGTACCTGTGGGCCCAGGTGCGGGCCGACGCGGGCAAGGTGTCCCACACCGCCCTGCGCGTGATCTCGGTCGTGGCGCTCGTCACCGCCGTGCTCGTGCACTCGGTGACCGCCTGGATCTTCGGGCTTCAGCAAGGCCGCGAGATGTGGCACACGGCCCTGCTCGCCCCCTGGTTCGTGTCCTCGGCGCTTGTGTGCGGCACGGCGCTCGTGATGGTGGTCGCCATCGCGCTGCGCCGCGCGGGATACCTCTCGCTCGACCAGGCCTACCTGGTGAAGCTCGCCAAGCTGCTCGGCGCCTTCGTCGTGGTGGACCTGTACTTCTTCGGCTGCGACCTGCTCACCGAGGCGTTCCCCGGCGGCTCGGGCGCGGAGGTGGTCGCCATGCTGACGGCCGGCCCGCTCGTCCCTTACTTCTGGACGGAGGTCGTCGGCTGCGCCCTCTGCGCCGTCATTTGCTTCACGCCGGCGCTGCGCACCAACGCCCTGCTGGTCGCCGGCTCGCTGCTCGCGATCCTCGGCATCTTCTGCAAGCGCGTGCAGCTGCTCGTCGGCGGCTTCCAGATCGCCAACCTGGACTACGCCGGCCCGCTAACCCCCATGCAGCACACGGCGTGGGATTCCGGCCTCTCCGGCATCTACGGCGGCATGGTCTACTGGCCGACGCCGCTGGAGCTCGGCGTGACCCTCGGCGTCGTGGCCCTGGGCGTGCTGGTGTTCCTGCTGGGCATTAAGCTCCTGCCCCTTCGCCCGAAAGACGACGAGGCGCCTTCCGAGTAACCGTCCCTCTTATGTGCAGGCCCGCGCCGCCCCTTCCCGGCGCGGGTCCCTTTGGTGAGATAGACGTGGCGCATTCGCGAGTGTGGTTTCGGAGGGGATGCTCCACAAAGGAAGTCTCAGAAAATAAAAGTGAAGCGTGGGAGCGAAATTTTCGAGTTGTTAGGTGTCGTTGCGCGCGCCATTGGCCGTATCGGTTGGGAGAAAACTCTACGACCTGGGGTTTTGCTTCCGCGCTTTCCCTGTGGGCTCTCCGAGCGCGCAAGCAAACCCCTAACAACTCGAAAATCTTGGTCCAATAATGGCTTGAAAATTGTCTGGCTCAGCGAAAGGGAGGAGATTCGCAATGCTGAAGAAGTTGGTCGCCACCGCTGTCTTGGCGGCGCTCGTGGGCGCGGTGGCGATGGTCGGCTTTGCGGCTGCGCCCTCGACGGCTATCCAGCCCATCGCCGCTGATTCGCCGTGTCCGGCCGCGGGGTGCGCGTCGGACGCGTGCCATGGGTTCGAGGCGGTGCCCGAGCCCGACGGGGCTCACGAGATGGTGTGCCCCGAGGCCGGTTGCGCGTCGACGGAGTGCCATGGGTGGGGCTCGCTGATCGAGCGCTACCATCAGGCCTCCGACATGTCGTTGAACGTGTGGATACTTATGCCGGTGGCCCTCGTGCTGGGGCTGTGGCTGCTCGTGCGCCGCATGGGCCGCGGCGCTCGTAGGACTGCCGGCGAAGAGGAGGCCTGCTATGAAGCGTAGCCATGCGCTGTTCGACATCGCCGTGCTCGCCGTGTACCTGCTGGCGGCCAACCCGGCCCTCACGGGCATCCCGCTGCACGAGTTCCTTGGGCTCGGCGCCTTCATCATGGTCGCGGCCCATGTGGTCGAGAGCGGGGAAGGTCTGGGCGGCCGCGGGCGCGTGGGCCAGCTCGTTCTGAACGCCGTGCTGCTCCTGGCGCTTGCTGTGTGCGTCGTGTCCGGCGTCATGGTGTCGGGGACGGTGCTGCCCTCCCTGGGGCTGTACGCCTCGGGCTACCACTTTTGGGATCCGCTTCACGCGGTGGCGGCCAAGGTGCTCTTGGCGGCCCTGCTCGTGCATCTGGTCGTGCGCGCTCCCGCCGCGCTGGCGGTTCTACGGCAACGCAGGGGTCTTCGCGCTGCGGAAAGCGATTGCCTGATGGGCCGCTGATCCAAGTTAGTCTTCCACCCCGCTTTTCTTCGCTATACTGTGCCGCAGAGAAATCGACGGCGTGTTTGCGATAGGCGATGCCGGACGGCGGAAAGGAGCGGGGCCGTGACATTTGGAAAAGAAGAGGTGTGCGCGTATCTGGACAGTCGCGGGGTTGTCTACGATCGAGTCGATCACGAGGCGGTCTTCACCATGGAGGCGATGGATGCGCTCTCATTGCCCTTCGCCAATGTGGTGGTGAAGAACCTCTTTTTGCGCGACGACAAGAAGCGCAACTACTATCTGGTCGTCATGCCCGAGGATAAGCCGGCGAATCTGAAGGCTTTGCGGGCGGCTCTCGGAGCGCGGCCCTTGCGTTTTGCCTCGGAAGAGGACTTGCAGGGAATTCTCGGTCTGCGCGGTGGGGCGGTCTCTCCTTTCGGCGTGCTGAACGATACGGAAGGGAAAGTGCAGGTGGTGTTGGATGCGGCTTTGCGCGATTGGCCGGCCGTGGGCGTGCATCCCAACGACAACACGGCCACGCTGCGCGTTCCTCTGTCCGACTTGCTGGCGCTGTTCGAAGATCGCGCCGTGCCCTATCGGTTCGTCGCCACAAGCGAGGCTTCTGCGCAGTAGGGCGCTCGGCGTCAGCCATGGAGTTGCGACGCTGGTCGCGAAGCTACGCCGACAACGGGGCCGCACAATGCTATGCTTCTCGTTGATAAAACCCATCCGCAAAGGAGGAACTTCCATGACCGTATCCGCAAACATTTGGCAGGCTCGCGCGGCGATGTGCGAGCTTTTGGCGCTGTCGTTCCGCTATCCGGAGGACAAAGTGCTCGCCGAGGCCATCGCCTCGGGGGAGTGGGGCGAGGCCGCCGACGAGATTGCCGGTGTGCTGGGGCTCGACTGGACGGTCGCTACGGCCCCCGGTGCCGCTGAGGCCGCTGCGCTGCCCGACCCGGACGACATCCAGAAGGAGCTGCGCCCCGAGGCTACGCGCCTGTTCGTGGGCGCTCCCGAGGCGGCGTGCAGCCCGTACGAGGGCGTGTGGCGGGCCAAGGCCGAGGGCGTGCAGCCGCTCTTGTTCGTGAACCCGCACTCCATGGCCGTGGAGCGCTTTTGCAAGGCTTGCGGCCTGGGTCGTCCCGAGGGCACCAACGAGCCGCTCGACGCGGTGTGGACCGAGCTGGAGCTGCTGGAGTACCTAGCCCTGCGCGCGGCGGCCGACGTTATGGACGAGGCGGCCGAGGCCGATGTGGAAGCCGGTGGCGACGGCGCTCCCACCGAGGAGCAGGCTGCGCAGTACAAGGAGATCGGCGAGGAGATTGACGAGTTCGACGCGGAGGACGACGGTTCCGAGCCCGGCGACGTGGTGGCCTCGGCCGATTTGCCCGGCGGCTCTCCGGAGGCGGCCTGGGACGAGTTCATGACCGAGCACGCGAAGGTGTGGATGCCCCAGTTCGCCGAGGCCTGCGAGAAGGATTCCCGCGTGCCGTTCTACAAGCAGGCCGCCAGCCTGCTTGGCGCCTTCATCAAGTAGCGTCAGCGCGGTTGCGCGCGTCGGTCAGTTTCGAGGGGGTTCGCTCTGCGGGCTCCCTTCATTTTGCGCGAGGGCGTCTTGGGGCGGATAGGCCTTGTTGAACTGGGCCCAGACACCGGAGTACAGAATGGCGTCCATGAGGTGCGCGTCTTGCACCAGCGGCAGGCGCTCGTAGGGGGCGGCCGCATCGGCGGCGGCGAGGGCCAGCGTGGCGCGCATGGCATCGGCGTCAGAGCCGAGCGTTACGAAGGGGTTGTAGCTGCCGGTACGCGCGTCGTTGGCGAAGTCCACGGTGGCGTCCATCAGGTAAATGAAGCGCCCCAAGCCGTTGCCCAAAGCCTCCATGGCCTCGGCCCAGAAGCCCTGGTTGTGGGCGAACAGCCGCCCGAGCATGCGCCCGAACTCGCGGGCTGCGGCATCGGGGTCGAACGCGAGGGCGGTATCGGTTGCGTCTGCGCTAAGAGGAGAGACGCAAGCGGTTTCAGTGCTGTCCGAAAGTGCCGGTGTGTTGTTGCGTTCAGCGCCTTCGATAGCCCGAATCGCCGCCATGGCTCGCTCAATCTCGGCGCACTGCTCGGGGATGCGCGCCCGGGCCCGCTCGTAGGCGCCGGCGAGCAGGCGCTCGGCCGCCCGTGCCGCAAGATCGCCGTCGTCGGCCACGTCGTCGAGCACCTTGTGGTAGGCGAGTGCCACGGAAAGGTCGGCGGCATAGTCGGTCCACGCCGAGCGCGCCCATGCCCGCGGGGCGGCCGGTGCCGGGTGCATCACGCAATGGCTCGTGCCCTGCGTCTCGGCAGGCTCATGCAGGGAGTTGCACAGCAGCACGAAGAAGGTGAGGTCGTAGGTCAGGCACGCCCGCGACAGCTGCCCGTACCGGTCTCGCAGCGCGAGGCACAGCCCGCAGTACACCGCCCGGTAGCGCTCTTTCTCCTCCTCGGAAAGTGCTCCCGCATCCGCCACCACGAACCCGAACATGGGCTGCTCGTTTACTCCGGCTTCTTCGCGACATGCACGGCCGCGATGCCGCCGGTGTAGTTCTTCCAGGTGACGTCGGTAAAGCCGGCCTCGCGCATCATCTCCGCCAGGCCTTCCTGGTCGGGGAAGGCGCGGATCGATTTCGCCAAGTACACGAAGCCGTCCTTGTCGCCGGTGACCAGGCCGCCCCAAAACGGGATGAGGTGGCGCAGGTAGAAGTGGTACAGCGCCCGCCACGCGCCGTTGGGCGGCGTGGAGAACTCCAGGCACACGAGCGAGCCGCCCGGCTTCAATACGCGGAACATCTCGGAAAGCGCCCGGGGCCGGTCGGGCATGTTACGGATGCCGTAGGCCATGGTGATGACGTCGTAGGAGGCGTCCGCGTAGGGGATGTCCTGGGCGTCCACGACCTCGAAATCGATGGGCACGCCGGCGCCGTCCCCCTCATCGATGTGCATGCGCGCCACGTCCAGCATCTCGGGTACCAAATCGGTGCACTGGATATGGCTCGGGTGCTTGGTGCGGGCCACGGTGAAGGTGACGTCTCCGGTGCCCCCCGCGATGTCCAGCACGTCGTGGCTCTCATCGATGGGGGCCTGGCGCATCATGCCCGCGAGCCACAGCTTGTAGGCGCCGAAGCTGGAGAGGGCGTTGAACCGCTCGTATTTCCGGGCGATATGCGAGAAGATGTCGCGCACGCGCTCGCTGGAAAGCTCGGCCGGGGCCTCGAGCCCGGTGGCGGTGTCGATGGTCATAGGCGTAAAACTCCCTCGTGCGGCGCGCCGATCCCGCAAGATCGCGCCCTTCGTATCGTCGTTTGGCCCCAGTATAGGGCACTCGCCCGCAAATCGAGGGCGCATATCCCTAGGCGGCGCGGCGCCGTGCTATCATGGGTGGCTAATTGAACACGCCCCTCATGAATTGGGAGGTACCATGCTTCTGTGTGCCCAGTATATCCTGCCGGTTTCTTCCGAGCCCATCATCGATGGCGCGGTCCTCGTGCGCGACGGCGTCATTCGCGACATCGGGAAGGCCGAGCAATTGCGCCTGCGCTACCCCGAGGAAGAGGTCGTCGACCAGGGTCTGGCCGCCGTCATGCCCGGCCTGGTTGACCTGCATACGCGCCTCGAGCAATCGGTGCTGCGCGGCGTGGTGAACGACGCGCCCTATGTGCAGTGGCTCGCGGAAGTGGCCCAGAAAAGCGGGCGCATGGAAGCTTCAGATTGGTTCGACTCCGCTATTCTGGGCGGCCTGGACGCTCTCTCCAGCGGCATCACCACGGTGGCCGACATCACGCTGACCGGCGCCTCCTGCACGGCCGTGAACAAGCTCGGCCTGCGCTCGGTGATCTACCGCCAGGTGGGCGCCATGGACAAGAACCGCATCGACGCGGCCATGCAGTTCGCCCAGAAGGACATCCTGCACTGGCGCGAGGAGGTCGACTCCGACCGCGTCGCCATCGGCATTGCCGCGGCGCCCCTGTTCACCAACCACCCGGCCATGCTTTCCGCTATCTCGAAATTCGCCCAGAAGGAGGATCTGCCCGTGGCCCTGTGGCTCGCCGGCAGCCGTGAGGAGTCCGATTTCGTGCGCTACGGCTCGTCGCCCTTCCAAGTGCACGGCGGCGATGTGAAGCGCGGTTACGTGGAGATTCCGCCCTGGTTGCCCACGGGTGTGAGCCCGGTGCGCTATGCTCTCAACTGGAACGCCTTCGACGCCGACAACGTCATGATCATCGGCGCGGTCTACGTGGACGACGAGGATTTGAAGAAGCTGCGCTCCCACAACGTGGCCGTTTGCGTGTGCCCGCGCACCTCGGCCCAGCTGGGCATGGGCGTCGCGCCGCTGGACGAGTACATCCGCGCCGGCCTGCGCGTGGGCCTCGGCACCGACTCGCCGGCGGCCACGGAATCCACCGACATGCTCTCGGAGATGCGCCTGGGCATGCTGCTGCAGCGCGCCGTGAACCCCGGGCGCTTCCTCGACTCCCATACGATGCTCGAGGTGGCCACGCTCGGCGGCGCGCGGGCACTCGGCATTGCTGATAAGGTGGGGTCGCTGGAGATCGGCAAATGCGCCGACATGATCGCCGTGGATCTGTCCAGCTCGCATCAGTCCTTCACGACCGATCCGGTGGCCGCCGTGGTGAACACCTGCACCACGGCCGACGTGCTCATGACCATGGTCGACGGCAACGTTCTGTACGAGAAGAACCGCTGGCACGTGAAGGTGGAAGTGGCGAAGAGCATCGCGCGGGTCATCGAGATCCGCTCCAAGCTGCGCCCCGAGGCCTAGCGGGCGCAATCGCTGAGCGGGGTGCTCGGCGCAGTTGTGAATTCGTGGAGGGCGCGCCGCGGCAGGCATTTTCGCTGGCGCGGCGCGCCCGCTTCTGCGATAATGCCATATTTGCGTATACTTGAAGTTGGGAACCTGAGGAGTACCCGCGATGTCGAGCAAGAAGAACAAGACCGGCGCGAAGAACCCCACGCGCAAGCAGCAGGCTGAGCGCATCAAGCAGGCCGAGGAACGCGAGCGCCGTGCCAAGGAGGCCGCCGAGGCCAAGGCGCGCACCAAGAAGATCTTCACCGTGGTCGTGTGCATCATTCTCGTACTCGCCTTGGGCATTCCCACTATGGCGTTGACCGTGCTCTCGCTGTAGAGCTGTTGAAAGGATATCAGTCGTGTTTGGAATCGGCGGATTCGAGCTTTTCCTCATTCTGCTGTTCGGGTTCCTCATCTTCGGGCCCGATAAGCTGCCGGCCATGGCGAAGACCCTCGGCAAGGCCATCGCGAAGTTCCGCAACGCCCAGGAGGAAATGAGCGGGGTGCTGAAGGGGGAGATGGTGTTCGACAAGGACGCCGAGGATCCCTTCAAGAATCCGCTCGACGCCCTGGACGAGGCGGCGGCCAAGGCCAAGAAGGGCGCCGAGGGCGCCAAGAAGGCCGCGAGCGCTGTGTCGAAGAAGGCGAGCGCAACCACCAAGAAGAGCACTTCCACCGCTGCCGCCGGCGCCGCCGCAGCTGCTGCGGCCAAGGCCGAGCAGGACGGCGAGGGCACAGCCGATAAGGCCGAGGAGGCCCCGGCCAAGCCCGAGAGCTTCGCCGAGCGCAAGGCTCGCTACGACCGCGAGCGCGCCGAGCGCAAGGCCGCCGAGGAAGCGGAGCTGAAGAAGAAGGAAGAAGAGGAGCGCAAGGCCGCAGCTGAGAAGCGCAAGGCCGAAGCGGCCAAGAAGCGCGAGGAAGCGGCCGCCAAGCGGAAGGCCGAGGCGGAGGCCAAGAAGGCCGCCGAAGAGGCCAAGGCCGTGACCGAGGCCGCCGATGCGGCTGCCCCCGCCGCTGCCGACGAGAAGAAGGAGGCGTAACGATGCCTATCGGACCGGCACGCATGCCGCTATTCGACCATCTCGGCGAGCTGCGCATGCGCCTTGTGCGCATCGTCGCCTGCCTCGCCGTGGCCGTGGTCGTGTTCTACATGGCCACCCCTACCATGGGCCAGTTCCTCCTCATGCCCATCGCGGAGTTTCTGCCCAACGTCGACGGCATGGCCTCGCTTCAGGCCATCGACCCCTTCGAGGCGTTCTCCGTGCGCTTCCAAATCTCGCTGTGGGCGGGCATCGTGGCCACGTCCCCCGTCATCCTGTGGCAGCTGCTCGCGTTCTTCCTGCCGGCGCTGAAGCCCAGCGAGCGCAAGTGGTTCATGCCCACCTTCGCCGCCGCCGTGGCCCTGTTCATCATCGGCACGGTGTTCTGCTACCTCATCATCTTGAACCCGGCGTTCCAGTGGCTCACCGACCAGGCCATGGGCCTCGGCTATGTGGCGCCGCGCATGAGCTCCTACATCGACATCATCATCAAGTTCGAGCTCGGCTTCGGCTTCGCCTTCGAGCTGCCGCTCATCGTGTTCTACCTCGTCATCTTCGACGTCATCCCCTATAAGAAGCTGCGCGGCAGCTGGCGGACGGTCTACGTGGTGCTCATGGTCATCTGCGCCGTGGTCACCCCCGACGCCTCGCCGGTCACCATGCTGCTCATGTTCGCCGCCATGATCATGCTCTACGAGGGCAGTTTGCTCATCGCGCGCGTGGTGCTGGGCCGCCGTATCAAGCGCCAGAACGAGGAGCTGGCGAAGGAAGAGGACGAGTAAGTGCACGAGCTGGGACTGATGACCGGCGTCATGGACGCCGCCGTGGAGGCGGCCCGCGAGGCCGGCGCGACGCGGCTTCTGGGTGTGAGGGTCTCCATCGGCGAGGCCACGGAGGCGGTGGAGGATGCCCTCGTGTTCGCCTTCGAGGCCCTGGCCGAGGCCGACCCGTTCACCCAGGGCGCCACGCTGGATCTGACGATGATCCGCCCGCGCAGCGTCTGCTTGGAATGCGGCCACGAGTTCGAGCACGACCTCTACAACCGCTTCTGCCCCGTCTGCGACTCGTTCGCGACGGAGCTTCTGGCCGGGCGCGAGCTGCAGATCGACTCCATCGAGGTGGATCTGCCGGAAGAGTGACGGCTGCGGGCGCCACCGGAACGACGCACGTCGGCAACCGACCCGAAACAAAGCGCTGCCATACTCGTGGCAGCGCTTTTGCTATAGAAAGGACGCCTATGAACCCCCAGCAGATGTACGTGGCCTGCACCGACGCCTTGGGCGCCTTCGTGCGCGGCGCCGGCTTTACCGATGTGGTCATCGGGCTGTCCGGCGGCATGGATTCCACGCTCGTCGCCGTCATGGCTGCCGACGCCCTGGGGGCCGATCACGTGCACGGGGTCATGCTGCCGGGCCCCTATTCTAGCGAGTCGTCCATCGACGACGCCGAGGCGCTGGCCTTAGCCCTCGGCATCTCCAACATCACGGTGCCCATCTGCGAGCCCTTCGAGGCCTTCGAGGCGGTGCTCGCCCGCGCTTGCGGCGGGGCGCTCACCGGGCTTGCCGCGGAGAATACCCAGGCCCGCTGCCGTATGGTGTGCCTCATGGCGCTTTCGAACGCCCACGGCTGGCTCATGCTGAACACGGGCAACAAGTCCGAGGCGGCCATGGGCTACTCCACGCTCTACGGCGACACGGCCGGGGCCTTCGCGCCCTTGGGCGGCGTGTACAAGACCGACGTCTTCGCCATGGCGCGCTGGCGCAACCGCCGGGCCGTGGAAGAGGGCGGTACTGGCCCCATTCCCGTGAACGTGTTCGTGAAGCCGCCGAGCGCGGAACTCGCGCCCGATCAGGAGGACGAGAAGTCCCTCGGCGTCGATTACGCCACGCTGGATCGAATTCTCGTCGCCTATGTGGAAGAGGGGAAGGATGCGGCGGCTATCGTCGCCGAGAGCGGCCTGAGCCGCGATTTGGTGGATTACGTCATCGCCCGTACCGACGCCAACGCCTTCAAGCGTGCGTTGGAGCCTCCGTACCCTGACGCGCCGTTCTACGGCGATCCCGCGTCCCGTTAGCGAAGCTGCGTCCCGCTGGCGATCCCGCGTCCTGCTGGCGAACGAGCCCCGTCTGGGGTCGGCGTTGTTCAACAGGCTCGTTTCATACACCCCGCGGTGTATGGCGCGTGGGCGTCCGGTCGTTTACCATAGCGGTCATGGATAAGATCTTTCGAAATACCCCGAAGTTTACGGCCACCGACTGGCTCATCGACGCCGTCATCGCGGCGGGGGCCTTCGGGTTCTGCTGCCTGCAGCTCACCGTGGCCGTTAACCTGCTCATCCCCGACGAGTTCATGCGCCGGCTCATGGGCATCCAGGCTATGGTGCCCTCGGGCCTCTCGCTTCTGGCCATCGCGCTCACCACGCTGCCGCTCGTGCTGCGGCGCAAGTTCCCCTGGGCCGTGTTCGTGTGGTGCCTGGTCAGCTGGGGTCTGCTTCAAGCGGAGCTGAACGGCATCGCCCTTTCCGTGGCCGGGCCCCTCATCGCGCTGTTCACCCTGGCCTCGGCGCGATCGCGGGCCGAGGCGGCTATCGCGTGCGTGGTCATGTGCCTCGTGCTGCTGTTCGCTCCGGCGCCTCCGGAGCAGTCGCGCATCTTGACGCAGCTCACCGTGTTCCAGAACATGGCCCTGGCCCTGGCCGCCGCCTTCGCCGGCTACGCCCTGCACGAGCACCAGGAGCGCACCCGCGCCATCGAGGAGCGCGCGATTGCCGCCGAGCGCGGCCGCGACGCCGAGGCGCGCCGCCGGGTGGAGGCCGAGCGCGTCTCCATCGCCCGGGAGGTGCACGACATCACGGCCCATTCGCTGTCGGCTGTGAGTATCCAGGCCGCGGCCGCCGAGCGCCTGGTCGATCGCGATCCCGCCGCCGCCAAGGAGGCCATCGCCGAGGTGCGTCGCACCGCCAAGGGCGCTCTGGAGGAAATCCGCGCCATGATCGGCGTGCTGCGCGCGGGGGAGGGGCCGGCCGAGACGACGCCCACCCAGGGCACCGATCGCATGGGCGATTTGGTGTCCTATTTGGAAGGTGCCGATATCGAGGTCACGCTGGACGAGACCGCCTACGACCGCGCCTGCGTGCCGGCGTTCATCGACGTGGCCCTCTTCGGCATCGCGCGTGAGGCGGCCACGAATATCGTGCGCCACGCCGGGGCGCGCCGTGCGACGCTGGCACTGTCCACGAAGCGGGAGGGCTTCGCCGAGCTTGTCGTCGACGACGACGGGAAGGGGCTCGCTGCCCCGGCCGCCGCGGCCGGTCACCACGGCCTGCTCGGCATGCGCGAGCGCGCGCGGCTTCTACAGGGCACGTTCTCCGCGTTCCCAAGTCCGCTCGGCGGCGTGCGCATTGCCGTGAGCGTTCCCCTCAGCCAGAAGGAGGAGACCCATGAGTGAGGCCGATCCCATCCGCGTGCTCGTCGTGGACGACCAGGATCTCGTGCGCGGCGGCTTCAAGGCCATTCTCGGCACCTACGAGGGCATCGAGATCGTCGGCGAGGCCCGAAACGGGGCCGATGCGGTACAGGAGGCGCAGCGCCTTCGGCCCGACGTGGTACTCATGGACATCCGCATGCCTGAAATGAACGGCATCGAGGCCACCCGCGCCATTACGGGCAACCCGCTGCTCGCAAAAACCCGGGTGCTCGTGCTCACCACCTTCGACGTGGACGAGTACGTTTACGATGCTCTGGGCGCCGGGGCGAGCGGCTTTTTGCTGAAGGACGCCGACCCCGACGAGATCGTGGCGGCCATCCGCGTCGTGGCCCGAGGCGACGCGCTCATCCAGCCCTCGGTGATGCGCCGGCTGGTGGAGACCTTCGTGGCCGCGCGCCCGCGGGGCGGCTGGGGCGCCGCCGATGTGGCCGAGACTCGCCGCGCCGCGCTGACGAGCCTCACCGACCGTGAGCGCGAGATTCTCGTGCTGGTGGCCCGGGGCCTTTCCAACGACGAGATCGCCGAAGAGCTGTTCATCTCGCCGGCCACGGTGAAGACGCATCTGGCCCGCGTCATGGCTAAGACTGATGCTCACGACCGCGCCCAGCTCGTCGTCTTTGCCTACGAGACGGGTTTGGTGACGCCTGCCCCCTAGGGAGACTGTTCACCTGCACAAATTCCAACTTGAAAAGTAATCCCTGATCAAGATTATAATCACAGGAAACTTGAGTGAAAAAAACTCAAGTTTTTCTCCGTCCCCTCTTGCATTCCTTCCCGTAGCTGTTATGATGCGTAACTGTTTAGCACTCGTTGCTACCGAGTGCTAGCACTTAACCTAACCGAGTGGTTAAATTGGAAGTTGCGCGAAGGCGCTACAACAACCATTGAAAGGACGGCAAGCTATGAATTTGAAGCCTCTGGGCGACCGCGTCATCCTGAAGCAGGACGAGGCCGAGGTTACCACCGCGTCCGGCCTGTTCCTGGCCTCCGATGCCAAGGAGAAGCCCCAGACCGGTACCATCATCGCCGTGGGCGAGGGCAAGATGGACAAGGACGGCAAGCTGCTTCCTATGCCTATTAAGGTCGGCGACAAGGTCATCTACGGCAAGTTCGGCGGCACTGAGGTGACGCTGGACGGCGAGAACGTGCTGATTCTGCGCGCCGACGACATTTACGCCGTAGTTGAATAACTGAGAAGATAAACCGAGAAGATAGATCCACTGAAAGGAACGCGAACTTATGGCTAAGGAAATCAAGTTCGATACCGATGCCCGCTCCGGCTTGGCCGCGGGCGTCTCCAAGCTGGCCGATGCCGTCAAGGTGACGCTCGGCCCCAAGGGCCGCTACGTGGCTCTGGAGAAGTCCTACGGCGCCCCGCTCATCACCAACGATGGCGTGACTGTCGCCAAGGAAGTCGAGCTGGAGAACCCGGTCGAGAACATGGGCGCCCAGCTGGTGCGCGAGGTGGCCGTGAAGACCAACGACGTGGCCGGCGACGGCACCACCACCGCCACCCTCCTCGCCGACGTCATCGTCTCCGAGGGCCTGAAGAACGTGACCGCTGGCGCCGACGCGCTGGGCATTCGCCGCGGCATCGAGAAGGCCACCGACGCCATCGTGGCCGCCATCAAGGCCGACGCCACCCCGGTGTCCACCAAGGAGCAGATCGCCAACGTCGGCCGCATCTCCGCCGGCGACGCCGCCATCGGCGACAAGATCGCCGAGGCCATGGACGCCGTGGGCAACGACGGCGCCATCTCCGTGGAGGAGTCCCAGACCATCTTCGGCATCGACATGGACATCGTCGAGGGCATGCAGTACGAGCGCGGCTACATCTCCCCCTATATGGCCACCGATATGGAGAAGATGGAAGCGGTGCTGAAGGACCCCTTCATCCTGCTGACCGACATGAAGATCAACTCCATCCAGGACATGGTTCCGCTGCTGGAGGAAGTCATGCGCGCCCAGCGCCCGCTGTTCATCGTGGCTGAGGACGTCGAGGGCGAGGCCCTGTCCACCATCCTGCTGAACCGTCTGCGCGGCACCCTGAACGTCGTGGCCATCAAGGCTCCCGGCTTCGGCGACCGCCGCAAGCGCATCCTCGAGGACATCGCCGTGGTCACCGGCGCCCAGGTCATCGACAAGGACTTTGGCATGACCATGGCCGACGCCACGATGGAGATGCTCGGTACCGCCAAGACCGTGAAGGTCACCAAGGACACCGCCCTTATCGTGGACGGCGCGGGCAAGAAGGAAGACATTGAGAACCGCATCCAGATCATCCGTGCCGAGCTCGAGCGCGTCGATTCCGACTTCGACCGCGAGAAGGCCCAGGAGCGCCTGGCGAAGCTCTCCGGCGGCGTGGCCGTGCTGAAGGTGGGCGCTGCCACCGAGTCCGAGCTGAAGGAGAAGAAGTCCCGCATCGAGGACGCCCTGCAGGCGACCCGTGCGGCTGTGGAAGAGGGCATCGTCGCCGGCGGCGGCGTGGCGCTCGTGGACGCCATCGGCGCCCTGGACGCCGTCAAGGCCGACGACAAGGACGAGGAAGTCGGCATCGACATCATCCGCAAGGCCATCGAGGCCCCGATGCGCGCCATCGCCCAGAACGCTGGCTTCGAGGGCTCCGTCGTGGTGGAGAAGGTCAAGAGCCTGCCGAAGGGCGAGGGCCTGAACTGCGCCAACGGCGAGTACGGCAACATGATCGAGATGGGCGTGAACGACCCGGTGAAGGTGACCCGCACGGCGCTGCAGTCCGCGGCCTCCGTGGCGGCCCTCATCCTCATCACCGAGGCCACCATCAACGAGATCCCCAAGGAGGGTCCCGATCTGAGCGCTCTGGCTGCCGGCATGCAGGGCGGCGGCGGAATGTACTAGGCCCCAAGCAGGGAAAACTTGCGCGCGGCCTAACCGCGTAACCTACTAACTCGCAGAAGGGCGCCCTCCGGGGCGCCCTTCCTGTTGCGCGCAGGTTTTTGCTGTGCATCTTGGAAATCGTGCTTTTTTGGATCGCTCAGCTTGGAAAATGTGCTTTTTTGTTTTCGGAAAACACCCATTTTGACCTGGTAAAACTCAAAAAATACCAGGTCAAATCCCTATTCAAAAAAGCACATTTTCCAAGCTGTGCTAACAGCCAATTCGCGGTCACATCCTTTTCTATGGGTGTTTTCGGCAGTCGTTCCCAAGAGGGGCGCGATCTCCTAAGATAGTGCGATACGCGAAAATGGCCCCGAAGCCCAAGGAGGTTTCCGTGGAATTGTTGGAAGAGCGCATTCGCCGCGATGGCGTGGTGAAGGCGGGCGGTGTGCTGAAGGTGGACGCCTTCTTGAACCACCAGATGGACATTGAGCTGTTCTCCCAGATGGCCGAGGAATGGAAGCGCCTGTTCGCGGGCAAGCCCATTAACAAGATCCTCACCATCGAGGCCTCGGGCATCGGCATCGCCGCCGTGGTGGCGCATCATTTCGGCGTGCCCGTGGTGTTCGCGAAGAAGACCCAGTCCATCAACTTGGACGGCACCATGTATTCCACGCGCATCCAGTCCTTCACCCACAACCGCATCTACGACGTCATCGTCTCCACCCGTTTCCTGGGGCCCGACGATCACGTGCTCATCATCGACGACTTCCTCGCCAACGGCTGCGCTCTGCGCGGGCTGCTCGAGATCTGCGAGAGTGCCGGGGCCACTGTGGAGGGCATCGGCATCGCCATTGAGAAAGGTTTCCAGCCCGGTGGCGACGAGCTGCGCGAGGCAGGTTACGACCTGCAGTCGCTCGCCATCGTCGAGGCCATGGATCCCGCTACCGGCGCCATCGAGTTCCGCTCATGAGCCGCAAGAGAAACGTGGAAAGCGAGGGCGGCGTGGTTTTCATCGACCCGAAGATGAAGGCGCTCTCGTCCCTTGATGGCGAGATCGGCTGGCTGGCGGCCTTCCCCTACGGCCTGCAGCACGTGCTGGCCATGTTCGTGGCGAACTTGGCGCCCATCGCGATCATTGCGGCAGCGGCGGGCCTTCCCGAAGACTTGCGGGCCACGCTCATCCAGAACGCCATGTTCATCGCCGGCATCGGCACCTTCGTGCAGCTGTTCCCGCTGTGGCGGGTGGGCAGCGGGCTTCCCATCGTCATGGGCATCAGCTTCACGTTCGTTTCCGTGGCCTGCACCATTGCGGCGACCCAGGGCTACGGGGCGCTCGTGGGAGCGGTCATCGTCGGCGGCCTCATCGAGGGGCTGCTGGGTTTGTTCGCCCGCTGGTGGCGGCGTATCATCACACCCATCGTGGCGGCCGTGGTGGTGACCTCTATCGGGTTCTCGCTGCTCGGCGTGGGGGCGGCCTCCTTCGGCGGCGGCTCCGGCGCGGAGGATTTCGGCAGCGCCACGAACCTCATCCTCGGCACCGTCTCGCTTCTGGCGTGCCTTGTGTTCCAGGGCCTCGCCAAGGGCGCCACTAAAGCTTTCGGTGCTCTTCGGCCTTGTCGTGGGGTATCTGGTGGCCATTCCGCTGGGCAAAGTGGACTTCTCCGGCTTCGCTTCGGCGCAGCTCTTCTCGCTGCCGGGCGTGCTGCCTGTGACGCCGGAGTTCAACCTCGGCGCCATCATCACCGTCACGCTCATCTTCCTCGTCTCCGCCACCGAGACCGTGGGCGACTGCTCGGCGCTCACGGCCGCCGCGCTGCGCCGCAACCCCACGGACAAGGAGCTCTCCGGCGCCGTGACGGCCGATGGCCTCGTCAGCTCGCTCGCCGGCGTGTTCGGCTGCTCGCCGGTCACCTCGTTCTCGCAGAACGTCGGCCTCATCGCCATGACCGGCGTGGTGAACCGTCGCGCCATCGCCACGGGAGCGGTCGTGCTCGTGCTCGCCGGCTTCGTGCCCGTGGTGAGCCTCGTGTTCGCATCGCTGCCCGAGGCGGTGCTCGGCGGCTGCACCATCATGATGTTCGGCAACATCATCGTCAGCGGCTTCCAGATGATCGCCAACGCCGGCTTCTCGCAGCGCAACATCACCATCGCCGCGCTGTCGCTGGCTGTCGGCATCGGGTTTACGCAGATGGGCGACATCTTCGCTATCTTCCCGGAGCTCGTGCAGAGCGTCTTTGCCGACAACTGCGTGGCCGTGGTCTTCGTCGTGGCCATTCTGGCGAGCTTGCTTTTGCCCAAAGATCAGAAGGTGGAGGGCCCGCTGATCGTGGAGGAGGGCAACGATTCGGTGGATATCGCCACAGACGCGTTAGAATCTTAGATCCATGGAAACCATCGCGCACATAGCCGAACACGTGCTGGAGCATTCTCTGGCCGACACCCTGTACCTCATCCCGTTTCTGTTCGTCACCTACCTGGCCATGGAGTGGCTCGAGCACAAGACCGGCGGCAAGACCCAGGAGGCCATTCGCCACGCCGGTGCGGCCGGGCCCATCGTGGGCGCGTTTCTGGGCGTGGTGCCCCAGTGCGGCTTCTCGGCCGTGGCGGCCACGCTGTACGCGGGTCGCGTGATAACGCTGGGGACGCTCTTTGCCGTGTTCCTCTCCACCTCCGACGAGATGCTGCCCATTTTCCTGGCCGAGGCGGTGCCCGGCAATACCATCTTGTCCATCATGGGGGCGAAGGTGGTCATCGGCATGGTCATGGGCTTCATCGTGGATGCCGTGCTGCGCCTGGCGCGCCGCGACAAAGAGCGCCTGCGCATCCACGAGCTGTGCGAGCAGGATCAGTGCGGCTGCAACCACGACTGTCACACCTGCGAGCAGGCCCCCGAGCGCGCCTACGAGCACCACGATGACGTGGAGCACACCCATGAGCACGGGCACGGTTGGAAGGGCATCCTGAAGAGCGCCACGAAGCATACGGTGCAGGTGACGTTGTTCATCTTCCTCATCACCATTGCGCTGAACGTCGTGCTGGAAACGGTGGGGGAGGACGCGCTCGCCCAGTTTCTCGGCGACAACCCGAGCTTCTCGGTGTTCGCGACCGCGCTTGTGGGCCTTATTCCGAACTGCGCCGCCAGCGTGGTCATCGCCCAGCTGTATGTGGAGGGCGTCCTGGGTGCTGGGGCCATGCTCGCGGGACTGCTCGTTTCCGCTGGCGTGGGGCTGCTCGTGCTGGCCCGGGCCAATCGCCACTGGAAGCAGAACGTCGCCATCATCGCGGTGCTGTACGCCATAGGCGTGTTCTGGGGCCTTATCTGCAATGGCCTGGGGGTCGTGTTCTAGCGGCATCGCCGAGCGTTTCCACTCCGTAAAAACCTGACGAGCCGTCAAAAAAGTTCTTGCATCGCCCAGTCGTAAGTACTACGCTCGCAAAGTTAACTTTTTCGGTCATCAATGGGAAGAAGGCGATGGCGTTGGCAGGCCGTGGAGAAGTCATCGAGCGACTTCTTGCCGCCCATGAAGCGTGGTTCGACGTCGAGCGCGACCACGACTTCGCCGGCCGCACCTTCCCGGGTTACGCCGAGTTCCATTCCTCGGTCTCTCAGTACGTGCTCGTCAAGCGCGCGAAGTTGTGGGAGGCGGCCAGCCACGAGCACCTGTTCTTCTGGGGCACGCCCCGCCTGACCACAGGCGAGCTGGACGACTTGGTCGGCTGCGTTACCGGCGAGGGGCTCTCCCTCGTGCGGCCTGCGCCCGATCACATGACGACGTACTTGTCGCTCGCCATCGTCGCCGATGCCGTGGACGATCTCGCGTGGGAGCGCGTGCGGCGCACCCGCTTCCGCAAGAACTTCGCGCTCGGCTGGCGGGGGTGGGCCGATCTGCGTCTGGCGGTGGCCGACTTGTCGCGCGGGCGCGTGACGACCAATTCACAGGGAAAACCGCTGGGGGAAACGCTCCAGGCCAATGCGTTCATCGACGGCGGCGTTGTTGTGCGCGACGCTCGTTGCGGCAACGCGAGCAGCGCTGTTCGCGACGCCGTGCGCGATGGGCATCGGCTTGACGCGTCCGCCCCGGCGTTTCCGCAAGATCGGGAGGGCCGAGCCTGCGATGGCGCGCGCCCTCTCTTTGAAGCCCAGGGCGAGAAGAGAGGAAGTACGTTATGAATGCCCTGATCATTCTTCTGGTAGCCATCGCGGTTCTCGTGTGCGGCTACGTCTTCTACGGCGGCTGGCTCGCCAAGCAGTGG
This sequence comes from Adlercreutzia rubneri, assembly GCF_009755265.1. NCBI lineage: Bacteria > Bacillati > Actinomycetota > Coriobacteriia > Eggerthellales > Eggerthellaceae > Adlercreutzia > Adlercreutzia rubneri. The sequence goes on along the minus strand of NZ_WPOO01000003.1, from coordinate 40,961 downwards.
GGCATCGACCCCAACCGCCCCACGCCGGCCCACGAGTTCGAGGACGGCAAGGACTACGTGCCCGCCGCGCCCTACGTGGTGCTCGGCCACCATTTCTCGTCCATCGCCGGCGCCGGCCCCATCAACGGCCCCATCCAGGCGGCCATCTTCGGCTGGGTGCCGGTGCTTCTGTGGGTGCTCATCGGCGGCATCTTCTTCGGCGCCATGCACGATTTCGGCGCGCTGTTCGCCTCCATTCGCCACAAGGGGCAGACGCTCGCGACGGTCATTGCCGAGAACATCGACGACACGGCCAAGAAGCTGTTCTGCATCTTCTCGTACCTGACGCTCATTTTGGTGGTGGCCGCCTTCGCCTCCATCGTGGCGAGCACCTTTGCTGTGGCACCGGTGCCCACTGACGACGCCGCCAAGGCCGTGGCAGTCGAGACGGGGAATTTGGCCAACATGCGCACGGCCATGATCTCGGTGCTGTTCATCGTGGTAGCCGTCATCTACGGCGTTATCACCCGTGGTCGCAAGATCCCCGCGGCCGCGAACATCGTCTCAGCTCTGGCCATCATCGTGGTCGTCGTGGCCCTCGGCTACAATCTGCCGGTGATCGCGCTGGACAACACCACCTGGATGATCCTTGTGGGCCTGTATATCCTCGTGGCCTCCGTGGCCCCGGTGTGGATCCTTCTGCAGCCGCGCGACTACCTGTCGAGCTATCTGCTCTACGGCATGATCGCCCTGGCGCTTGTCGGTATCATCGGCGCCGGCGTCATGGGCAACGCCGCCTCGCTGGACATTCCCGCATTCACCGGCTTTTCCGCTGCGGCTGGCACATCCAAGGTGGCTGCCTCGGGCTTTCTGTTCCCGGCGCTGTTCATCACCATCGCCTGCGGCGCCATCTCCGGCTTCCACAGCCTCGTGGCCTCGGGCACTACCTCCAAGCAGCTCGACCGCGAGGCCGAGGCGCAGCCCATCGCCTACGGCGGCATGCTGCTCGAGTGCTTGGTGGCGGTCATCTCGCTGTGCGCGGTGGCCTTCGTGTTCTCGGGCTACATGGACGGCACCTACGCCTCGCCGACCCAGGTCTTCGCCGCGGGCCTCTCCCAGATGCTCGCCTGCGTGCCCGGGCTCGCCGGCGCGGAGTCGGTCGTCTACGCTCTGCTTGTCTTGGCGGTGTCGGTGTTCTGCTTGACCTCGCTCGACACCGCGACGCGCCTGGGCCGCTACATGTTCCAGGAGCTTTTCACGCCCCACGGCATGGAGGCAAGCGACCTTACCGGTTGGCGCGCGGTGCTCGTGAACCCCTGGGTCGCCACCATCATCACGGTGGTGCTCGGCGTGGGGCTGGGCATGACCGGCTACCAGCTCGTGTGGCCGCTGTTCGGCGCCGCCAACCAGCTGCTGGCCGCGCTCGGGTTGCTCGCTGTGTGCGCGTGGCTGGGTAACGCCGGCCGCAACAACAAGATGTTCTACTTCCCCATGGCGTTCATGATGGTGGTGACGCTGACCTCGCTGGCGCTGACGGTGTGGGCCAAGATCGGCCTTCTGGCGGCCGGCACGATGGATGCCGCTACGGTGCTGCAGCTGGTCATTGGCGTGCTGCTCATGGTGTTCGCCGTCATCTTGGCCGTCAAGGGCTGCAAGACCATCTTCGGAAAGAATCGGGTCGCGTAGAATCGGGTCGCGTAGAATCGGGTCGCGTAGAAGCGGGTCGCGTAGAAGCGGGTCGCGTAGAAGCGGGTCGCGTAGCTGCAAGCATCCTGCTGCTGGTCTCTTCGCATTGCTGCCCCAGAACGGGCACCCGGGAATCCTGGGGGCTCGTTTCGGGGCATAATTTCGAGTTGTTAGACATAAGGGAGCGCGCTAACAGGTCTGTCGATCGGTTTGGCGACTGCGCATCTCGAGGCAACTGGGCAAAAGGCCAGGTCGCAACCTTGTCGCTGCTCTGCAGCAGGATCATGCTACGGCGGAACGATCATTTTGCTCGACAGTGAGAGTCTAACAACTCGAAATTCTTGCCCGAAACAAGGACGTGGATTGTTCGAGCACTAAAGTGGGCATAGGGAATTTTGTTTCGCACCCCATAGCGCAAGGGGGTGCATCCCCGTTATAGTGTCAGGAAGCGACAAGCAAGACGAGAGGAGACGCCCATGACCGCACTTTCCGCCGGCATGACCCGCGAGCAAGCGGCTGAACTGCTCGCTGCCCACAACAAGGATCCGTTCCATATCGAGCACGGCGAGACCGTCGAGCAGACCATGCGCTACTTCGCCCGCGAGTACGATCCGGAAAACGAGGAGTTCTGGGGCATCGTGGGCCTTCTGCACGACTTGGATTGGGAAGAGCACGACGACGAGCCGGAGAAGCACACGCTGTACGCCGCGCCGCTCATCGAGGAGGCGGGTGGTACGCCGGAGCTCATTCGCGCTATTCAGTCGCACACCTCCGACTACAACACCGATCTGCCCAAGCCGGAGCTTCAGATGGAGAAGATTCTCTTCGCCACCGAGGAGCTGACCGGGCTCATTGGGGCGGCCATCGTCATGCGGCCGAGCAAGTCGGTCATGGACTTCAACGTGAAGTCGCTCAAGAAGAAGTACAAGGACAAGCGCTTCGCCGCTGGTGTGAGCCGTGAGGTCATCGCCTCGGGCGCCGATATGCTCGGTTGGGAGCTGGACGAGCTGTTCGCCCGCACCATCGAGGCCATGCAGTCCTTCGCCCCCGACCGCGACACGTTCGTCGAGCCAGAGTAGGGGCCTTCCGAGGAAGGTCGTTGGCTTTCGCCGGACGCCTTCTATGGTAAAGAACAGGCGAGCCGCCGCGGCCACGGCGGCCCGCCTCGCAATGCTTTCGAATAATTGTGTTGTGGGGCCGCTTCCGCTGTCAGACGGGGGCGGCTTTTTCTATTGCAACAACTTTGCAAAGAATCGGTGGCGGCAGGCTGGCGGGTCTACAATGGCAAGTGGACTTCATTCGGCCGCGCTGGCACCTGGCGGAGGTGTGGGGCGGATACGTGAGCAGAAAGGACGCCCATGTGGTGCAAGAAGATTCTCGTAGCCTATGACGGCAGCGCTCCCTCTCATCGCGCGTTGGAGGTGATGCGCGAGATCGCCGCCCAGAACCCGGCGGTGGAAGTGGTGCTCGTCCATGTGATGCGCCTGTTCTCCTCGGGCTCGGCCGCTGCCGGCATGGATACCGTCATGGTGGACGACGCCATGGCCATCCGCGAGGAGTTGGAGGCCATCGCCGCCGACATGGTGAACCCCACGGAGGTGAAGGTGCTCAAGGGCACGTCCCCGGCCGACCTCATCGTGAATTGCGCGAAGGAGGAGGGCTGCGATCTCATCATCATGGGCAGTCGCGGCCAAGGCGGCGTGAAGGGCTTTTTGGGTTCCGTGAGCTATGCCGTCACCAAGGAGTCGCCCATGACGGTGCTCATCGCGAAAGAGGGCGATTGCCGCTAATGGTCTCGTCTGCTGCCAAGGTCGTCCCCGCGTCTCGTTGCGAAAGGCCCGCACCTGCGCCCCTTTGGACGCGGAACTTCGTCGCCGGCACCTTCCTGAACTTCTTTATTGCCGGCAACTACTTCATGCTCATGGTGGTCATGACCGCCTATGCACTCACGGTGCACCAAGCGCCGGCCGCCGTGGCCGCCTTCTGCGCCAGCGCCTTCATCGTGGGCACGCTGTTCTCGCGCTTTGCCGCCGCGCCGATGATGGAGCGCTTTGGGCGCATGCCCCTGCTCGTTGCCGGATGCATCGCGGAGGTGGCGCTCTCGGCGCTGTACTTGCTGAACGAGCCGGTGGGCGCCCTTATCGGCGTGCGCCTCGCCCACGGGTTCTCCTACGGCGTGTGCTCCACCACCATCGCCACGGTGATCACGAGCGTGGTGCCCCCGGAGCGCAAGGGCGAGGGCATCGGGTACTTTATGCTGTCCATCACCCTTGGCAGCGCCATCGGGCCCTTTGCGGGCATTTTCCTGGCGAACAACTTCGGCTATCCGGTGGTGTTCGTTGTGGCGAGCGTGCTCGTGGCTCTTTCCATTCCGGCGGCGCTGCTTCTGCGCCCCGCATCTTCCACGAAGGTGAAGGGGAGCGAAGCGGCCGCCGAGGCCGAGGTGGAAGCGGCCGCCGATGCCGTGGCCGGTGCGGTTACGGATGCCCCCGCCGAAGAGGGTCGCGAGGACGCCGCCGCCAACCGCGACGAGGTCCTAGTAGAGTCGCTGCATGCCGCCGTCTCAACGCGCGTGCCTTCCACTCATTTGGAAGAGAAGGTCGCCGCCAAGGTGGAGCATTCGCCGCTCGCCCGTTTCGTGGAAGCCGGCGTACTGCCCATCTCGGTGGTGTGCGGCCTTCTGTTCTTCGGCTATTCCAGCCTGCTCACGTTCCTCACGCCCTACGCCACTGAGATCGGCCTGGCCCGGGCCGCCAGCATGTTCTTCGTCGTGTACGCGCTGGCCATGTTCGTCACGCGCCCCTTCACCGGCCGCGCCTTCGACCGCGTGGGGCCGCATCCCGTCATGGTGCCGGCGTTCGTGTCCTTCGCAGCGGGCATGGTGGTGCTCGCCTTCGCGGCCAACGACTGGATGATCCTGGGGGCTGCGGCCCTGCTCGGCTTCGGCGTGGGCACCGTGCAGTCGTGCGGGTTGGCCATGGCCGTGCGCGTGACGAGCGATGCGCGCCTGTCGGTCGCCAACGCCACCTTCTACATGCTGCTCGACGTGGGCGTGGGCATCGGCCCCATCCTGCTCGGCATCGTGGCCCCGCTCATTGGGTATGCGAACCTGTACCTCTGCATGGCCGTCGTGGGTGTGCTCGCCCTGGCCCTGTTCCTCGTTGTCGCCAAAACCGAAAAGGGCGCACGGTAGGGGAGGGTTCTCGCGGTTGCGTCTCCGTCTCTCAGCAGGCAATGAAAAAGCCGCTCCGGAGAGCGGCTTGCTTGTGCGGAAAATGGCTGGGGTACTAGGATTCGAACCTAGGTAGCTGGTACCAAAAACCAGAGTCCTGCCGTTGGACGATACCCCAGTGCCAGAACGTAAGGTCGCGCGCCTTCCGGTCGTGGGAAGCTGCGGGAACGCTTCTCTTTAGAGCTTGGCGTTATGCGCAACGGTTGCTTTGCGCGACCAGGCGAAAAGTGGTGGGCCCTGCGGGGATCGAACCCGCGACCTTGGGATTAAAAGTCCCCTGCTCTACCAACTGAGCTAAAGGCCCACTTCTTCACGCAAGCGCTTAGTTTACCGTTCCGGACGATTTCGGTCAATGAGCAATCGGGATGCGGAAACGGGGCTGCATTCGATGTCCAGATTGCAGATTGCAGATTCGTAGCGATGCGATGGTATTTCGCGAGAGAGAAGTCGCAACTGGTAAACTTAACCGCGAACATCAGGGAAAGCGGGACCGCATGGCCGCCGCTTCAGGGCGCCGCGTCGACGCCCGACGCATTTCGGGAGGCCATCATGCTGCACGCCCACGATGAATCAGTTCGCGCCCACTTGCTGGAGGGCGGCTTCGGCCTGGAGAAAGAGTCGCTGCGCATCGACGGCGGCGGCTTTCTCGCCCATACGCCGGCCGACTTCGCCGACGACGTGCACATCGTGCGCGATTTCTCCGAGAACCAGGTGGAAGTGAACACGCCGGTGTGCGCCACGCCGGCCGAGGCGATCCAATCGCTGGAGCACTACAACGGCCTCGTGCAGCGGGCCATCGCGAATTTGCCCGAGCGCGAGCTTTTGTGGCCCTTCTCGAACCCGCCCTATATCCTGAACGAGAAGGACATCCCCATCGCCCAGTACTTCGGCGACGATGCCGGCAAGACGGAATACCGCGAGTACCTCTCCGACCGCTACGGCCGCTACAAGATGGCCTTTTCCGGCATTCACCTGAACTACTCTTTCGGCGAGGCGCTGCTGCGTGCCGACTACGAGCTCGCCCGCGCGGAGAGTCCCGACGCCCCCGCCATTTTCGAGGCCTACCGCGACCAGTTCTACGTGCGCCTGGCCGAGAACTGCGTGGCCTACAGTTGGATTCTCACCGCGGTCATGGCCGCGAGCCCGGTGTGCGACTCCTCCTTCGTGGAGAAGGGCCGCATCGGCGGCGACCTCTTCCAGGGCCTGGCCACCGTACGCTGTTCGGAGCTCGGTTACTGGAACTTCTTCGCGCCCATTCTCGATTATACGAGTGCGGCGGCCTACGCCGATTCCATCCAGTCCTACATCGACAGCGGCATGATTCGCTACCCCTCCGAGCTCTATTACCCCATCCGGCTGAAAAACTTCGGCCCCTACAGCCTGGAGGGCTTAAAAGAGGGCATCAGCCACATCGAGCTGCGCATGGTGGACTTGAACCCGCTCGTCCGTTCCGGTATCGACGAGCGCGACGTGCTGTTCAGCCAGCTGTTTTTGGTATGGGCCGCCGCCCAAGCGCCGGCGAACCTCACGGTGAAGGACCAGGTGCAGGCCGTGCAAAACTTCAAGAACGCCGCCCACTACGATTTGAAGACCGTGAAGATCGTCATGCCCGACGGCACCGCCTGCTCGGTGGTGAAGGCTGCCAAGCGTATCATCGATGCCATGGAAGCGTTCTTCGATGACTTCGGCACCTCGGTCCACGAATGCCTGGCCTTCCAGCGCCTGAAGTTCGAGGACCCTCACACTCGCTACGCCTGGAAGATCCGCGAGGAATACGGCCAGGGCTTCGTAGCCCGCGGCCTGCAACTGGCCCGCAAGCTCCAGAAAGGGTACGTGGAGTAGGGAAGGACCCTATCCGAAGATGGCTTTCAAGGCCATGTCACGGGTGGCTTTCATGTTGATCTTGCAGCCGCGGAGCATGATGTCGCCGATGCCGTAGATGAAGATGCCCAAGTACTGCTTGGCCGCATCGATGTCCATATCGGCCGAAACGGCGCCGATTGCCTTTCCATGCTCCAGCGCAGTTGCGAATATGGCGCAGGTCTCGTCGTACTGGGCCTGGGCGCTCTCGGTGATGGCCGGAATCTGCCCCGACGTCGATTCGACGGTGGCAACGAACCGGGCCCGCTGCTCATCGTTGCGCAAATTGCTGGTGATGCTCGCAATGAGGGCCGCGAAGGCCTGCTTGAACTCGGCGGGCTCCGTGCAGCCGAGCGCTTCGTCGGCGCTCACGTTGATGAGCGGGTCGATCATCTCGTAGGTGGCCAGCAGCAGGTCCTCTTTGGAAGAGAAGTGGTAGTAGAGGGCCGGCCTCGTGATGCCGAGCTCTTCGGCGATGGCTCCCATGGAGGTGTGGTTGTAGCCCTTCTCCGCGAAGGCCCGATAGGCGATTTCCAGTATTTGATCTCGTGTTGACATGGGGTTTTCCTCGCTCTGCAACCAATAGACTCGTTCGCTCGATGCTTTTTCGATCGCCTATATATTACCTGAAATCTTTACAGCGTGTAAAAAAACTTACACATTGTAAAAAAATCCATTGACTTTGAGCGGGAAGGTCACTATAGTTTGCCTTACTTACAGTAAGTAAGGAACAAGAGGGGCGTTCGCAAGAGCGCGGGCAGGACGAAAGGAGCAGCAAGTGGAAATTGAGAAGTTCCGATTCCCGGGAGAGTTCGAACCGCAGACCGACGTGTTCATCAACTGGCTTCCCGACTATTGCGCCGGTGAGGACGGCGACAAGGGTCGTGAGGTGCTCGTCGAGGTGGTGAAGAATCTGCTGGGTCACGTGAACGTTCATGTGAACTGCGGCTGCGAGACCTCCCTTGAGGCCTGCAAGCAGATGCTGGCCGATGCGGGTGTGGATGTGTCCGACCCCGATACCGAGGGTCAGCGCAACACCGCCGCTGACAACGGGGATGAGAAGTTCAGCCCCTTCATCCGCTTCACCCAGTTCGACGACTGGAGCGTGTCCATCCGCGACAACGGCCCCGATGTCATGATCGACGACGAGGGCAACACGCTGGCTGTGAACATGCGCTGGAGCAACTACTCCAACAACGACAAGATGGAGCCTGCCCAGCAGCTGGCCCGTCGCGCCGGCGCGAACATGGCCATCGACCTTGACGTTTTCGACATGGTGAACTCCGACATGGTGTCCGAAGGCGGCAACCGCGAGTTCAATGGCAAGGGCGTCATGATCGCCGTTGAGGACACCGAGGTGGTCAAGCGCAACCCCGAGTACACCAAGGAAGAAATCGAGGACGAGTACAAGCGCGTCTGGAACCTGGACAAGATCATCTGGATTCCCAAGCCGATGCTGGAAGACGACGACATCCGCAAGGGCCCCATCGACAAGATGGAGGACGGCACGCTGATTTGGCCTGGCTCCTTCGCCGCCCATGCTGATGAGTACTGCCGCTTCGTGGACGAGGACACGGTGCTTCTGGCCGAGGTGACCGAGGAGGAAGCCGCCGAGGGCCCCATCAGCGCCGAGAACAAGCGCCGCATCGACGCCGCCTACGAGATCCTCAAGAACGAGACGCTGCCCGACGGCCGCCCGCTGAAGATCGTGCGCATGCCCTTTCCGGAGCATCTCATCTTCCGCGGTAGCCAGGACAACCCCACGGTCATGGGCTGGAAGCAGTTCTTCGACGAGAACGGCGGCGTGGCCTTCGACGGCACCCCGTGGCCCGAGGGCGACTGCTGCTTCGTCAACTCCTGCAGCTACTGCAACTTCCTCGTGTGCAACGACGTGGTGTTGGGCCAGCGCTACTGGCACGAGGGCATGGATCCGAGGATCAAGGAGAAGGACGAGCGCGCTAAGGCGGTGCTCAAGAGCGTGTTCCCCGACCGCGAGGTCGTCATGCTGGACACCTACTACCTGAACCTGTTCGGCGGCGGCGTGCACTGCTGGACCAAGAACGTGGCAATGCCCCAATAACGTGAGTTCGCAAGGGAAGAAAACAAGAGGAAAGGAATCTCACCCATGCTTAACAACTTCGTAGGAAAGGACATCATCAACATCGGCGACATGACCCCCGACCAGTTCCAGTACCTGCTGGATCTGTCCAAGATGCTGAAGGCCGAGAAGATGACCGGCGTCGATCACGCCCGCTTCCACAACAAGAACGTGGTGGCCCACTTCGAGTGGGAGTCGACCCGCACCCGCTGCGCCTTCGAGACCTCCTGCCATGACCTGGGCCTGGGCTTCACCTACCTGTCCAACTCGCACTTCGGCAACAAGGAGACGGTGAAGGACTCCATCCGCGTGTTCAGCGAGATGTACGACGCCATCGTGCTGCGCGCCCAGCGCGAGGAGGCCTACGTGCGCGAGGTGGCCGACATCGCCACCATTCCAGTCATCAACGCCTGCTGCGAGGGCGACCATCCCACCCAGATGCTGGCCGACGCCCTCACCATGCAGGAGCTTTTGGGCAACCTGAAGGGCCGCAAGCTGGCCTTCGTGGGCAACTGCGCCACCACCGCCATGTGGTACGGCCGCCTGTGCGCGCTTCTGGGCATGGACTTCTACGCCGTGGGCCCCGACGACGAGCGCTACCAGCTGTGCGACTCCTTCAAGGAGAACATCGAGGACCTGTTCAACAAGTGGGCACCGAACAACGAGATCGTGCTCACCTCCGACAAGGAGAAGCTGAAGGGCATGGACGTGGTGACCACCGAGTGCTGGATCTACCAGAACCCCGACGTGCACGACGAGGACCTGGCCGCCACCGGCGACTGGACGAGCTTGGAGTACTCTTACGACGCGTGGCTGCGCCACTCCGATATCATGGAGCCCTACCGCGTGACGAGCGACCTGATGGAAGATTACGTGAAGAACCCCGACTGCCTGGTCATGCATATGCTGCCGGCCTACCACAACGCCGACATGAAGCTGATGCAGAAGTTCCTGGCCGAGGCCAAGAACGAGCGCGACCGCCGCATCCTCACCGAGGGCATCTGCATCTCCGACGAGTGCTTCGAGAAGCACGCCAGCGAGATCTTCCGCGAGGCCGGCAACCGCCAGCCCACCATCAAGGCCTGCCTGGCCGCTGTTCTGGGCATCTAGTCGTCGACTCACCACGGGCGGGCGGCCCGCGCGGCTGCCCGCCGTTCCCGTAAGGAGAAAGCATGTCTACTGAAGTAGCAAAGAAAAGCGGAAGCGGCTACGCCTGGCTCGTCATGGTCGGCTTTGGCATGGTCATGTGCGCCACTATCGGCGCCATCACCGTCATGGGCGGCCTGTTCTACTATCCGGTGTGCGAGGAGCTGGGCTTCGATCTGTCATCGTTCACCCTGTACGTGACGCTGTCCATGGTGTTCATGGCGCTGGGCATGCCCATCTGCGGCAAGATCATGGCATCGGGCAAAATCAAGCTGTCGGTGCTCATGACCGTGGCCGTGCTGCTGGAGCTCGTTCCCTTCGCCTGCATGTCCATGTTCACCGAGATGTGGATGTGGTTTGTGGCGGCTGTGCCCATCGGCTTCGGCCTGTCGGCCACCAGCACCGTGACCGCTGCGCCCACCCTGGGCAACTGGTTCCACAAGAAGACCGGTTTCGCCATTGGCATGATCTTCACCATCCAGAGTATCTTTGTGGCGGTGGCGAGCCCCATTTTCAGCAACATGATCGAGATGCTCGGTTGGCGCATGAGCTACGTGGTGCTGGCCATCATCGCCGCGGTCATGGCCCTGCCCTTCACCATCTTCGTCATTCGCTATCGTCCCGAGGACAAGGGCATGCTGCCCTACGGCTACGACCCGAACGCCGTTGAGGAAGAGGGTGGCGCGGTCGCCGAGACCGGCGTGCCCTACAAACTGGCCCTGCGCTCGGTGCCCTTCGTGATGGCCGTCCTCGTGGTCATGATGTCCATGACCATCTCGAACATGAACGTGGTGTTCCCCACCTATGCCGAGGTAGTTGGCCTTGGCGCCATTGTGGGCGGCTTCATGGTGACGGCGGCAAGCCTTGCCGATATCGCTCTCAATCCCATCCTGGGCACCACGGCCGACAAGTTCGGCCCCACCAAGTCGTTCATCGGCTGGACCGTGGTCACCATGGTGTCGTTCGTCATCCTGTACTTCAGCGTGAACAGCCCCATTCTGGCCATCGTGGGCGCGGGCATCAACGATGTCATGTACGCGCTCTGCGGCGTGGGCCTAGCCACCTTCACCATGGCCTGGTTCGGCAAGAAGGACTATGAGCGCATCTTCTCCACGGTCATGATGTTCGGCTATCTTGTTGCCAGCCTGGGCGTGCCCATCATGATGAAGATCTACGAGGTTACCGGTGCCTTCGAGAACGTGTTCGTCTTCGGGTTCATCGTCTGCGCCATCATCATCGTATGCCTGCTGGTGGGCGAGAAGCAGTCCGCGAAGCTGCCCCAGGAAACCGTCGAGGTTGCCGCCGAGGCCGCCCCGCAGGAGTAAGCCCCAAAGCCACCTGCCCTTGTGCCGGGCAGGTGGCTTTTCGCGTTTTCCGATTCTCGAGAAAAGGAGAGGATGAGGGGAATGACCTATCGCTACCATCCCGAGCTCCAGGAGCTCGTAGACGACTCCGCGGGCTTCCCGCCTGCGGAGAAGTTCGTGGGAACCCTTGAGGAAATGCGCGCGTTCGCCGACCCCCTCTACGCCGAGATGCGGGACTTGCCGCTGGCGGAGGGGGTCGTGGCGCGTGATGTGGAGATTGAGACGGCCGACGGCTATCCCATGCGGGCCCGCTGGTACCGGAAGGAGGGGTCGGATGCGCGCTCGGCGGTGATGTACGTCCACGGGGGCGGCATGATCCTCATGGGCATCGACGAGATGGACGCGGATATCTCGCGCTATGTGGCCCTAAGCGGCGTGCCGTTTCTGTCCATCGGCTACCGCCTGGCGCCCGAGCATCCGCGCCCCCAGGCCGAGGATGCCCTCGACGGGTACCTGTGGCTCATCGGCCATGCGGACGAGCTGGGCATCGATGCGCACCGCGTTGCCATCATGGGCGACAGCGGCGGCGCGGGCATTGCGGCGGGGGCCGCTATCCTCGCGCGCGACAGAGGCGTGCCGCTGGCCAAGCAGATTCTCATCTACCCCATGCTGGACGACCGAACCGTGGCCTGCGACGATGAGCTCGACGGCCTTGCACACGTGTGGTTCGCGGAGAACAACAAGATGGCCTGGGAGGCCGTGCTGGGCGAGCGCCGGGGAACCGATGAAGTGCTGCCCTGCGAGGCCCCGGCGCGCAACGAGAGCTTCGAGGGCCTGGCGCCGGCTTTCCTGGAGGTGGGCGAGCTCGACCTGTTCCGCGACGAAACCATCGAGTACGCGAAGCGCCTGATGGCGGCTCACGTTCCCGCCGAGCTCCATGTGCTCACGGGCCTCACGCACACCTTCGACACGTTCCCGCTGCCCATTGCCGACAAGGCCTTCGAGTACCGGTCCTATGTAATCTCGCAGCTGTGAGAGATCGACTTTGGAAACGAATCTTCGAGCTTAGAAACGGAGTTGGATGCAATGACATCTGCGAAAACCGTTGAACAGGGGAATAAGCCCCACTATGCATGGCTTGTGATGATTGCCTATGGTCTGATGATGAGCGGCACCATCGGCTCGTTCTCGGTGGTGGGCGCGCAGTGGTTCTATCCTGTCAGCACGGACATCGGCTGCGAACTCTCTACCCTGACGCTCTATACCACCATAGAAATGGTGTGCATGGGCCTGGCCATGCCCCTGGTGGGCAATTTGCTCACGCGCGTGAAACTGCCGGTCATCCTGATCGCGGCCGTGGCCATGGAGGTGCTGGCCACTGTGGCCATGGCCTTCTACGATGAGCCCTGGATGTGGTATGTCTCCGGTGTGTTCGTCGGTCTCGGGCTGGCGGCCACCAGCACCGTTACCGTCACGCCCACCATGGGTAATTGGTTCGCGAAGAAGACCGGCTTCGCCATCGGCGTGGTGTGGGCCATCCAGGCGCTGTACTGCGCCGTGGCAAGCCCTTTGTTCGCCACCATTATCGAGGCCATTGGCTGGCGCTCCTCATATTTCGTGCTCGCCGCGGCATCCGCATGCCTGGCGCTGCCTGCCATCGTCTTCGTTATCCGCTATCGCCCTGAAGATAAGGGGCTTCTGCCTTACGGGTACGAGGAAGCGGCTGGGCGCGCTAAAACCCTGGCTCCCAGCACCGCGCCCGGCGTGCCGGCAGCCGCAGCGTTCCGCAGCGTGCCGTTCCTCCTCTGCGTGGGCGTGGTGATGCTGTGCCAAGGGACGGCCTGTATGAACGCCATTTTTCCAACCTACGCCGAAGTGGTGGGACTTGGCGCGGTGGTGGGCGGACTGATGGTGTCCTCGGCGAGCCTCTGCGACATTGTCTTCAACCCCCTGGCGGGTGCCACCAGCGATAAATTCGGCTCGACGCGCGCCATGGTGCTGTGGACGGGCATCACCATGGTGTCATTCGTGGTGCTGTACTTCAGCAGCGAGTCGGTGGTAGGCTCGTGCGTAGGCGCTGGTTTGAACGACGCCATGTACGCCATCACCGGCGTGGGCTATTCCACCTTCGCGCTCTCCATCTTCGGCATGAGGGACTTCGAGAAGATCTTCTCGCGCATCACCAGCTGCGGCTACCTGGTTGCTAGCCTGGGCATTCCGCTGATGATGTCCATCTACGAGGCCACCGGCGTGTTCCAGAATGTGTTCGTGTTCGGCTTCATCGTCGATATCGTCATCATCGCCCTGGTCATCCTCGCGAAGAAAAGCAGCCGCACCCTGCGCTGGTTGAGCGAGTAGCCGTCGACCATCTTTTCGTGTAGGGGTGCGCGCCTGGGTTCCCTGTTGTCTCATCTGGGCGCGCCGCCCCCTTGTTTTATCTGCCAAGGTGCGCCTCCCGCTTGCATCGAGGGGCGCACCTGTGCTAGCATACCCAATTGCCGACAAGGCGGCCGCGCGAGGCAGCGCGAACAATACCTGGCGGCTCCGTTTCGCGAACGAGAGCTGCGCGGCTCGACCGCAGGCCTGACAAGCAGGTCATTTTCAAAGCCAAATCCGCTTTTTGGTTTTTTACGCCCTTGTGCGATTTTTTCTTCAAATCCTCTTGCCTTTTTGGTACTATCTTGCGTTGCTGCTTTATCAGTCCGTTTTGGAGGAGCAACTTTTGGCTAAGGAAGATGTAATCGAACTCGAGGGCACGGTGCTCGAAGCTTTGCCCAACGCGATGTTCAAGGTGGAACTCGAGAATGGGCACACCATCCTCGCCCACATTTCCGGCAAGATGCGCATGCACTACATCAAGATCCTGCCCGGCGACCGCGTGACCGTGGAGCTGTCGGTGTACGACTTGAACCGCGGCCGCATCACCTACCGCTTCAAGTAATTCCCCCTCAAGGCCCGCATAGGGTAGCCCCCGCGTGAAGACCCGGATCCTTCGCGCGCGGTCACAGCTGAGAAAACACTCGCCAGCGGCTGGGCGTGCACGTATAGAACGATCCGCATACCGAAAGGAAACGACATGAAGGTACGTCCCTCGGTCAAGAAGATGTGCGACAAGTGCAAGATCATCCGACGCCATGGCAAGATTCTCGTCATCTGCGAGAATCCGCGCCATAAGCAGCGTCAGGGCTAGGAAGAAAGGACTTTAGAACAACATGGCACGTCTCGTTGGTGTCGATCTTCCCCGCAATAAGCGCATTGAGATCGCCTTGACCTACATTTACGGCATTGGCCTCACTACGGCCAAAGAGATCATCGCCGCTACCGGCGTCGATCCCGACATTCGCGTGAAGGACCTTTCCGAGGAAGACCTCGCGAAGCTGCGCGATTACATCCAGCAGAACCTCAAGGTCGAAGGCGACCTGCATCGCGAGGTTTCTCAGAACGTGAAGCGCCTGATGGAGATCGGCTGCTATCGCGGTCTGCGTCATCGTCGCGGCCTGCCCGTTCGCGGCCAGCGCACGCACACGAATGCCCGTACCCGCAAGGGTCCGCGCAAGCAAATCGGCGGCAAGAAGAAGTAGTGAGGTAAGCAAACCGTGGCTAAGAAGCAAGTACGTACTACGCGCATCAAGCGCTCTGAGCGTAAGAACATTGCCGTGGGCGCCGCTCACATCAAGTCTACGTTCAACAACACCATTGTCTCCATCACCGATCCCCAGGGCAACGTGATCTCCTGGCAGTCCGCGGGCACCGTGGGCTTCAAGGGCTCGCGCAAGTCCACGCCGTTCGCCGCGCAGATGGCCGCCGAGGCCGCCGCGAAGACGGCCATGGAGCACGGGCTGAAGAAGGTTGCCGTCTACGTGAAGGGCCCGGGTTCCGGTCGCGAGACCGCCATCCGCTCCCTGCAGGCTGCCGGCCTCGAAGTGGCCAGCATCCAGGACTGCACCCCCATCCCGCACAACGGCTGCCGCCCCAAGAAGCGTCGCCGCGTGTAACTGAAAGGATCGTACATTATGGCAATCAACAGAACTCCGGTTCTCAAGCGCTGCCGTCAGCTGGGCATCGATCCTGTGGTGCTCGGTTACTCCAGCAAGAAGGAATCCATCCGCCAGCCCAAGCGTCGCCGCAAGGAGAGCGAGTACGCTATGCAGCTGCGCGAGAAGCAGAAGGCCAAGTTCATCTACGGCGTGCTCGAGAAGCAGTTCCGTGGGTACTTCAAGCGCGCCAAGTCCATGGAGGGTCAGACCGGTGAGAACCTGATGACCATCCTGGAGACCCGTCTCGACAACGTGGTCTTCCGTCTGGGCTTCGCCCGCACCCGCAAGGAAGCCCGCCAGATGGTGACCCACGGCCACATCTGCGTGAACGGCCGCCGCGTAGACATCCCGTCCTTCCGCGTGCGTCCCGGCGAGCTCGTCTCGGTGGCCCCCAAGGCCAAGGAGCTTCTCGTGGTGAAGAGCGCTCTGGTCTCCAACGAGCGCGTTCAGGTCCCGGCATGGCTGGAGATCGACATCGAGAAGCTGCAGGGCAGCGTGCTGTCCCTCCCGACGCGCGACCAGATTGATCTGGACATCAACGAGCAGCTCATCGTCGAACTGTACTCGAAATAATCGCGACTTTTTTAGGAGGCTACCCATACATGACAGAGTTCATGAGGCCTACCGTTACCACGGAGGAAGTCAACGACACCGTTGCCCGCTACATCGTCGAGCCGCTCGAGCGCGGCTATGGCAACACGCTGGGCAACTCCATGCGTCGCGTGCTGCTCTCCTCGCTGGACGGGGCTAAGGCCACCGCCATCCAGATCGAGGGCGTCCAGCACGAGTTCACTACCGCGGAAGGCGTCATCGAGGACATCGCCGACATCGTGCTGAACGTGAAGGGCCTGGTGTTCTCCCAGGTGTCCGACGAGGCCGACGAGGCGACCGCCCACGTGTTCGCCGAGGGCCCCTGCACGGTGACCGGCGCCGATCTGGAGGTGCCTGGCCAGTTCAACCTGGTGAACCCCGATCACGTCATCGCCACGGTGGCCGATGGCGGCCAGCTGGACATGACCATCCGCATCGGTGTCGGCCGCGGCTACGTGTCCGCCGAGCGCAACAAGCGCACGGAGGACCCCATCGGCATCATCCATGTGGACTCGCTGTTCTCGCCGGTGCGCCGTTGCACGATGAACGTGACGGACACCCGCGTGGGCCAGCGCACCGACTACGACAAGCTGGTTCTCGAGGTGGAGACCGACGGCTCGCTTGCTCCCACTGAGGCAGTGTGCCGCGCGGCCAACATCATCAACCAGTACATGGGCGCGTTTTTGGCTTTGGCTTCCACCGGCGAAGAGGAAGAGGGCGAGGCTCCCTCCATCTTCGCGCCGGAGGGTCAGGAGTCCAACGCCGAGCTTGACAAGCAGATCGAGGATCTGGACCTTTCCGTCCGCTCCTACAACTGCCTGAAGCGCGCGGGCATCCATTCCGTGCGCCAGCTCGTCGAGTTCTCCGAGAACGACCTGCTCAACATTCGGAACTTTGGTGCGAAGTCCATCGAGGAAGTGAAGGACAAGCTCATTTCCATGGACCTCAATTTGAAGCTTTAGGAGACAAAGAGTTATGAGACACAACAAGAAGGGTCGCAAGCTCGGCACCGACTATAGCCACACTAAGGCTATGAAGCGCAGCTTGGTGTCCGCCCTGTTCCTGAACGACCGCATCAAGACGGTGGAGTCCCGTGCCAAGGAGATCCGCCCGCAGGTCGACAAGGTGATCACCTGGGCCAAGCGCGGCGACCTGCATTCCCGCCGTCTGGCCATCGCCTACCTGAACGACAAGGAGCTCGTCCGCGAGATCTTCGAGAAGGTCGCCCAGGGCATGTTCCAGGATCGTCCCGGCGGCTACACCCGCATCATGAAGCTCGGGCCTCGCAAGGGCGACAACGCCCCTATGGTCATCATGGAGCTCGTGACCGAGCCCTGCGTGCCCAAGGCCGAGCGCAAGGCCGCTGCCGAGAAGAAGGCCGCTGCCAAGAAGGCTGCCCCGAAGAAGGTCGCCAAGAAGGCCGACAAGTCCGAGGAGCTCGCCGAGGATCTGGGCTTCGAGGCCGACGGCACCGTCGAGCAGATCGAGGCTGTAGACGCCGCCGAGGCCGTTGCCGAGAACGGCGCCGAGATGACCGATGCCGAGAAGGTCGAGGCCGTCGAGGAGAAGAAGGCCGAAGAGGCCGAGGCGTTCCGCGAGACCGAGGAGACCGCCGGTGATCCCGCCGAGGCCGCCAAGGAGGAAGCCGAGAAGGCCGAGGCCGAGGCTGCCAAGGAGGTCGAGACCTCCGAGGTGGAGAAGGCTGAGGAAGAGAAGGCCGACGTCAAGAGCGAGTAATCGTTCGACTGGGAACTTCGGGTGCGCCGCGCGCCCGCCAGCCGCAAAAGCGGAGCGTGGAAGCATCGTTCTATACCGGAGAAGCCGCCCTCGGGCGGCTTCTCTGCGTTTCCTCCCGTAGGGGGCGACCTCGGTCGCCCCTTGCCGCAAGCGCGGTATGACTTGCGGCGCGGGTCTCATGACGGCAAGGCGACGCGCGTCCAACCTCTGAATTACTATCGGCTCGCTCAAGTTTACCTTGCTGCTGAGGCCCATAGAATACTCCTTGCAAGGGCAACCGATCTTGCTCCTGCAGTGTAAGTACATGGGTATCGCACCGATTGAAAGGAGCCGGATCATGGCTGACAAGGATACGCTGATGGAGGAGTTCGTTGCGACCGAGGCCGCCAAGGCCGAAGATGCCGCCAAGGATCTCGAGCGCGTCGAGCAGCAGGTTGTGGCCGAGGCCACCATGTCCACCGAGTACGATGACGCGCTGGGCAACGAGCAGGCTGCCGCCGAGGATGCGGAGACTGCCTTTGAGTTCGAGCAGGCTGAGATTGCGGCTGAGCAATCGCTCTAACATCTGCATGCGGGCCGTGCGGCTCGCCGATTCGAGGCCGGTTCGCTAACTCGCCGGCTTCATGATGACTCCACCAAGCCTGGGCTCTTCCTTAACAGGAGCCCGCGGGATGGCTTGACGGAATTGAAAGAAGGCGCCCCCTTGAGCATGGGGGCGCCTTCTTTTGCGCCTCTGCACAAAACACGAGCGCTCACCGGTGTCTGGCCGATGGGGGAGGGATGGCATCCGTGACGATGGGGGTTCTGTGGGATACTGGCGACATGGAAAAAGCCTCGATATATTCTGTCGCATCCGAGAAGGGGGACGCCGGTGCTGCTCGCGCAGACGCTGCGAAACGCGCAGGCGGTGCGAGATGCGGCGCCGGCGAAGCTCGCCGTGCCACGCGCATCGGTGCGAAAGGGACACTGCGCACCGTGGACGCCCGTGTGAAGATCGGGCTGCTCGTGGCCTATTCCGTGGCGCTTTTCTGCACGGAAAACCTTCTGGGTCTGGGTGTGGCGGCTGCGCTGCTGGCGGCCGTGGCCTCCGTCGGGGACGTCCCCGTTGCCCGTCTGCTGCGCGAAGGGGCCTTCGCCTACCTCCTTGTCGGCTTCCTGCTCGTCTACAATGTTGCAGCCTCTGGGTGGCTTGCGGGAATCGCGGTGGCCCTCCGGTTGCTTCTGCTGGTATGGGCGAGTCTTTTGCTCACGGCGCTTTCCACGCCTGCAGAGCTTTCCGAGGCGCTGCGCCGGCTGCTCTCCCCCCTGGGCTGTCTGGGGCTGCCCGTACGCGACTTCACGATGTCGCTTTCCATCGCCCTGCGGTTCATGCCGCTGCTTTCCGAGGAGCTGAGGGCCGTGAGGGCTGCCCAGGCCTCGCGGGGAGCTGCCTTCGAGGGCGCAGGGCTCGTGCGGCGCCTGCGAGCCTATGGGGGCCTCATGGTGCCGCTGTTCGTGGGGCTTTTCCGTCGGGCCGATCGCCTGGCATCCGCTATGGAGGCGCGCTGCTACGGAGCTTCCGGCGTGCCGACGTCGCTTGACGGGCGCCGTTTCGCCTTTGGCGACGGGGCGGCCCTCCTCGTCGGCGTTGTCGCCTGCGCTGCCTTCGCGCTTATTCCCTAGGAGCTTGCGACAAGGTCGCTGTCGTCCTCGTCGACTATCGGAATGCTGCGCGACTTAGGGGCATCGGACGATTCGCTCGTCTTCGGGTGCTTCTCGCGCTTTGCCCGTGTCGGTGCCAGCTCGCTTATCAGGATGGCGGCGAAAATGAGGACGAAACCGACCGCCATGCGCCCGGTGACCACCTCGCCGTAGAACAGCACGCTGGCCAGCACGCCGAAAACCGATTCCAGGGACAGCAGAAGCGACCCCTGGGCCGGCGACACGTGGACGAGCCCCACGTTCTGGAAGAGGTAGCACAGCCCCGAGGCGAACACCACGAGGTAGAACAGGTTGAAGGCGAATTCCGGCGTGAGGGCCGCCAGGTTCGGCGCCGGCTCGGTGAGAGCGCCGACGACAAGTCCCGCAATGCCGCCGAAGAGGAACTGGTACACGGTGAGCGCGAGCACGTCGAAGCGCTTCGAATAGCGCGCGATGGCGATGATCTGCGCCGCGAAGAAGACGGCGCACAGAAGCGTCATGGCATCGCCGAACTCGAAGGCGAGCGAGCCGGCGGTGAGCGACACGAGCCCGATGCCCGTGATGCAGAGAGCGGCGGCGCCCACGTTGGCGAAGGTGGGGCGCTTGCCGGCGACGGCCCACAGCATGAAGGGAACAATGACGCAGTAAGTGGCCGTAAGGAAGGCGTTCTTGCCCGGCGTGGTGTCGGCGAGCCCCACCGTCTGCACCCAGAACGCGAGGAAGGTCACGACGGCCAGCACGAGCCCCGCCTTAAGGCACGGCCCGTTCAGCGCGCCCTTAAGCGACCGATGGAACACAGCGGCCATGAGCAGTCCCGTCAGGAAGAAGCGCACGCCGATGAGCTGGGCCGGGGGCAGCACGTCGACGGCGTCCTTCATCACCACGAAGGCGAACCCCCAAATAATGGTGGCCGCCAGCAGCATGAGCTTGTACACGAAGCCCGGGATATGTCTCTTCTCAGTCACAGCGAGCCATTATAGTACGGCCTTTCGCGTTTCGCCAGGTTACTGCCAGCTAACGGGGGCGCAACGGAATCTTGTTGACGGATGCGGGCGCGCGGAGCGGCCGCATGATGGAAGGTAAGCATTGAACCCGACCAGAGAGGACGTGCGCTATGTACTATTCCAGCGGCAACTACGAGGCCTTCGCCCATCCGCTTCCGCCCGAGGGCGTGGAAAACAAGCAGGCCTACATTATCGGCAGCGGCCTGGCAGGCCTGGCGGCGGCGTGCTTTCTCGTGCGCGACGGACGGATGCCCGGCGAGAAGATCCACATCCTGGAGCGCGACCCGCGTGCCGGCGGCGGCTGCGACGGCTGGGATTACCCGGGGCTGGGCTACACCATGCGCGGCGGCCGCGAGATGGACAACCACTTCGAGGTGATGTGGGATCTGTTCCGCGACATTCCCTCCATCGAGGATCCGTCGGTATCGGTGCTCGACTACTACTATTGGTTGAACAAGCGCGATCCGAACTACTCGCTGTGCCGCGCCACGCAGGATCGCGGCCAGGACGCCCATACTGACAACAAGTTCAACCTGTCCGACAAAGCCTGCATGGAAATCATGAACCTGTTCTTCACCCCGGAAGAGGAGCTGCAGGACAAGGTCATCACCGAGTACTTCTCCGATGAGGTGCTGAACTCGAACTTCTGGCTGTACTGGCGCACCATGTTCGCCTTTGAGAATTGGCACTCGGCCCTTGAGATGAAGCGCTACGTCACCCGCTTCGTGCACCATTTGGGCGGCCTGCCCGACTTCTCGGCTCTGCGCTTCACCCGGTACAACCAGTACGAGTCCATGATCCTGCCCATGGTGAACTATCTTGAGTCCCACGGCGTCGACTTCCAGTTCAACACCCACGTGACTGATGTGCGCTTCAGCTGCGATGACGCTAAGGACGATGACCGGAAGCTGGCTACGGAGATTCGGCTGGTGCGCGAGGACGGCCCGGCGGCGGTGGACGCGGCCGAGGGCGTGCAGCCCGACGGCAAGACGGCCCCGGCGGTCGACCTCGCGCGCGAGGAGACCATTCCGCTCACGGAAAACGACCTCGTCTTCATCACGCCCGGCAGCCTGGTGGCCCACTCCTCCTTCGGCAGCCAGGACGCCCCCGCCCGTTTCGCCCCCGAGCTCACTCCCGGCGATGGCTGGGATCTGTGGAAGAGGATCGCGGCCCAGTCGCCGGAGTTCGGCCGTCCCGAGAAGTTCTGCGGCGACCCGGAGAAGAGCAACTGGGAAAGCGCCACGGTGACCACGCTGGACGAGAAGATCCTGCCTTATATCGAGGCCATCTGCAAGCGCGACCCGCTTTCCGGCGGCGTTGTCACGGGCGGCATCGTGTCGGTGAAGGACTCCAGCTGGCTGCTCTCCTGGACCATCAACCGCCAGCCGCAGTTCCGCGCCCAGCCCGAGGGGCAGGTGTGCGTGTGGCTCTACGGCCTGTTCACCGACGTGCCCGGCGACTACGTGAAGAAGCCCATGCGCGATTGCACCGGCAAGGAAATCTGCGAGGAGTGGCTGTACCACCTGGGCGTGCCCGAGGAGCAAATCGAGGAGCTGGCCGAGCATTCCGCGAACACGGTGCCCTGCATGATGCCCTACATCACGGCCTTCTTCATGCCCCGCGCCGATGGCGACCGTCCGCTCGTCGTGCCTGAGGGCGCCGTGAACTTCGCCTTCATTGGCCAGTTCGCCGAGACGCCGCGCGACACCATCTTCACCACTGAGTACTCCATGCGCACTGGCATGGAGGCGGTATATACGCTGCTCGACATCGACCGCGGCGTGCCTGAGGTGTGGGGCAGCGTGTTCGACCTGCGCGTGCTGCTGAACGCGACGGTGCTTCTGCGCGACGGCAAGCCGGCAACAGACATGAACATGAACGTGCTGGAGAAGCTTCTGCTGTCGCGCGGCCTGAAGGAGATCGAGCATACCGACATCTACGGCCTTCTGAAGGAGTTCGGCGTCATTCCGACCACCGATGAGAACCGCGATGTGCCCGTGCCCGCCACGGGTGCCGTGTGGCCGGGCATCCATTAACCCGCCTCTGCGCCGTTGTTGGGGCTCTGTCTGAGGGCGAGAGCCGTCGTCCTTGTTGGTTGCGGTGCCCGATTGGGCCCGGCAGCGACCCCTGTTTTATGCGCCCCGTGCGGAATGAACCCGCGCGGGGCGCTTGCGCTTGCGTCGTTCGTGCTATGATGGTGAACGCTGATTAGAAGCATCAACCAACCTTCAAGGAGGCACTACATGAGCGTCATCATCGATGTGTACGGGCGCGAGGTTCTCGATTCTCGCGGCAACCCCACCGTCGAAGTGGAAGTCGTGCTGGAAGACGGCGCCTTCGGCCGCGCGGCGGTTCCCTCGGGCGCTTCCACGGGCGCTTTCGAGGCCGTGGAGCTGCGCGACTGCGACAAGAGCCGCTATCTGGGTAAGGGCACGCTGGATGCCGTGGCCCATGTGAACAACGAGATCGCCGACGTGCTCATCGGCCTCGAGGCCGAGGATCAGCGCATGGTGGACGCCGCCATGATCGAGGCCGACGGCACGGAGAACAAGGGCGTGTTCGGTGCCAACGCCATCCTGGGCGCTTCTTTGGCCGTGGCCAAGGCTGCCGCGGAGGCCGCCGAGCTGCCGCTGTACAAGTACGTGGGCGGTGCGAACGCGCATCTTCTGCCGACGCCCATGATGAACATCCTGAACGGCGGCGTGCATGCCGACAACAACGTGGACTTCCAGGAGTTCATGATCATGCCCGTGGGCGCCCCCACCTTCGCCGAGGCTCTGCGCTGGTGCGCCGAGATCTACCACACCCTGAAGAAGGTGCTGCATGATGCGGGCCTTGGCGGCGGCGTGGGCGACGAGGGCGGCTTCGCTCCCAACCTGAAGACCAACGAGGAGCCGCTGGCTTATATCGTGGAAGCTTGCGAGAAGGCCGGTTACAAGCCGGGCACCGACATCCTGTTCGCCATGGATCCCGCCTCCACCGAGTTCTACAACGCCGAGACCGGCAAGTACGTGCTGGCCGGCGAGGGTCGCGAGCTGACGAGCGACGAGATGGTGGACTACTGGGAGGCGCTCGTGAACAAGTACCCCATCGTCTCCATCGAGGACGGCATGGCCGAGGAGGACTGGGACGGCTGGAAGAAGCTGACCGACCGCATCGGCGATCGCGTGCAGCTGGTGGGCGACGACCTGTTCGTCACCAACTCCAAGCGCCTCGCCAAGGGCATCGAGCTGGGCTGCGCCAACGCCATTCTCATCAAGGTGAACCAGATCGGCTCCCTCACCGAGACGCTCGAGGCCATCGAGATGGCCAAGCAGGCCGGCTACGCCTGCGTCATGAGCCACCGCTCCGGCGAGACCGAGGACGTGACCATCGCCGATCTGTCCGTGGCCTGCAACACCGGCCAGATCAAGACCGGCGCCCCCTGCCGGTCCGACCGCGTGGCCAAGTACAACCAGCTCATCCGCATCGAGGAGCAGCTTGAGGGCCAGGCCCAGTACGCCGGTATGAAAGCTTTCTACAACATCAAGCGCTAGAGGGCCGAGCAGGGGCTCGCAGTCCACAAGGTTCGCCTTGGAAGGCGAGCGCACAAACGACTAAAGAAGGGCCGCTTCATAACGAGGCGGCCCTTCTTCTGTTTCGCGGCAGCCAGCTGGGATCGCTTTTGCCTGTTCTCGGTCGACGAACCCCTCTGTTTCTGCACGAAATCTCGAGTTATAAGCGTCCGGAATCCGCAGAAGGGCTCGCGGCTGAGAACGGCTTTTACAAAACGCCTGGTCAAAGCGTTGCGCTTGGTAAGGGAGTTCCCGGCATCGGGTTGCGGGCGTGCCCCCAGAGACGCTGATAACTCAAGATCTCATGCAGAAAACGGGTAGTTCGTTGACCGAGATTTCTTCAGAACGGCCTTGGGGAGCCCAAAAGCACGCCGGCGGCGTCTTCGCGTTGCTATGCTATGCGGAGCGGGTGCCCGGTTGCGGGTCGCGGGGGAGGAAGGAGATATGCAGATACATGTTCATTCCCTCCGCGATTTTCTGAAGGACGCGTATCGAAGGGTTGCGGATTCCGCGTTCTATGCGGCTGATTTCGGTCTGAGCTATGCCACATCGTTCGGCCAATTCCTTTTGCGTGAGATTTTGGCTTTGCCGGGCCTCGATCATAGCGCGCATGAGAGCAGCTTCGGGCTGAAGCTCGTGGCTAGCCTCAGCGAATTCAGGGTCGAGGAGCCCTGAAACCCCGAAGGAGCGGTAGCAGAAAAGCCGTATTTGCGCAACATCGGTTGAGTTTGGCCCCAGCGGCTGCTGACCTGCTGCGAGGAGCTGATGGGGTATACTGGTTGCAGGTTGCGTTCCGCGATTCGGGGGTGGGGAAGGAGCTGTCCGTGGACACCGCATATCTGCGCGAGTACATCGAATTCTCGCGCTCTCTCAATTTCGCCCAGGCGGCTGCTGATCTGTTCGTGTCGCCACCGACGCTGCGGGCCCATATTCACGCACTCGAGGAGGAGGTAGGGGCGCCTCTTACGGTCAAGCGCGTCGGTCAGTTGGAGCTATCGCCAGCCGGCCGTCTTTTTCTGAAGCGTGCTCGTGCCATAGTGAAGCTGGTAGAGGAAAGCGCGGAAGAGTGCCGGGCGCTGGCGGAAGCCTCGTCGTCCATAGTGGTGGGCACCCTCGATTACGCTCCCTTCGAGGAGTTGCTGACGCGTGCGCTGCACGCTTTCCGACGGGATCATCCTGACCGATGCCTCGAAATGCTCATGGCGTCGGGCGCTTACGCGAACATGGAAGCGGTGGAGAGCGGCAAGGCGGATCTTTCCATTTTCGTTCAAGTGAGGCGACGAGATGGCGGGGAAGAGGCGCTGCCCGATGAGCTGCCTGCCGGAGTGGGGGCTTTTCGCTTTAGCGAGGGCGAATGTCGTTTTTGGATGAACCGCTCCTGTCCTCTGTTTGAGTGCGATCGCGTGACGGCGGCCGACTTGGACGGCTTCACGATGCTCTTGGGGAATTCCGCGAATATGGAACGCGCGGGCCGCGTGCTCATCGAATGGTTTGCAGGGGTCGGGGTAGCCGTGGAGCCCGACAATCAGCCTTGCTCGAACTATCTTGACCTGTATCTGTCGGGAACGGGCGAGACGTTCGGCATTGCGCTGGGGGGAGTGCGCTCGGGTCTGCGGGCGAGCTCCGACATCAAGATATTCGCGGTCGACGATTTTACGGTGCCCTGCGATCTCTATGTGATCTACAACGAGGAGCGCATCGGGGAGAACGGGAAGCTGTTCGTCGACTGCCTGAAGGAGAGCATTTCTTCGTTGGAATAATGTCTTCTGGGGGTGATGATGCCTCGGCTGGTGGCAGGGTGCGCTGGCGCCTCTGTCGGCGGTGCAACATGACGGCGCCCCGTCGGTTGGACGGGGCGCCAGGGGAGGGCTAATGATAGGTTGTGGCGAAAGATGGCTGACTAGATCTCGCCGATGATAGAGCCTGCGGCCATGTACCCACCGAGGAACGATAGTCCCACATCACCGTACAGGCCGTTGAAGGGCTTGCCGGCGAGGTTGTTCTCGCCGTTCGAGCCTCCGGCGGTGTGCCAGCCAGCGTAAAGCCCGGGAATAACGGCGCCTTCGGTATCGATGACCTGCAT
The DNA here is from genome assembly GCF_009755265.1 of Adlercreutzia rubneri. Taxonomy (NCBI): domain Bacteria; kingdom Bacillati; phylum Actinomycetota; class Coriobacteriia; order Eggerthellales; family Eggerthellaceae; genus Adlercreutzia; species Adlercreutzia rubneri. The sequence goes on along the minus strand of NZ_WPOO01000003.1, from coordinate 14,970 downwards.
CTTGGGGTTGATGCGCAGTCCGCACTTGGTGGCGAACAGGTTGCCGCCGAGCTTCGCTCCGTAATAGGGAGGCTCGCTGATGGGGATGAGCCACGAGGGATCGTACTTGTAGGTGGGAACAGTGTCCTCTCCGGCCTCGCAGGCGGCGTTCCAGTCCTTAACAGCCTGCACGAGCACGTCTTCGCGCAATCCGAGGGCCTCTTCCAACTCCTCGATGGTGTCGCATTCCTTGACGGCGCCGGCATCGACCATCATCTGGAAGGCATTGCGCCAATCGCGCTGCCATTCGGGAACGCGGTCGATAAGAGGGTCGTCGTCGGGGATGACCTTTCCGATGTTGCGCAACCTTCTAACCCAAAAGCCCCAATCCTTTGGCGATGTTGGCGATGAAGTCCTGAACGTTGGTGACGATGCCGCGGCTGGCGAGGCTGCCACGATCCACCAGCTTGTTCACGGCGAATTCGGCGATGTCCACGCAGTAGAAGTACACGGGACGTATGGTGCCGTCGGCCAGCACGCGGTAGGAGGGGGTCATGTTCCCCGTGGCGATGGTGTGCAGCATGGTGGCCATGCAGATGACGGTGGTGGCGCTGCGAATGTGGTCGCGCATAGCGTCCTGCGCCTCGTAGGCGTTGCCGTACACGCCGGGCAGAGGGCCGTCGTCGCGGATGGATCCGGCCAGCACGTAGGGCACGCCATTGCGCACCAGCGCGTTCATGATGCCGTCGCGCACGCCCTCTTCTTCGATGAACCGCTCGATGGATCCCCAATAGCGCACGCGGTTGATGGTGTCCAGGTGGTGGTAGTGGCCGTTGGGGCGGTTCTCCTGGGTGTCGATGTCCTGACCGAGGGACGTGTGGAAGTAGGCCCCTTCCAAATCGTGGGTGGCGAGAGCATTGCCGGCGAACACCGCGTCCGCATAGCCGGCGTCGATGATTTTCGCGAAGGCCTCGCGGGAGTACCCGTTGAAGGTGAAGGCCGGCCCCATGACCCATACAATGGAGCCGTGGTCGCGGTCGTGGCGCAGAAGCTCGTAGAGCTCGTCATAGTCGCGCGAGAACGCGGTCTCGCGAGAGCGGCCCAGGCGGAAGGCGAAGTTGTCGTGGCCGCCCGGGTGCGGAGCGCCGTCCTCCGATGTGGCCAGACCGCGGAAGCCGTCGGTGTAGACGAGAATGCCCTCCTCGCCGTTTTCCGTGCGTCCGCAGGCGATGAGATCGCCGGCGCGGATGTGGCGGAACTCGCGCACGAACACGTTGCCGCCTTCCACGACGGCCACGCAATCCATGCGGGAATCGCGGGCGAGCGTCCATTGCCCTGCGATCTTCAGATACTCCGGATAAATGGACATGGCGTGGTAGCCCTCCGGGGCCACGAAATCCTTCGGCGCGGGCACGAGCGTCACATCGGGCGCGGCGGCGAGGTGGGGGAGCGTGAAGTCGGGCGGCGTGTAGGGCGTGGGTGTAAACGGCGCGGGCGAAAACGGCATAGTCGCCTTCTTTCTCTGGGTGGCTGAGGCCATTGTAGCGCTTCGGCCTCCGGTTCCCAAGGAATGTGAAACTCTGCAGGCAAGAGATCTCATGCAGAAAAGCGGTAGTTCGTCGACCGAAGTTATGCCAGCGAAGGTTCGGGTTCCAAAGTGGATGTTTGGGCGGTTGCGGGGCCGGTTGCGGAGATGAAGGAGGACGGGGAGCGACGATTCGTCGAAGGGTTGTGAAAGCGTGATGACTTCGGCATCGAAATTAATCCCAGAGGGCTAGAATGGGCCTATGGCCACTGCTGTCGACACATCCAAGGAAACACACGCCGACGTCGCCGCCGCCGAGGTGCTGCGGCGGTTCGCCGGCTACTACAAGCCCTACAAGGCGCTCTTCTTTGCCGATCTCGTGGCCGCCTGCATCTTGGCCGGGGTCGATCTGGCCTTTCCGCAGCTGCTGAACTTCTTCACCCGCGAGTTCTTCACGGAGGCGCCCTCGGTCATCTTGGGCAGCCTCGGGCTCATCGCGCTGCTCTTCATCGCGCTGTACGCCGCGCGCACGGGCTGCCAGTGGTTCATCACTTATTGGGGTCACGTCATGGGCGCGCGCATGGAGGCCGACATGCGCCGCGATTTGTTCGAGCAGTACCAGCGCCTCTCCTTCGGCTACTACGACCGCCACAACACCGGTGTCATGATGTCGAAGATCACCACCGATCTGTTCGACATATCGGAGCTCGCGCACCACGGGCCGGAGAACCTGTTCATCTGCACGCTCAAGATCGTCGGCTCCTTCGTGCTGCTGTTCATGATCAACGGGCCGCTCACCGCCATCATGCTTGTCGTCACCATCGTCATGGCGGCGCTGTCCTTCGCGCTGAATTACTGGCGCCGCCGCATATTCCGCGAGAACCGCGAGCGCATGGCCGGCATCAACGCGGCGGTGCAGGATTCCCTCGGCGGCATCCGCGTCGTGAAGTCCTTCGGCGGCGAGGACGCCGAGCGCGAGAAGTTCCGCGCGGCCAACGAGGCATTTCTCGACACGAAGAACCGATCCTACAAGTTCATGGGCGCCTTCCATGGGCTGAACTCGCTGTTCACGGGGCTTTTGTACACCATCGTCGTGGTGGGCGGCGGCTACTTCGTGGCCGCAGGAACGCTCGCCGTGACCGATTTGGCCATCTACGCCCTGTATGTGGGCATCTTCATGGCACCGGTAGAGCAGCTCATCAACTTCACCGAGACCCTGCAGAAGGGCTACGCAGGTTTCCGCCGCTTCATCGAGGTGCTGGCCGAGCGGCCCGACGTGGCCACCAAGCCCGGCGCGCCCACTTTGGCCGAGGCCTGCGGCGGCGAGGTGCGCGGCGCTGTGGATTATCGCGACGCGACGTTCTCCTACGACGGCACCCATCCGGTGCTCGACGGGCTCACGCTTTCCATCCCCGCCGGCACCTCGGTGGCGCTCGTGGGGCCCTCGGGCGGCGGCAAGACCACCACCTGCTCGCTTCTGCCGCGCTTCTACGACGTGGCCGGCGGCGCGGTGACCATCGACGGCGTGGACGTGCGCGACGTGTCATTGGCAAGCCTGCGCGACGCCATCGGCATCGTGCAGCAGGACGTGTATTTGTTCGGCGGCACGGTGGGGGAGAACATCGCCTACGGCCGCCCCGGCGCCACCCAGGCCGAAATCGAGGAGGCGGCGCGCAAGGCCAACATCCACGAGTTCATCTGCTCGCTGCCCGACGGCTACGACACGCTCGTGGGCGAGCGCGGCGCGCGGCTGTCCGGCGGCCAGAAGCAGCGCATCTCCATCGCGCGCGTGTTCCTGCGCGATCCGCGCATCCTCATTCTGGACGAGGCCACGAGCGCCCTTGACAACGAGAGCGAGCACGCCATCCAGGCGTCGCTGGCGGAGCTCTCCCGCGGGCGCACCACCATCACCATCGCGCACCGCCTGTCCACCATCCGCAACGCGAGCCTCATCGCCGTGGTGGAGGACGGCCGTGTGCTCGAGCAGGGAACCCACGAGGAGCTGCTGGCCCGCGATGGCGTCTACGCCCGCTACTACCGCATGCAGTTCGGCGACTAGGAATTGCGCGAATCTTTTCGGAGAAGGCATCTGCGGCGACGGTGAAAACGTCGCTCTTTTCGACCGTAGTTATCCTGCAATAGTTATAATGATCCCCAGTGAAACGACGACGGTTGGATTCCGTGCTCGCGGTGCTGCTGTGGCGCGATGGTGCCGAGCATGGCGCGGCGGGGCGGAAGGGAAGGACCGATCCTGTGAGAGAAATGATTCCGTTGGAAGAGGCCCGCGCGCTCGTGTGCGGGGCCGTGGAGAAACTGCCCGTGGAAACGGTGGAGCTGCTCGATGCCGTCGGGCGTGTGGTGGCGGCCGATCAGACAAGCGACATCGATGTTGCGCCCTTCGCGCATTCGGCCATGGACGGCTTCGCCCTGCGCGCTGCCGAGATCGCCGAGGCTACCGAGGAGGCTCCTGCGACCCTGCGGGTCATTGCCGAGATCGGTGCCGGAGATGTGTTCGAGGGAACCATAGACGACGGCGAATGCGTGCGCATCATGACCGGCGCCTGCCTGCCCGCCGATGCCGACGCTGTAGTGAAGTACGAGATCGTGGGCGTCGTGGAAGGCGACGGCAAGCCGGGCTCGGTGGTGTCGTTTGCCGCCCCGACGAAGGTGGGCTCCAACATCCGCGCCGCCGGCGAGGAGGCCCATGCGGGAGACGTGGTCGTGGAAGCGGGCGATGTGCTCACCGCCGCCGGCGTCGGCTTTTTGGCCGGTTGCGGCGTGCTGGAGGTGCCCGTCTACCGCCGTCCGCGCGTGGCCGTCATCGCCACGGGCAGCGAGCTCGTGCCGCCTTCCGAGGTGCCCGGCCCCGGCAAGATCCGCAACTCCAACAGTTACGCCATGGCCGCCTGCGCCCGCGAGGCCGGCGCCGAGGCCGTGATGCTGCCCATCGTCCAGGACACCTTCGAGGCCCTGCGCGACGCCGTGGCCGCTGCGGCCCGCGAGTACGACCTCGTCGTCACTACGGGAGGGGCTGCCAACGGCGACTTCGACTTCATCAAGCCGGTGGTGGCCGAGCTCGGCGAGCTTATGATGACCACCGTGAACATCCGCCCCGGCAAGGCCCAGACCTTCGGCATGGTGGAGGGCACGCCCGTCTTCGGACTGCCCGGTAACCCGGCGGCGGCCTACGTGGGCTTCCAGCTGCTCATCCGCCCCGCGCTGCGCACCATGCAGGGCTATCGCTTCATGGATCATCCCGTGGTGAAGGCGCGCCTTACCGCCGACGAGAAGAACCGCGATCCGCGCCGCATCTATCTGCGGGCGAACCTGACGCGTACCGCCGAGGGCTATGAGGTGACGCCGGCCAAGAACCAGAGCTCGGGGCTGTTCGGTCCCATCCAGAAAACCAACTGCCTGGCCGTCATGCCCGAGGGCACTGCGCCCCAGCCCGCCGGCTCCATCGTCGACTGCCTGCTGCTCGATATTCCCGAGGAAGTCGTGCTGTAGCGGAGGCAACCGTGCATGGCGAGGCGGGGGCGCTGGTGCCGCGCGCAGTTCATTCTATGGCATGCGAAAACGCCGTGACCCCCGGCGAGAAATGCCATAGAATGCTGTTTGAGCACGGCACTTGTGCCCCCGCATCGCCCCTGGGGGTTTCAAGGGAGCTGCTAAGAAAGGAAGTAAAAGTGACCATCAAATTCGCTATCATCACGTGTTCCGACACCCGCACTTTGGAAACCGACGAGGCGGGGCAGAAACTGGAGCAGCTCATTGCCGAGCAGGGTTGGGAGTGCATCCGCCGCGTTGTGGAAATGGACGAGCGCCCGTTTATCGCCGGCGCACTCATCGACGCCTGCGACAACACCGATGCCGATATCGTGCTCACCTGCGGCGGCTCGGGCCTCTCGCTGCGCGACGTGACCCCCGAGGCTACCCGCGACGTGGCCGACCGCGAGGTGCCCGGCATCGCCGAGGCCATGCGCGCCCACAGCGTCGCCATCACGCCCTTCGCCATGCTCTCGCGCGCCATCTGCGCCCAGCGCGGGCACACGCTCATCATCAACCTGCCCGGCTCCACTAAGGCGGCCACCGAGAACTGGGAAGGTATCGTGGAGGCGCTTCCCCATGCCGTGAAGATGATGGCCGGCGAGGGCCATAGCACGCAGAAGGATCTCTCGGAGAAACTCGCCGCCGCCGCGGCCCGGGGCGAGCTCGGGTAAGGCAGCGGGCGCGCAAGGGCCTTTGGCTTCGAAGTCGCGATGGAGGGTTGGCTGCGGATGTGCTTGCCGTATGGCTTTCCGGGACTGGGTTCTCGCGGTCGGAAGTCTTTGTCCCGTGCCAAAAGAGCGCGTTCCCGTGCGTCGGGTCTGCGCTATACTTCATGAGGAACGTGTTCTAGATGCGGCCGCGCTCGATAGGGCGCGGCTGTTTGAGGTGGTAGCACTATGACTGATCTTCCCAACGGGTTCACGGGGTTTTCGCACCGAGATCCGAACTTCGTGTCCGCGGGCGACGCCTTGCGCGGCTCGCGGTACGACGACACGCCGTTCGCGGCGCGCAAGCAGGCCCAGGCCCGCAATCTGGCCGAGGCTTGGTCGCCGGCCCGCGCCGAGCGCGTCGGCGCGGGCGTTGCTGCAGAGGGCGGCTCCGATGCAGTCGCTCGCGGGGCCGGAGTGCGCCCCCTGTCCCAGCTGTCCTCGGCGGCCAGCGATGTGCTGCGCTTCGCTGAGCAGGGCACGGCGGCTGCCGGCGCTCCGCGCTTCGATCCGGACAAGCTCGCCCGCATTCCCGAGGTGGATCGGCGCTGGGCCTGGGTGGAGATCGACCTGAACGCCATCCGTCACAACGCCTCGGCCGTGAAGCAGCGCCTGAATCCGGGTACCCGGCTCATGGCCGTGGTGAAGGCCGACGGCTACGGCCACGGCGCCGTGCAGTGCGCCAAAACGGCGCTGAACTCCGGGGCCGAGTACTTGGGCGTGGCCACGGTGGACGAGGCCATCGCCCTGCGCGAGGCCTACGTGAACGCCCCTATCCTCATTCTGGGCGAGCCCCCGGCTATGGCCATCCCGCTGCTTCTGGCCTACAAGATCATGCCGGCGGTCTACACCGCCGAGTTCGCCATCCGCTACGCCGAGGCCGCCGACGCCTTCGGGGTGTCCGCGCCCTTCCATATGAAGGTGAACACGGGCATGAACCGCATCGGCGTGCGTTGGGACGAGGTCGTGGAATTCGCGCGGCAGATATCGTTCCATCGGGCGCTCGATCTGGTGGGCACCTTCACCCACTTTGCCACGGCCGACTGCCCCGGCACCATCGATTTCGAGCGGCAGGTCAAGCGCTTCTCGGAAGCCGTGAACGCCCTGCGCGCGGCCGGCATCAACCCGGGCATCGTGCACGCGGCGAACTCCGCGGCCGCCATCCGCTACCCAGAGGTGCAGCTGGACATGGTGCGCCTCGGCATTTCGCTGTACGGATTCTACCCGTGCCCCGAGGCCTACCCGATGATCGATCTGAAGCCGGCCATGAGCGTGAAGGCCCGCATCACCGATGTGAAGACGCTGCCGGTGGGCGAGGGCGTCAGCTACGGCCTGAACTACCGCAGCCCCGGCGCCGTGAAGATCTGCACCATGCCCATCGGCTACGCCGACGGCTTCCGCCGGGGCCTTTCCGGTCGCACCGACGTGCTGCTGGCCGGCCGCCGCTTCCACCAGGTGGGCAACATCTGCATGGACCAGTCCATGTTCGAAGTGAACCTGCGCCAGCGCAACGACCTCGCCCCGCAGATCGGCGATACGGTAACCATTGTGGGAGAGCAGGGCGAAGCGTCTGTCACCATCGACCAGATGGCTGAGACCTTGGGCACCATCCAGCACGAGGTGGCCATCGGCTTCGGCTGCTCAAGACTGCCCAGACTGTACGTGTAGAAAGCGGCGGTCAGCGAGTATCAAGGCCGTGCAGCAGGTTGAAACGAAAGCAATGCGCAGCGAGCGCCGGGAGGGGGTGCCGCGCGCAGTTCATTCTATGGCATACGAAAATGCCGCGACTCTCGGCGGGAAATGCCATAGAATGCTGTTTGAGCACGGCACCCCCTCCCGGCGCTCGCCCGAGGCGAGTCCCAAAAAGGAACTCAAGAAAGAAGGACGCCCGATGGAGCACCCCCACATTCCGCTAGAAGACCTGCAAGTCCAAGTGGCCGCCTGCCGCCGCTGCCCCTTGTGCGATGGCCGCACGCAGACGGTGTTCGGCGTGGGCAATCCCGAGGCCCGGGTGCTCATCGTCGGCGAGGCTCCGGGCAAGAACGAGGATTTGCAGGGCGAGCCTTTCGTGGGCGCCGCCGGCAAGTACCTCAACGAGCTTCTGGCCATCGCCGGGCTGTCTCGCGAGGACGTCTACATCGCCAATGTGCTGAAGTGCCGTCCCCCTTCCAACCGCGATCCGCGTCCCGAGGAAATTCAGGCCTGCACGCCGTTTCTGCGCGAGCAGACGCGCACCATCAACCCGGAGTACATCGTCACCCTGGGCAACTTCTCCACGAAGTTCATCCTGAAAACCGATGTGGGCATCACGCGCCTGCACGGCACGCTGCAGCGGGCGGGGCGCTTCAAGGTGTTCCCCATCTTCCACCCGGCGGCCGCGCTCTACGACAGCAAGAAGCGCGAGGCCTTGGAAAACGACTTCGCCACCTTAGGCGAGCTGCTGCGCGGCGAGGTCTAAGGCGACCCAAAATCGCCTAGAGCCATCTCTTCCGCTTGAAGAACAGCACCATCACCACGATCATGACCAGGGCCAGGGTGATGATCGTGGCCGCCATATAGGGCCAATCGAGTCCCGGCAGCACGGTGAGGTTCATGCCGAACCAGCCGGTGACGAGCGTGAGCGGCGCGAACATCACCGTGACGATGGTGAGAATCTGCATGGTGGAGTTCTGCTTCAAGTCGATCTGCGTCTGATGCAGCTCGTAAAGCTGCAGGCTGTACTCGCGCAGCATGTCGGCGCGGTCGGACAGGTGATTCGCGTGGGTGGTGATGTGCCCGAAGGTGCGGGCCTCCTCGCGGCTCATCACCTTGTTCTCGTTGTCGGCGATGAGGTCGGCCATGACGCCGATCTGCTGGTAGTAGGAGCCCATGCGCATGGCGGCGCGCCGGTAGCTCATGATGGTCTGCGACGAGATGTCGGCATGGTGGCCGATCATGGCGTCCTCGAGGCTTTCCATGGCGTCTTCCATGGAGGAGAACCAGCTGAAATCGTCGGCGATGAGCGTCTTCATGAAGGCATACAGGGTATGCGAGGTGGTGGGCTTCGTGAGAATGCCGGTTGCGGCCACTTTGTCCAGGGTCTTCTGCGCGATGTCGCCGTCGTCGATGAGGATGAGGTGGTCGGCTTCCAGGTAGAACGACATGGTGTCCGGATCGCCCGTGGGGTCGGATTTGTCCGGCACCGAGAACGAGCCGATGATGTAGGAGGGGTACAGCTCGACGAAGTTGGCCGCCGCCAGCTCGAGCGCCGCCAGCTCTGCCCGCGCCTCCGGCGCGATATGCGTGAGCTGGCTGAACTCGTGGGAGGTGAGGATCTTGACCAGGGGCGGCTTGCAGTTTTCCTCGTCGCAGGGCGCTGCCAGCGGGTTCGGCCGGTTCAGGTCGTAAATGGCTGCCATGGCTCCTCCTCTCGTCGCGCGGCCTCTCGTGCCCGGAACCTAGTATAGAATGGAGCCGTGATATGCCCCATCGGTTACCGGGTTTGTAAGAAAACGGTAGCCGCGTCCTTGAAGGAGAACGTGCCGTGGAAGATGCGCGCCACTTCGATCCCGTAGCCTGGATAAACACCCCGCGCTGGCAGGCCTCGCGCCTGGGGCTCTCGCGCATGGTGGATCTGCTGGAGCGCTTGGGGCGCCCCCAGGACGAGTTGCGCTTCGTGCACGTGGCGGGTACCAACGGGAAGGGGTCGGTGTGCGCGTATGTGGCCTCGGTGCTGCAGGCGGCCGGCTACAAGGTGGGCCTGTTCACGAGCCCGTTCATCCTCTGCTTCGAGGAGCGCATCCGCGTGAACGGGGAGAACATCACGGGCGAGGAGCTCGCCCGGGCCGTGGCGGCGGTGCGCCCGGCGGCCGAAGCCGTGGAGGCGGCGAGTGGGGATCATCCTACGGAGTTCGAGCTCATGGGCGCCGTGGCCTTCGAGCATTTCCGCGCCGTGGGCTGCGATATCGTGGTGCTGGAAGTGGGGCTCGGGGGGCGGTTGGACGCCACCAACGTCATCGAGGCCCCCGAGGTGAGCGTGATCTGCCGCATCGGGCTCGACCATACCGATTTGCTCGGGGATACCCTGGGCGCCGTCGCCGGCGAGAAGGCCGGCATCGTGAAGGCGGGAGCGCCCGTGGTGAGCTGGCCCCAGGAGAGCGAGGCCATGGCGGTCATCGAGGCCGTGGCCGCCGAGCGCGGTTGCGAACTTTTCGTGCCCGACTTCGGCGACTTGTCCGTGGAGCCGCTCGCGGGAGCGGCCCTGCGCCGGTTCTCATGGAAGGGGAGGGGATTCGAGACGCGTCTCCTCGGCAGCTACCAGCCCTTCAACGCGGCGCTGGCCCTCGCGGCGGTCGACGTGCTGCGCGGGCGCGGGTGGGCCATCTCCGCCGAGGCCGCTTTCGCAGGCATCGCCTCCGCCCGTTGGCCCGGCCGTTTCGAAGTGGTGGATACCGCGCCGCTTACCATTGTGGACGGTGGTCACAACCCTCAGGGGGCCGAGGCCCTGGCCGCCTCGCTCGCCGATCTTCTGGGGGAGGAGGGACGCGCCTCAGTCGACTTTGCTTTGGGCGTGCTGGCCGACAAGGACTACCCGGCCATGGTGCGCGCCGTGGCGCCGTGGGCCCGCAGCTTCTCGGTGTATGCCCCGAAAAGCCCTCGCGCCCTGGCGGCCGACGAGCTGGAGGGCTGCGTGCGCGAGATTATGGTGGAAGAGGGCCGGGCCGATGACGTGCCCGTGCGCACGTGCGGCGCTCCCGCCGATGCCCTGCGCGCAGCCCACGACGCCGCCGGCCCGGAAGGCTGCGTCGTCGCCTTCGGCACCCTTTACGCCATCGCCGACCTCATGGGCGCGCTGTAGCGAGCTTGCTGTTTGCGAAAACGACTTGATGCATGAAAAAGGGCGCCCCCGAAAGAGCGCCCTCCGAAAGTACGAAAAGCCCGCGGACCGACGCGTCCCCTAGGGTCGCGTGCCGGTGACGTCCTCGGCCTCGGCCTCGTCGCGGATCTCGTGCACGACGAACTCTGCCACGCCGCCCTCGGCTTCCAGCACCTCGCGCACATCGTCGACCAGATCCTCGTCGCCAGCGCCGAGCACCACGTCGTCGGCCATGTCGGCGGCCTCTTCCCCGGCCGTTTGGCGCACCACCTCATCCAGCGAGGCGGACACGTACGAGATGCCCTGGCGCTCGGCCGCCTTCGCCTGCATGAACAGAAAGAGGAAGCCGATCACGCCGGCCAGAAGCGAGGCCGACAGAATGCCGATCTTCGCATCGGCGATGAGCACCGCCTCGGGGAAGGCGAGGTTCGCCACGAAGATGGCCATGGTGAAGCCCACGCCGCCCAGGATGCCGGCACCCAGCATATGGATCCAGTTAACATGATCGGGCAGGTTGGCGATCTTCAGCTTCACCGTCAAGAAGCTGAAGAGCAGGATGCCGATGGGCTTGCCCAGAAGCAATCCGAAGAACACGCCGAAGAACACCGGGCTCGAGACCATGGCGAGAACATCGCCGCCAAGGAAGCTCACATCAGCGTTGGTCAGCGCGAACAGGGGCAGCACGGCAAAGTACACCCACGGGTACAGCATATGCTCCAAGCGCGTGGCCGGGGGTACCACCTGACGAGCAACACTGGAGAGTCGGGTGACGGTGAACATGTAATCCTTCTGAAGCGTCACCGGCTCGGTCTCCACATAGGCGGCGCGCGCCTCGCGAACCCGGTCGCCCGACCAGGTCATGAACTTCTGCAGATCGACGCGCGACCCCGTGGGGATCGTGAAGGCGAGCAGCACGCCAGCGATGGTGGAATGAACACCGGACATGAACACAGCGAACCACAACAGGCAACCCACCAGCATGTAAGGCGTCAGGGCGTACACGTGCGCCCGGTTCATCAGTACGAGCACCACGAGAATGGCCGCAGCAATGGCAAGCCACATGAGCGAGGGGCTCTGGCCGTAGAAGATGGCAATGACGAGAATGGCGATGATGTCGTCGGCCACGGCCAAGGTGGAGAGGAACACGCGCACGCCGTTGGGCACGCGGTTGCCGAGCAGCGCCATGATGCCCAAGGCGAAGGCGATATCGGTCGCCGTGGGCACACCCCAGCCGTGGGAGGTCTCAGGGTTGGTGGCGTTGAAGATGGAGTAGATGACGATAGGGGCCAGAACGCCGCCGCAGGCCGCGATGATGGGCAGCGCCGCCTGGCGGATGTTCGTGAGCTCGCCGACGGTCATCTCGTATTTGATCTCTAACCCTACGAGCAGGAAGAACACCGCCATGAAGATGTCGTTGATGATATGGGCCAGCGACATCTCGCCGATAAAGCCGCCGACGCCCACCACTACATGGGTGTGCCAGAACTCCTCAAAGGGCTCGAAGAACGGCGAGTTCGCGATAACGAGGGCCACAATAGCCGCCGCCAGCATGATGGCCGCCGCCTTCGTGGACGAACTCGTAAATTGGATGACTTTCAACCAGCGACGCTGATGCCCCTGGACTTCATCAATGAAGATATGATGCGGATCGGGATTCTTCGCAGTGGGTTCCATGCCTTATATCCTCAATTTCTCTTACCGACTCAGCCGCCTGCGAGCAAGACGGCTTCACAGATATCCGTTAATTGTAACCGCTTTCCCTTTCGCTTCAGCGAAAATCCCTATCTGTAAAGTCCCCGTAGCAGCCTTTTTCACACGAAAACGAGAACCGTTCGACTTCAAAGGCGCTGCATTCCGAAAACAGTCCTCAGACGGCAATCGTTTTCTTGCAACCTCAAATTGCTCGGTCAATCTCGCGAAAAGTGCGCTATGCTGTTTCTTCCAGTTTGGAAGGGTGCGTTTTACGCATGGTGCGCTCAGGTGCCCCAGCGGGCTCGCACCTTCCACGCTGATTGTGCAAGCAACGAGGTAAAAGAGGTGGAAATCATGACGATCACCGTGTCCGGACGCAAAATGCCCGTCACCGACGCCCTTCGTCAGTACGCTGAGGAGAAGGTCGGTAACGCGATCAAGGCTGTGGACGCCGACACCGTCTCCACGGAAATTGTTCTTTACACCGAGAAGAACCCGGCCAACCCGCTGCCGGCTATTTGCGAGGTCACCGTCCGCGTCAAGGGCCACATCGTGCGCGTGGAGGAAAGCGAAGAGGACATGTACGCCGCCATCGACGTGGCTGCCGCCAAGGTCGCCCGCCAGCTGCGCAAGTACAAGACCCGCGTGCTGGACAAGAAGGTTCGCGCCACCGAGCGCATTGTCGACTACGCCCACGAGGACGCCCGTCCGGAGAGCGAGCTGGATCTCGACCGTCTGATGGACGAGCTGTCCGAGGACGAGATCATCCGCCGCAAGGAGACGGAGTTCACGCCCATGACCGAAGAAGAGGCGCTCATCCAGATCGATCTGCTGGGTCACGACTTTTTCGCGTACACTGATCGCGACACCAACCTGGTGCACATCCTGTACCGCCGCGAGGACGGCGGCTACGGTCTGCTCACCCAAAAGGAGGATTAGTTCATGGCCACTATCGACACCATCGCCGGCGTTCTCGAGAGCAACCTCGACATCGACCCCGCCACCGTCACCCCCGAGGCGACCTTCGAGTCCCTCGGCATCGACTCGCTGGACATGGTCGAGCTCATCTGCGACTTGGAGGAGGCCTGCGAGGTCGACTTCGGCGAGCCCGAGGGGCTTGTCACCGTGGGCGACCTGGTCGCTTACATCGACTCGCTGTAAGCGCCCGTCGCGTTTCAGCAGAACTGGGGCCCCGCAGCCATCAGGTTGCGGGGCCTTTTTGTTGCCTAGTTCCCTGCGTCTGTGCCGAAAGAGGCCCCGTGTGGGCTCGTGCCGCTCTGCCGGAGGAAACGTGTCTGAGCCCCATTCGATAAGAGCGGTTGCGCTCCACTTCTATGGGAACCGATTCCGATCGGCCTTTCCGGTAATGGCCGCTTCGCGCTTCATCTCGTCTCGCTCAGTCGGTGAAGGCTCCTGTCGCTGCATGAGATTGACGGTTATGAGCGTCTGAAGGGCAGCTATAGTGATTAGAATTAACGATAATTGATAATTTCGAGTGAACTTGGGGGTGCGGACTCCAAGTTGGACACCCAGGTGTCCGGAAGGGAGTTCGAATGTACGACAAGAGGGCCAAGCAGGATGCGCTGGATCTGTGGTTCTCGATGCCCGGCGAGATGTCCGTGGATGACTTCGCCGCCGAGCTGGGGTACCCTTCGGGCAGCACGCTGCGCAACTGGATCAAGGCGGATCCCAGGCACGACCCCGACAAGTGCCAGTACCGCTCCAAGCCCGTGCTCCCCAAGCTCGAGGCGATAAGGCGCGTGGCCGAGGGGGCGACCGCCGCCCAGGCGGCCCGGGAGACGGGGCTGACCCCCCAGCAGGTGCGCTACAGCGTGGGAAGGTACGCCCGAGGGGGCACGGCGGCGCTGCTGCCGGCGCCCGCGAGGAAGAGGAGGAAGGGAGAGGCCGTGGACGAGGGGAAGACCCGCCGGGCGAGCCGGCCGGCCCGCCCGATGCCCTGCGAGCAGCCGCCGGGGCTGCCGGAGGAGCTGCCCGACGACCCGGCGGCGCTCAAGGCGATCATCGCCGACCTGGAGCTCAGCAACGCCGCGCTCAGGGAGGTGTTGGCCGTCCTAAAAGCAGGGGCGCCGGCCCTCACCAACGCTGAGGCGGCCGGCTGCGCCTCCAGGCTCGAGGGCGCCTTCGGCGCCGCGGCCGCCTGCGCGGCCCTGGGCCTGGCCCGCTCCACCTACTACTACCAGCTCGACGCCCTGACCTCGCCCTCCGCGCCGCCGGACGGGACGGCGGGCGAGGTCGAGCGGGCCTTCCGCGTCGACGGCAACTCGTCGAGGGGCTACCGGTTCGTGCGCGAGGTCGTGTCGCGCCGGCGCGGCCGGCCGGTGTCGGAGAAGGTGGTGCGGCGGCTCATGCGCGGGCTCGGGCTGCGCGTGTGCTACGCGCGCAGGGGGCGCTACAGCTCCTACGCCGGCGAGATCGACGCGCCCGCGCCCAACCTGCTGCTGAGGGCGGACGGCACCCACGACTTCTCCGCCGGGCGCCCCAACGAGGCGTGGGTCAGCGACGTGACCGAGTTCCGCCTGCCCGACGACGGCCGCAAGGTGTACCTGTCGCCCGTCGTCGACCTGTTCGACGGCAAGCCCGTCGGCTGGGCCGTCGGCACCAGCCCCGACGCGCGCCTCACCGAGTCGTCCCTCGAGATGGCG